>NZ_DKLM01000161.1 GCF_002455975.1 Clostridium sp. UBA6640
ATTTAAATACATCTTATGTTAAGGTTCAATAAAACTGCTGAAAATTTAATGTATGCAGCATTAAAATTTAAATACATCTTATGTTAAGGTTCAATGTGATTCTAACTACATTGAGCCAACAGCAAAATTATTTAAATACATCTTATGTTAAGGTTCAATTCTAAAGCAGATGTCAAAGATCTTGAATTACAAACATTTAAATACATCTTATGTTAAGGTTCAATCACTGCAATCAAGCCATTCTCTATTTTCATTATACCCCTTAGCCTATTGAAAATAAAGGGTTTATTAAAAATTCTACCACCATTCTGTATTTTTAAGAAAACTGATAAAAAAGTCCTCACAAACCTTGATATTTCAATAAATTAAGAGAACTTTTATTTCAAATTAGGTTGGTAAAACTTTGTATAGATTTATTGATAATTAAAGACTTACTGTTAAAATAAAAATAAGAAAGTTAAAAGTTATATTAAGTTAAAATTAAAATTCATTTCAATTTTTAATTAAATTATGACATGCAACAAAGTGATTCTTTGATACTTCCTTCAATATTGGTATCTGATTTCCACAAACTTCAGTTGCATATGGACACCTTGTGTTAAATTTACATCCTCTTATTTCATTATATCCATTTGGTATTTCATCTTTCATTATTATCCTAGTCTTTTTTTCCTTTGGATGACTTTTCGGTATTGATGAAACTAAACATTTAGTATAAGGATGTTTAGCATTTAAAAATAATTCTTCTCCTTGTGCCTCTTCTACAATATTTCCAAGATACATAACCCCTATTCTGTCACAAAAATACCTAACTAAACTTAAATTGTGAGATATGAATAAATAAGTTAAATCCATTTCTTTTTTTAACTCATCCATAAGCATGAGAATTTGTGCTTGTATAGAAACATCTAATGCAGCTGTAGGTTCATCACAAATTAAAAACTTTGGCTTAAGAGATAATGCTCTCGCTATAACTATCCTTTGTCTTTCTCCTCCACTAAACTCATGTGGATACTTATTAATGCTTTCTTCTCTCAGTCCACATAAATCTAATATCCTTTTAATTTCATCTGTTGATTTTCTTTTATCTACAATTCCATGTTTTACTATACCTTGTTTAATTATATTTTCTATAGTCATGGTAGGATCTAGTGATGAATAGGGATCTTGAAATATCATTTGCATGTCTTTTCTTAAGCTTTGCATATCCTTCTTACTTATGCTATATTTATTTTCTACATCATAAATAAGCTCACTATTAAACTTTAAAACTCCTCCTGTTTTAGGTATTAAGTTTAGTATTGCTCTACCAGTTGTAGATTTACCACATCCCGACTCTCCTACAAGTCCATATACTTCACCTTTATTAATATGAAATGATATTCCATCCACTGCTTTAATTATTTTATTCTCTCTATTAAATAGATTTCTACCATAGCTAAAATAACATTTTAAATTTTTAACTTCTAATAGTTTTTCTTTATTAGATTCTATCTTATTCATTAAATTTTACCTTCCTCTTTCAAATCATATCTAAAGCATCTAACTTCATGACCATCTTTTATGATTTTTAAGTTAGGTTTGTATTTCATACATTTGTTCATAACGTAATCACACCTATCAGCAAATGAGCATCCCTCTAATATATCTGAAAGCTTTGGGACTTTACCCCTAATACATTTAAGTGGTTCTCCCTTCTTAAAATTCTCTGGTCTTGAATTGATTAAGCCTATTGTATATGGATGAACAGGATTGTCAAATATTTCTTCTACAGATGCCCTTTCCACTATATTTCCTGCATACATTACCATCACATCATCTGCAACTTCACATATGACTCCTAAATCATGAGTTATAAAAATTACTGACATATTTAACTTATCCTTAAGATCATTAATTAAGTCTAATACTTGAGCTTGTACTGTTACATCCAATGCTGTTGTAGGCTCATCTGCTATTAAAAGTTTTGGGGTACAGCATAATGCCATAGCTATCATAACCCTTTGGCACATACCTCCACTAAGCTTGTGAGGGTATTCATTTATAACCTCATCTGCTCTTTTAATTCCAACAAGTTTCAACATCTCTATAACTCTTTTTTTATTTTCATTACCTTTTACATTTCTATGTACTTTTAATATCTCACCAATTTGATCTCCTATTTTAAGTACTGGATTTAAAGATATCATAGGTTCTTGAAATATCATTGTGATTTCATTTCCCTTAATACTATTCATCTCTAAATCCGTAAGCTTTAATAAATCTTTTCCTTCAAATAAAATATTTCCCTTTTCTATTACTCCATTCTGCCTTTCAACAAGCCTCATAATAGACATAGCTGTTATACTTTTCCCGCAACCTGACTCTCCAACAATCCCTAATACACTTCCTCTTTTTAAATTAAAACTAACTCCGTCTACTGCTTTAACTTTTCCTTCATCACCTTTAAAACTAGTAGTTAAATCTATTACCTCTAATATATTATCTTCCATAATAATTTTCTACTCCTTTGTCCTTGGGCTTATAATATTTCTTAATCCATCTCCTATAAAATTAATAGAGAGTATAGTTAAAAACACCATTATTCCTGGCGGTGCCCATTGCCACCAATATCTCATAAGAGACTTCATATTTCTAGCAGTAGAAAGCATGTTTCCCCAACTAGGAATAGGCTGCTTTACTCCCATTCCCAAATAACTTAATCCTGATTCTGCCAATATAGCTCCAGCAATCCCTAAGGTAGCATACACAATTATAGAAGATATAATATTAGGAATTATATGTTTAAATATTATTTCTATAGAATCCATACCAAGACATCTTGCCGCTTCTATAAACTGCCGCTCTTTTATTGCGAGCACTTGTCCTCTAACTATTTTAGCAATAGTTGTCCATCCTAAAAAACCTATTATTATAACTGAATTCCACATACTAGGACCTATTAAAGATGCTAATATTATAGCTATTATAAAAAAAGGAAGGCACATAAAAACATCTACAAGGATCATTATTAAAAGATCTATCTTACCACCAAAATATCCAGCAATGGCTCCTAAAAAAACTCCTATTGTTAAAGATATAAAAGTGGCTCCTATTCCCACTGCTAAAGAAACCCTTCCACCGTAAACTAATCTTACTAAAATATCTCTCCCTAAATCATCTGTTCCAAGAACATGCTCTAAACTTGGAGGCTTATTTGCTATAGATGTATTTATTTGATCTCTATCCTTTGTCATTATCAATGGACCAAAGATAGAAGCTACCGTAATAAAGCCTAAGAAAATTACTCCAAAGGCTACGCTTTTACTACGTAACATTAATTTAATTTTTTTATTATTTATATTCATAAAATTTCACCATTTTTAATTAGGCATTTGAAAATAAATAATAAGTCAAA
>NZ_DKLM01000126.1 GCF_002455975.1 Clostridium sp. UBA6640
TATCTAAATATACAGGTCAGGAAGATATAGTTGTAGGAACACCAGTGGCTGGTAGAAGACATTCTGATTTAGATAATATAATAGGAATGTTTGTAAATACTGTTGCAATGAGAAATTATCCTAAAGGAGAAAAAAGTTTTAGAGAATTTTTAGAGACAGTTAAGGAAATAGCATTAGAAGCATATGAAAATCAAGATTATCAATTTGAAGAGTTAATTAGTCAGTTAGATATAGCCCGAGATCTTAGCAAGAATCCATTATTTGATATGATGTTCACATTACAAAATATTGATATAGAAAATATAGAAATTGACGAATTAAAATTTAGACCATATGAATTTGAAAATAAAGTATCTAAATTTGATATTACATTAAGTGCTATTGAATCAAAGGAAAAGATAACTTTCGATTTACAATATTGCACGAAACTCTTTAGAAGAGAAACTATAGAAAGATTATCAAAACATTATATAAATATACTAAAAGAAGTAACAAATAATGCAGAAATTAAATTATCAGAAATAGAAATTTTATCTAAAGAGGAGAAAGATAAGCTGCTTTATGACTTTAATAGCGATAAAATTGAATGTCCTAAAGATAAAACTATACATGAACTATTCGAAGAACAAGTAAAAAGGACTCCTAACAGTATAGCAGTAATATATGAAGACAAACAATTAACCTATGATCAGCTAAATATGAAAGCAAATAAGCTCGCAAGAGTATTGAGAAAAAAAGGAGTTAAAGCTGATTCTATAGTAGGAATAATGGTAGAAAGATCTTTAGAAATGATAGTAGGAATAATGGGGATATTAAAAGCAGGAGGGGCGTATTTACCTATAGATCCGGACTATCCAAAAGAAAGAGTGGAATATATCCTAAAAGATAGCAAAAGTAGATTGTTGTTAACTAGGAAAAAAAGTTCAAGTAATATAGATTTTTTAGGAGAAACTATAGACTTACTAGATGAAGAATTATATAGATGTGAAAAAAATAATTTAGAAAGAATAAATAATTCAAATAGCTTAGCGTATATTATATACACTTCAGGTTCAACTGGAAATCCTAAAGGAGTAATGGTAGAACATAAAAGTGTAATTAATACATTAGTATGCATGGAGAAAAAATATCCATTAGGACATGAAGATACTCACTTATTAAAGACTAAATTTACATTTGATGTGTCAGTAAGTGAATTATTTGGCTGGTTTATAGGAAGTGGCAAGCTTGTAATAATGAGTAGTAATGAAGAAAAGGATATAAGTGCTATTATTAATTTAATAGAGGAACATAAAATAACACATATTAATTTTGTGCCAGCCATGCTAAATGTGTTTATGGAAAACATAGGGGATGATTTAGATAAAATAAACAGTTTAAAATACGTGTTTGCTGCAGGAGAGGAATTAAAAACAGATATAGTTTCTAATTTTTATAGTAAGTTTAATACTATAAGATTAGAAAATCTATATGGACCAACAGAAACTAGTATCTATTCATCTAGATATTCAGTAGATAGAAATTTAAAATATATTAATATACCTATAGGAACACCTATTGAAAATACTCAAATATATATTATGAATAGTAATCAACTAGCACCAATAGGAGTTGCAGGTGAATTATGCATATCAGGAGATGGTCTAGCAAGAGGATATTTAAACAAGCCAGAATTAACTGTAGAAAAATTTATAGAAAATCCTTATAAGCCAGGTGAAAGAATGTATAAAACTGGTGATTTAGCAAGATGGTTACCGGATGGAAATATAGAATTTTTGGGAAGAATAGATCATCAAGTGAAGATAAGAGGATTTAGAATAGAGCTTGGTGAGATTGAAGTGCAACTTCTAAAGAAGAAAAAGATAAAAGAATCGCTGGTAATAGCTAGAGAAGATGAAGAGGGTAATAAATATATTTGTGCTTATATAGTAGGAACGGTAAATTTTACTGTTAAAGAGTTAAGAGAATGTCTTTTGAAAGAGTTACCAGAATATATGATACCATCATATTTCGTACAGTTAGAAGCAATGCCATTAACACCAAATGGAAAAATAGATAGAAAGAGATTGCCGAAGCCAGAAGGTGAAATAGATACAGGAATAGAGTATGAAGCGCCAAGGGATGAAATCGAAGAGAGTTTAGCGGAAATATGGAAAGATGTATTAAATGTTGATCGGATAGGAATAAATGATAACTTTTTTGAACTAGGAGGACATTCTTTAAAAGCTATGTCTCTTGTAAATAAGATATGCAAAGAGTTAAATGTAGAAATTTCTTTGGGACAAATATTTAAAAGCTCTACTATAAATAGTTTGGGAGAGTGTATAAGAAATTTAGATAAAAGTATATATTCTACAATAGAAATTGTAGAAGAAAAGGAATATTATCCATTATCCTCTGCACAAAAAAGAATGTATATACTAAATCAAATTGAAAATGCAAGTATAAATTATAATATGCCGATGATAATGACAATTAAAGGTGAATTAAATATAAATCAGTTTAAAAAGGCAATGCAAGAACTTGTAAGAAGGCATGAGTCCTTTAGAACAGCTTTTGAATTAATAGAAGGCAGTCCAGTACAAAAAATATATAAAGATGTAGAGTTTGAAATAGCTTATAGTGAATTAAGAGAAGGTGAAATAAAGGATAAAATAGAGAATTTTATGCAGTCATTTGATCTTAGCAAAGCACCACTTTTAAGAGTAGAACTTATAAAATTATCTGGAAATAGTCATTTATTTATGATGGATACCCATCACATAATATCAGATGGAATATCAACAGGAATATTTATAAAAGAATTTATTGCATTATATGAAAATAAAAAATTACCAAAGTTAAGAATACAATATAAGGATTTTTCCCAGTGGCAAAATAATATATTAAAAACTAAATCTATTGAAAAACAAAAAGAATATTGGATAGGTAAGTTTAATGATGAAATACCTGCATTAAATATGCCAACAGATTATATAAGGCCTGCTGTAAGAAGTTTTGAGGGGGATGTAGTAAAATTTGAAATAGAAAAGGGATTAGTAGAAGATATAAATAAACTTGCAGCTAAAACAGGGACAACCCTATATATGATATTATTAGGAGCTTATAATGTATTGTTATCCAAGCATACAGGCCAGGAAGATATAGTTGTAGGAACACCAGTAGCAGGTAGGTCACATTCTGATTTAGATAATATAATAGGAATGTTTGTAAACACCATCGTAATGAGGAATTATCCTAAAGGAGAGATGAGTTTTAAGGAATTCTTAGAAAAAGTTAAGGACACTGCATTAGAATCATATGAAAATCAAGATTATCAATTTGAAGAATTAATTAGTAATTTAGATATAAATAGAGATTTTAGTAAGAATCCATTATTTGATATGATGTTTACATTACAAAATATGGACGTAGAAGATATGGACCTTGATGGATTAAAATTTAGACCATATGAGTTTGAAAATAGGATATCTAAGTTTGATATGACATTAAGTGCTATTAAATCAAAGGAAAAGATAACTTTTAATTTAGAGTATTGTACAAAACTTTTTAAAAGAGAAACCGTAGAAAGATTATCAAGACACTATATGAATATATTAAAAGCAGTAGCAAATAATGTAGAAATTAAACTATCAGAAATAGAAATGTTATCAAAAGAAGAAAAGAGAGAGATTCTTTATGATTTCAATGCTACAAGTGCTGAATATCTTAAATGCAAAACTATGCATGAACTATTTGAAGAACAAGTTAAAAACACGCCTAACAATATAGCTGTAGTATGTGAGAATAATAAGCTAACTTATAGAGAATTAAATGTTAAAGCAAATAAGCTCGCGAGAGTATTGAGAGAGCGCGGAGTCAAGGCTAATTCTATAGTCGGAATAATGCTAGAAAGATCTTTAGAGATGATAGTAGGAATGATTGGGGTATTAAAAGCTGGAGGAGCATACGTGCCTATTGAACCGGAATATCCTAAGGATAGAATAAAATATATGATACAAGATAGCAAAATGGATATATTACTTACTCGTCATAAATTATTACAGGAAATAGATTATAGTGGGAAAGTATTAGATATAGATGATAAGAAAATTAATTTGCAGAGTGAAGAAAATTTAAAGAAAGTAAATACTCCACAAGATTTAGCATATATCATTTATACTTCTGGATCTACTGGAAAGCCAAAGGGCGTACTGATAGAGCATCAAAGCGTTGTAACTATGCTTCAATGGAGAAGAAATGAATATAAATTAAATTCTAGAGATAGCGTACTTCAGTTATTTTCTTGTGCGTTTGATGGATTTGTAATAAGTTTTTACACACCAATTATATCTGGGGCAAAAGTAGTTATTTTAAATGATATTGAAGCAAAAGATGTATTTGTGATAAAAAATAAGATACTATCACATAACATTACACACTTTATAACAGTGCCATCTATGTGTTTAGCAATAATGGAATATTTGACTCCAGAAGAAGGAAAAAATTTAAGGATAGTAACATTAGCAGGAGAAAATTTGACCTCTAATGTTGTTGAAAGGTGTAAAAGTATTAACAAAGAAATTGAAGTAGTTAATGAATATGGACCAACTGAGAATACTGTAATCACAACAATCATGAGAGATATTGATATAAATAAAAAGATAACAATAGGCAAGCCAATAGATAATACAAGAATATTTATAGTAGATAAAAATAACAAGCTTCAACCAATAGGAGTATCAGGAGAGCTATGCATATCTGGAGATGGTCTTGCAAGAGGATATTTAAATAAACCAGAGCTAACAAAAGAAAAGTTTATATTAAATCCTTTTGAACCAAATATAAGAATGTATAAAACAGGAGATTTAGCAAGGTGGCTGCCAGATGGAAATATAGAATTTTTAGGAAGAATAGACCATCAAGTAAAAATAAGAGGTTTTAGAATAGAATTAGGAGAGATAGAATCGCAGCTGTTAAGAAATGAAAAAGTAAAGGAAACAGTGGTAATATCTAGAGAAGATAAAAATAATAATAAGTATATTTGTGCTTATATAGTTGGAGATAGTGAAATTAATGTTAAAGAATTGAGAGAATATCTTTCAAAAGAGCTACCAGATTATATGATACCATCATATTTTATACAATTAGAAAAAATACCAGTAACACCAAATGGAAAGGTTGATAGGAGAGTATTAGAGCAATATGATAAATTTATTGATATAGGCACAGTATATGAGGCACCAAGAAACTTTATAGAAGCTAAGATGGTTTCTGTATGGAAAGAAATACTAGGAATAGAGAGAATAGGAGTAAAAGATGATTTTTTTGATCTAGGTGGAGATTCTATTAAAGCAATTCGTATTGTATCTAAATTAATTGTTGATTTCGAAATAAAAATAAATGATATTTTTGAATGTAAAACCATATCTCAGCTATCTAAAAAAGTATCTTTCAAGAAAAATAATCTTAAGATGAAAATTGATTCTTTTAAGGAGGTAGCAGTTACTTTAGAAGATTCAAGCAACAGTTCAATTTGTAATAAAAAGTTAAATAGCAGCATTATGGATTATCGAGAGTTAAATAAAGCATATGAACAAATTCATGTTATTAAAAAAAGAAAGTACAAAAATATTTTTTTAGCAGGATCTACAGGATATCTAGGTACGCATATTTTACGCGAATTATTGAATAGTGATGATGTAACAATTCACTTACTTATAAGAGGGAAAAATAAAGAAGAAGCAGAAGAAAAATTAATGAAAAATTTTGAATTATATTTTGGAAGTAATATATATGAGATTTATTCAGATAAAATCTCCATAATAAATGGGGATATAACAAAACATAATTTTGGTTTGGAAAAAGAATTATATGAGGTTTTAGCTGAAACTGTAGATTGTATTATCAATTCTGCTGCCAATGTAAAGCATTATGGTCATTATGAGGATTTTTATGAAGTGAATGTAAAGGCTGTTGAAGGATTAATAGAATTTGCTAAATTTGGACAAAAGAAAGATTTAAATCATATTTCAACTATTAGTGTAGGATTAGGGAAAACAAATAAAGGAGATATGCTATTTAGTGAATATAATGATGAATTAGAAAACCATATTGATAACTATTATATAAAGACTAAAATCGAAGGAGAAAGAGTTGTCTTAAAGGCAAGAGAAGATGGTATTAATACTAATATATTTAGAGTAGGAAATATTGTTTTTAATTCAAGAACAGGGGTGTTCCAGAAAAATATAGATGAAAATGCTTTTTATTCACAGTTAAAATCCTATATAAATTTAGGAGCAATGCCAAAAATAAATTCTAGTTATGATTTTTCATTTGTTGATTATGTAAGTAGGGCAATTATTTTATTATATGATAGAGCAGATTTAAAAAATGAAATATATCATATATTTAATCCCAATTCTGTAACTCCAATTCTAGTAGGAGATTTATTAAACAAATTAGGATTTCCAATTGAGATGAAGTCCTTTGAAGAATTTTTAGAATATATATATGATAACTATAATAGAGAGGACTTAAGAGAGCATATAGATAATTTCTTATTACACTCTAATATATTGAACGATGAGGAGAATAAAGCCTTTGTAAGCATATGTGAAAAAACTCACATATTACTTAAGCAAGCAGACTTCATATGGCCAAGCCTAAGTCTAGAGCATATGAATAAAATGATAGATTATTGTAGAAAAGTTAAATTTTTAGAATGTTAATATACTATATATAATTTAACTTGTTAAGCTAGTTAATCGCTAGCATAACAAGTTAAGAAAATAAAAAGACATCATTTATAACTAATAAAAAAACTTCTTCTGTTATTTTTCTAAGAGCAAGAATGCTGTGAAAATAACAGAAGAAGTTTAATAACATTTTTAGTTACTTTAGTGGAAGGTTCGAAGAAAAACTTGTCACTGTCCACTTGTCATTATAATTATTTAATTTAAGATGTCCAGACATAGGAACTTCTTCACTGGATTCATTTTCAAAAGATTTTTTTATTAAAGTTCCAGTATATTCGTAATCATAGATACCTTCTTCAGAAGAGTTAACTTTAATTAAAGTAGCATCTTTTACTTCGAGAGTATATTTGTCCCTATGAGAACTTTCAAGTTGAGAAATTATAATTTTTTCGCTAATTGTTATTAAATATAAATTCTCTTCAAAATAATCTTTAATAGGGCTATGTAATTTATCAGCAGATTCTGCACTAATTACACCATCTATGGCAAGCTTTGCATATAAATCTATGCGGTCCTTATCAAAGGTGTAATATTTGATTACAACATCTTTAGCGATATCATCAGGATTTATGGTTTCTGATTTTTCTTTTGTGCAAGCAATTAAAGAAAATGAAAATAAAATGCACAATATTGATAAAAGTTTTTTCATATAAATACCTACTTTCCAATTTTATCACCTATATTATATCATAATTTTGGANNCTTGAAAATATTAAGCATAAATGTTGGGTGATTTTACAAATATAATAAAAATTTAGGAAATGTAAGAAATTTTGATTAAACTGTAAGAAAATATTCAAGTAAAGTAAAAAATATATTATAATTAAGCTATCATACTAAAAATGTCACATAGTATTTATAAATTTAAAGTTTATTTTATATAGAGTTCTATTATGATTGGAGGTAAAAAGATGACAGTAAAGGAAAGAATAAAAAAATTAAGAGCGTTAATGAGAGAAAAGAATATTGAGGCTTATATTATTCCTAGTTTTGACTCTCATCAAAGTGAGTATGTAGCAGAACATTATAAATCAAGAGCATGGATATCAGGATTTACAGGATCCGCAGGTACAGTTGTTGTAACATTAAATAGTGCAGGCTTATGGACAGATGGAAGATATTTTATACAGGCAGAAAAACAATTACAGGGAAGTGGAATTGAATTATTTAAAATGGGACAACCAGCAGTTTCAACCTACATTGAATGGATAAAGGAAAATGTAGAAAAAAATTCAACTATAGGTTTTGATGGAAAGGTATTTCCTGTTTCCTTATATAAGGATATGTCATTAAAATTTGCCTCTAAAAAGTTTAAAATTGAAACAAGATTTGATTTAGTAGGTGAGATTTGGGAAGATAGGCCAGCACTTCCATCAGGGCAGGTATTTATTCATGATGTTAAATATGCTGGAAAAACCAGAAGTGAAAAATTAAGTGAAGTTAGAGATAAAATGAAGAAAATAGAAGCTAATTATTTTATATTAAGTTCACTAGATGACATAGCATGGCTATTTAATATAAGGGGAAGAGATGTAGACAAAAATCCTGTAGTTATTTCTTATGCTGTGATAGATGAAAATAAAGCTTATTTATTTGTTGATTTATCTAAAATATCAAGAGAAACAGCGGAAGAGTTAAAAGGTGAAAATATTGAAGTTAAGTCATATGAAGAGGTAACAGAATTTATTGAAAGTTTACCAGAAGATAAAGTTATAACATATGATCCAGCTAAAACTAATGTAATGATTTTAAATGCTATAAAGTCTGATATTACTAAAATAGAGGAAATAAATATAACAACTAAATTAAAAGCTATAAAAAATAAAATAGAAATAGAAAATACAAGAAAAGCTACAATTAGAGATTGCGTTGCCGAAGTAAGGTTTATAAAATGGCTAAAAGAATCAGTTTCAAGAGGTGAAAAAGTAACAGAAATATCTGCTTCTAATAAATTAACTAGCTTAAGAGCTGAAGATGAATTATTTATAGAACCAAGTTTTAATACAATAGCAGGATATAAAGATCATGCAGCTATGATGCACTATAGTGCAACTCCAGAAACAGATTATGAATTAAAACCAGAAGGTTTATTCTTAATTGACTCAGGTGGACAATACTATGATGGCACTACAGATATTACAAGAACAGTAGTTTTAGGATCACTAACGGAAGAGGAAAAAAGAGATTTTACTTTAGTTGCTAGAGGTAATATTGGATTATCTAAAGCTAGATTTTTAGTTGGTACTGTAGGATGCAACTTAGATATACTTGCTAGAAAACCACTTTGGGAAGCAGGAATAGATTACAAATGTGGTACAGGACATGGCGTAGGATATTTATTAAATGTTCATGAAGGACCACATGGAATATCTAGAGTTCCATCAAATGTTAAATTAGAAGTAGGTATGAATATAACTAATGAACCAGGTGTTTACAAAGAAGGTAAGCATGGCATAAGATTAGAAAATACATTATTTGTAACTGAGGATGAAATAACTGAATATGGTGGAGAATTTTTTAAATTTGAAACTATAACATTCTGTCCGTTTGATTTAGATGGAATAATTCCAGAGATGATGACTGAAGATGAAAGAGAATGGCTAAATAATTATCATAAGCAAACATATGAAAAGTTATCACCATATTTAAATCAGGAAGAAAAAGCGTTTTTAAAATATGAAACAAGAGCTATATAAATAAAAGGAGAATTTCCTAAGTTTTTAGTAATGGGCTTATCTTAGAGATGAAAAAAGGAAAAATACAATAACTTTTGAGTGCAGAAATACAATGATTTTTGCACTCCTTTTCTTAATCAGATAAGAAGAAACATGTCTATCCTTAAAACCACACCTGTTACAGCGAGAGTCTAGGAAAAGGTTTATAGTTATTGTAGCTACAATCCAGAATTAACTACTTTAAGAACGTTTTATAACTTCAGCTGGGCTTCAAAGAATGGTAATGGTGATACGCCAATTCCTGCACAAAGAATAGACGTTACAGATAAGCACTTCCAGTATAATGCGTAATATACTTCTCTTAATATATTAGTATTTGTAGATAATTGGTATATAATATAAGTACTCACTTGTAAAAAAATGTGCGCTAAAGATTATTCAAATTTTGTTTAGGAGGCTATTATATGGAGGATAGTATTATAGCTGATTTGAAAGACAGTTATGGGATAATTTGTAATCAAATTACTCCAGCAACAGGTGGATTGTTGAATCTGAAATGGAAGGTTTCTACTGAAAAGGGCGAGCTTTTGGTCAAACAATACAGCACTAGGCGGTTTCGCAGAGAACAAATTGAGAGAATCGAGCCCGCACTGCAGCGGCAGATTATCCTTGAAAAAAAAGGCGTTCCCTGTCCGTTTCTCTGGCAGTATGGAGACCGTATAATTCGTTGGCTGGATGACAAAACAGCTTATATGGTTATGGATTTTCGTTTAGGAAAGATCGAAAAAGCCAATACAATCACAATAACACAAATGCAAAGTCTCGGCAGCACCTGTGCTATAATGCATAAAGCATTTTCACAATTACTGGAGCCTTTAGTCAAGAGCCTACCGGTTTTTGGCGGTTATACTATGGAGTTATTATGGGAAAACTTTAACTCCCGTATGACGAAATGCTTGCCAGGCACTCATGTTGAATATCGGAAAGCTTTGCTTGAGCTGGAGCCGATTTTGAAGCAGCTTAGTACCAAATTTTTTGATAAGTTTCCCAAAGGACTTGCCCATGAGGATTTTCAACCCGGCAATATCCTGTTCGATGTGGATTGCGTATCTGCTATCGTAGATTTCGACCGTAATTGTTACAGCTATATTTGGCATGATATAGGAAGAGCGATACTGTCTTTTGCGTTGGAAGGCAATGTAATGAATGTCGAAAAGGTATACGCTTTCCTTGAAGGCTATACACAGCATTTAGAGCTAACTTTGCCTAATATAGCGGACGCCTTGAGGCTTTCGTGGTGCATTGAAACACCGTGGTGGATACAGCCGGAATTTTTTAGAGAATGTGACGAAATTCCAAAACGTTTCAAAGATGAAATGCTTTGGTTGACAGAACATTGGTTTGAGATAGATTCTTTATTATGTTCTTAATAAGCATGATCAGAACTTGCTTTACTTCACAATGTTCTTATATTCTTCATTAAGACTTAAATAATTAAATGTAAAAAACTATGCTAAATGACTAACTAGCATAGTTTTTTTGTTCTAAAAACCGTTAAGTTTTAGAAAGTCCTTTTTTCATTTATATATTAATTTTAATCTACTATAGAAAATAAAAGTTAACAATACGTTTTTTAATAAACTCTATTTTGTATACCTATAGACATAGAAAAATAAATATATTATAATAAAAGTATAAATGAAAGTGATTATCAATATCATTAATAGTAGGTGAGAGTTTATGATAAAGAAAAAAATTAAAAGTAGATTAATCGTATTATTAATTGGACTATTAAGTTGTATGGTAATTTCAGCTATAGATAGAAATGTAAATGGAAAATTAATAAAAGAAAGCAATATTCCTAGCAAAGTTATTTTGATGAGGAGTAATTAATTTCTAAGTATAAAACTTTTAGCCTAGGTAAAAATAAGGCTGAAAGGGGTGATTAGTATGGATAAAACCAATAATAGCAATAATAAAGGGAAAAGAAGACAAAAGATAAATAACTTACCTAAAAATAAAGGAAATAAAAAGACTTCACCAAGATATGTAGATTTTGATGGTGAACCAACTGAATAAGTAAAATAAAAATCTCTTAGGGTAATCCTTAAGAGATTTTGTTTTTACTGTGCATTTACAAATAGATGTATTATTTATATCCATAATATATAATAGAATTAATAGTAAAATCTGAATTATATTGATTAGGAGTGCACTATGGATAAGGTTATATTAAAGGATATAGAGAGATTAGAGAACTTTGGAAGATTAGATAAGGATATATTAATAGAAATTTGTGAGAAAAGTTACAAAACCAATTTTCATAGGGGACATCAACTCTTTATGGAAAGGGATGTAGTAAATAATATTTATATAGTTTTAAGTGGAAAAGTATCTTTATATAAAATATCGGAAGAAGGACAAAAGCGGGTAATATTTATATTAGGAGAAGGAAGTATAATAAATGATGTAATAATTGATAATGGAAGCTCTTCAGTAAATTGTGAGATTTTTGAAGATAGCGTTATTATGACAATTGACAAAGATGAGTTACTAAAGCTTATGGAAAAAAAATTTTCACTAACTAAAGTAATTATAGAATCTATGACTAAAAAAATTAGAAGAACATATAGACAACTAAAAAATACAGTGCCATTAAAAATCGAGAAAAAACTAGCAGCAAAACTTTGGAAACTTTCAAAAGATTATGGAATAGCTGGAGAAAAGGGCATAGTAATTGATATGAGCATGACTGTCACATATTTAGCAAATATGTTCGGATGTTCAAGAGAAACAATGTCTAGAGCTATAAAAGTGTTGGAAGATAAAAATCTTATATTTATAAAAAATAAAAAAATAACAGTTATTAATAGAGAAAATTTAGCTAAATATTTTAAGGGTATGTGATAATGTACTTAAGATATAAAGTAATTGAAAAACACCAAACATATCTAAGAGTAAAAAACGCTTATGATATGTTTGGTGTTTTTTCATGAGGAGAAGACTAACTATTAATAATGACATAAATAAAGCTTTTGAGGAAGGTGCAGAGGAATTTATAATATATTGTAAAATTAGAAATTTAAAAGCAGCAACAATAAAAACATATGAAGATTTTTTGCTTATTTGGTATAAGTTCTATTCTTGCAATAGTCCTATAAATAAAATAAATAATAAAACTATAGAAGGCTTTATACTTTTTTGAAAGAAAACAGGGAAGTTACGGATGTTAGTATAAATACTTATATTAGAAGAATAAAAAATATTTTAAAATAATTTAAAATAATTTGTTAAACTAAATTATTTAGATACCATAAATATACCTAATTTTAAAGTTGATAGAGAGACAATAGAGGTCTTTTTTTATTGCCTATTTTTACGATAAAAACTTAGATTAGGTTACATAATCATAATTATGACTATTTAGTTTAAAGTAAACTAAAACAACAAGAGATAAGAATATGGAAGAAGAAATAGTAAAAGTGGCAATTAGTTAAGGGTTAGGATATGCATTATTTGTACTCTTATTAATTTATGTTCTTAAACTACACAAGAAAGAGAGAATAGATTGAATTCCACTATAGATAAGAACCAATCAATAATACAAGATTTAGCAACAAAATTAAAGGTGATTGAAGATATAAAAAAAGATGTACAAGATATAAAAAATAAAATTAATTAAGGGTGTGATAAACTTTAAAATTGCTATAGATTATGGTCATATACTTAGCGATGCTGATTATGGATCAGTAGGAATTAAGGCAGAATCTAACTTAACAAGAGAAGTAGGAATTAAAGTTATAAGTAAATTAAAAGCATTAGGTCATACTGTTATAAATTGCACTGTAGATACTTGTAATATTTTAGAAGAAAGTTTAGGCTATAGAGTAAAGTAAGCCAATAACAACAATGTAGATTTATTTATTAGCATAAATTTTAAATGCCTATAATGGACAGGTATGTGAAACAGAAATATATACATGGGACGGCGAATAATTTCAAGAAGCTACTAGAGTATTAAATAATTTAGTAGGGATTGGATATGCAAACCGAGAAATTAAAGATGGTAGCAATTTATATGTAATAAGAAATACAAAAACTAAAGCAAAGTTAATAGGGTGCTACTTTCGTGATAATAAAGATGATATGAATAAATATGATTCGGAAAAGATAGTTAGTGCAATTGTAGAAGGGATTGTAGGTAAAGCTACACATAATAATAGTAATAATAATTGGTGCTCTTTAAATAGAAAGCTAGGTATTGTTACTGCTAAAGACGGTTTAAATGTAAGGCAGAGTAAATCTACTAATAGCAAAATAGTAAGTGTTTTAAAGCCAAGAGAAAAAGTAAGATTATACAGAAAAGAGGGGGATTGGATACAAATTTACTATGGGGAACATGGTGGTTATGTGTGTGCGGATTAGATAGATATATTGTAATGGAAGGTAGTTTCTAGGGTGAAACTTAGGAGCTACTTTCTATTTTTATTTGTATATATGTATTTAATTATCTATATTATTATATCTTACAT
The DNA here is from genome assembly GCF_002455975.1 of Clostridium sp. UBA6640. Taxonomy (GTDB): domain Bacteria; phylum Bacillota; class Clostridia; order Clostridiales; family Clostridiaceae; genus Clostridium_J. The sequence goes on from NZ_DKLM01000126.1 coordinate 13,948, forward strand.
TAATAATATATTCTGTGTAAATAGGGGAATTAAAGTTATAATGAATGCTTGGTTGTATAAAATGTTAAGATGTTAATGTACATAAAGGGGGAGATTTTATGAAAAAAATATTATCAGCAATTATAATTTCTATATCTATGCTTTTTTTATTAGTTGGATGTGGTAATTCTAAAGCTAAAGATGTCACAATAGACTCTATAAAACAATCATTTACTGATGCTGGAATGACAGTTGGAGAAAATAAAGAAGTTATGTATCAAATGATTGGAGCAAATAATGGAATTAAGTTTGATATAAACGATGATACAGTTGAATTGTACTTCTATGATAGTAAGAATCTATTAGAAAATGGGAAGGAATATACTAAACAAGCAAAAGAAGGTGAAGTATCTTTAATGGGTAAAAATATGCCAGTACTTTACAAAGATGGGTTCATGTTACTTAACTACGATGATCATAAAGATAAGGATAAAATAGTTGAAACATTTAATAACAATTTTAAATAGAAAAATAATTCAACTAAAGCAAAAAGGGAACTGAAAATCACAAATTCTCTTTTGTTGAATCTTAACATATGATGTAAATAAAGAAGGGTTATTAGGAATTGTACCTATTAATCCTTTTGTTATTTTAAATATATTAATATGTAGTGTTTTTATAACCTATTGTTCCTGCAATCGCAGTAAAGTAATTTATATCTTATATTTATAAATGTGAAGGATTAATTTAACTATTGGTGTGAATTTAGTATTAAAAATACAAGCAATTAGTATCCTGAGATATCTATAGTTGTACTCATATCTCGTAAACATGTTCGGATGTTCAAGAGAAAATTTAGCTAAATATTTTAAGGGTATGTGATAAAAATCACATACTTTTTTTTATATATCAATTAGAATTAGGGTGAGTAGTAGGGAAATTATTGTTAATGGTAGTGGATTAATTAACAATAAATAGTGAAATTTTCGAAATAAACTTAATATCCAGATGATTCAAATCATATTCTTATAATATTCAAAATTTCACTATAAAGAATAAAAGTATAGGAGTGTACAATTATGGGAGTTATAATTTCTAAAGATAGGTTTAATGATGTGCTAAAAAACTTAAATGAAAAATATGAAATATATGCACCTGTAAACCTAAAAGGTAAGGGAACTTTTTCTGACACAGATAGGGTAAGATATGGATTAGTAAGTTCAATAGAAGAGATTGTAGTTGATGTAAAATCTCATTTTTCTTTTAAAGAAATATTACTACCAATAACTCAAACTTTGTTTTATTTTACAGAAGATCAATGGATTGAACCAAAAATTGATAGAAAAGAAATATTGGTATTTTTAAGGAGCTGTGATTTACAAGCTGTAAAAAGAATAGATGAGATGTATTTAAAAAATGGTGACAAGGACCCATATTATAAGGCGATTAGAGATAATGTAAAATTTATGTTGATGGACTGCAGTAAGAGCTTTGAAAATTGTTTTTGTGTAAGTATGGGTACAAATAAAAGCGATAAATATCATGCAGCAATAAATTTTAGAAATGATGTTGTAGAGCTAGATGTAAAAGATGAAGAGTTATTAGTTTATTTTAATGATGTTGAAGGTAGCAGTTGCGAGGTAAAACCAGATTATGTTACAGAAAATTCTGTAAAAGTTAATATACCAGAAAACTTAGATCAAAGAATTTATAATTCAGATATGTGGAAGGAATATAACTCAAGATGTATTAGTTGTGGAAGATGTAATTTTGTTTGTCCTACTTGTACATGCTTTTCAATGCAAGATATTTTTTATAAAGATAATGAGAAAACAGGAGAGAGAAGGAGAGTATGGGCATCTTGCCATGTAGATAATTTTACAGTTATGGCTGGAGGACATGAGTTTAGAAAAGCGAAAAGTGAAAGAATGAGATTTAAAGTAATGCATAAGGTATATGATTTTAAGAAAAAGTTTGGATACCATATGTGTGTGGGTTGCGGAAGATGTGATGATATCTGTCCAGAATATATATCTTTTTCAAATTGCGTAAACAAGCTTAATGATGCTATGGAAGGAGAAAAATAAAAATGTCAAATATATATATGCCATTTAAATCTAAGATAATTAGTATAAAAAAGCATACAGATATAGAGTATTCCTTTAGAATGGAGTACTACGGGGATGTAAAGCCAGGTCAATTTTTTGAAGTATCACTTCCGAGGTATGGTGAAGCACCAATATCTGTATCAGAAATAGGAGAAGGATATATAGAGCTTACCATAAGAAGAGTGGGAGTTGTTACAGATGTAATTCATAGCTTTAAACCAGAAGATATTCTTTTCTTAAGAGGACCTTATGGTAATGGTTTCGATATAGATAACTATAAAGATAAAGAGCTTATAGTGGCTGCAGGAGGAACAGGATTATCTCCAGTTAAAGGTGTTATAGATTATTTTGCAGATAATATTGAAGAATGCAAAAGTTTAACTGTATTAGCAGGTTTTAAAACTATTGATAATGTACTCTTTGAAGATAATATAAAAAGATGGAAAAAAACTTCTGATGTTACTATAACAGTAGATAGTGCAGAAGAAGGATATAGTGGAAAGGTCGGACTTGTTACAAAATATATACCAGACCTTAAGATAAATAATATAGATGAAGTTCAAGTAATAGTTGTAGGACCTCCAATGATGATGAAATTTACTGTTTTAGAATTTTTAAAACTAGGAATTAAAGAAGAGAATATTTGGATTTCTCAAGAAAGAAAAATGTGCTGCGGAGTGGGGAAATGCGGTCATTGCAAGATAGATGACACATATATTTGCGTGGATGGACCAGTGTTTAATTATATTAAAGGAAAAGCTCTTATAGATTAGGGGGGGGAATATTGTGGATATAAATACTAAAAACTTAAAAAAGAATGCTTTTAGAGTTACTAAGCATAGAGGAAAAGTTGCCATAAGAATAAGAGTACCTGGTGGTTATATGCCAACCAAATATTTTACAATCTTAAATGAAATTGCAGAGAACTACGGAAATGGTACAGTACATTTAACAACTAGACAGGGGTTTGAAGTTCCAGGTATAGATATGAACAAGATGGATGAAATAAATAATTTAATTCAACCAATTATAGAAGGTTTAGGAATAAATCAGCTTAATCCCAATAAAGGATACAATGCAGCTGGAACTAGAAATGTATCTGCTTGTATCGGCAATAATGTTTGTCCTTTTGGGAATTATAATACCTCTGAATTTGCTTTAAAAATTGAAAAAGCAATTTTCCCAAATGACTATCATGTAAAAATTGCATTAACAGGATGTGCTAATGACTGTATAAAAGCAAGAATGCAGGATTTTGGAATTATAGGTATGACAGTACCACAATACGAAAGTTATAGATGTGTCGGTTGTGAATCTTGCGTTAAGAATTGTAAGAAAAGAGTTACAGGAGCATTGAGGTTTGAAAACTTTAAGGTAGTAAGGGATCATTCTAAATGCGTAGGTTGTGGAGAATGCGTGGGTAAATGTCCTACAGGTGCATGGTCAAGGAGTACAGATAAATATTATAAGTTAATAATTATGGGTAGAACAGGTAAGAAAAATCCAAGGATGGCTCAAGATTTTATAAAATGGATAGATGAAGAAAGTATAATTAAAATAATTCTAAACACTTATGAGTATATTGAAGAGTATATTGATAAAGATGCACCAGGTGGAAAGGAACATATAGGATATATAGTTGATAGAACAGGATATAGAGAATTTGAAAAGTGGGCATTAAAAGATGTAAAACTTCCAGATATTGCAGAAGTAGCTGAAAACATTAATTGGTACTAAGTTTCAATAAAAAAACCATGAGTAATTAGAGTCTGCAAATAAATTTGTGTAAAGTCCAATCATTGGCTATTTGGATACATTATGTTGTTAATTTTATGGGATTGTAACTATAAAAGTTACAATCCTATTTTAGTGCGCCCAGCATAGGGGCTTTCTTGTCAGTGAAAAA
>NZ_DKLM01000022.1 GCF_002455975.1 Clostridium sp. UBA6640
TAACATATTAATAACTTTGTTGGTAATTCGTCATATAAGAAAGATGCTACAGAATTAAATCTAAAATTATGTTACATTAGCCCTGCAAATTGGAATTTATTTAACTCTTTTAAACATTGGATGTTCTTCATTGAACTCAACTAAATCCCATAGGTTACCGTATAAATCTTTAAATACTGCAACCGTTCCGTAGTCTTGATTTTTAGGTTCCCTAACAAACTCTATTCCTATTTTTTTCATTTCACTATAATCACGCCAAAAATCATCAGTTCCTAAGAAAAGAAAAACTCTTCCACCTGCTTGATTTCCTATAAAAGCCTCTTGTTCTGCCTTAGAGGCTCTTGCGAGTAATATTGTTGTTCCATTTGAACTTGGTGGAGATACTACTACCCACCTTTTATCTTGCTCCGGTTGATATGTATCTTCTACTAATTCAAAATGAAGTTTTTTTGTGTAAAACTCGATTGCTTCATCATAATCTTTTACTACTAAAGCAATATGCACCACTGATTGAATCATTAATTACCCTCCTTATTCTGTTACAATTAACTAACAGACAAACTACTAGCTTTATCTGCTAACACGATTTAAATATTAAGAATATTGTACATTAAAAAATTAATAATTATATTCATGATTTCCAACAGATATTTTTTGAGCTAATATTTCATTTTTCCATGGCTTTCTTATTTCAATGAGATTTAAAACACTGTATCCGATATTAGATAAAAATTTTATCATCTTATCATTATTAGGATGTACCCAATTATAAACTGTATCTCCACCTAATTTATTTGCAATCTTTTCTGCTTCTTTATATAATTTAAAAGCTATACCATTTCTTCTTGCATTATTATCAACAGATATGGATTCTGCCCAAACTATACTATCATCAACTCTACAAACTAAATAGCCTAACAGTTCTTTACTATTATTTTCAGCTACAAAGATAGGATACTTTGCCTCTATATACTCTTTAAATTCTTCCTTTGCTTGATCTATTTTACGTGTTGATGTAATTCCTTTAAGTTCTTTTAGCTCAACTCTAAATTGTGCTATTAGCCTTGATATTCTTTCTTCATCATCTATTTGAGCTAAACGTATAATCATTGTTTTCACCTCTTTTAATAATTTATTACTATCTCGAATTAATTTCAATATATTTTGTAAATATCCCATTGTTTAATCTTCAAAGAACATTGTTCATACTTTTAATTTCAATAGTTACGTCACAAAATATTTAAATTGCGACGTAAAAATACCGTAGAATTCATTCGAATAATACGGTATTTGCATAAAATATTCGATTTTAAATTTTAGTCGTTAAATAAGAAAATTGTTCATCAAGTTTATTATTTTTTTATTGCTTATTTATCTGCTATATTCAATAATTTCACCATTTGCAACTTTCTCTTGATACTCAATTGTTTTTATAACCATTTCATGACAAACTACAATCACTCTGTTATACTTCAAATACTTTTCCAATACCCCATTTATTCTTCTCTTCATATTTTCCTTAGTTTCCCACACTTTGACCTCACCCTTAGGATGTATTCCATTATGTAAATCAAAATCTCTGCTCAAGGCAAAACATTCTTCTGAGGTTCTATGTTGAAAGTTTATTATATCAGGTATCCATTCATGTAAGTCAACATCAACTTCTATATCTATTCCTAATTCCTTGGATAAAATTGATGCACTTTGAAGTGCTCTTGTATAAGGTGATGAAACAATAATTTCACAATTTTTAAGTCGATTGTCTTTTGATGTTTCTTTTAATTGCTGTATTCCAATTTCAGTTAATGGTGCTAAATCCAACCCATGTCCAATAAAATTTCTATCGTTAACAGGTTGATATGTTGGTTCTCCATGTCTAATTAAATAAAATACTGTCATAATTCTCCCCCTTTAATACGCACTTTCTTACTATCATGAATTAATTGTAGCATATTCTGTAAATACCGCACTATTCAATTTTCAAAGAACACTCTTTATTAATTACTTCGTCATTTAATTAAATTACAACATAAAAAACACCGTAAAATCCATCACTGAATAATACAGTATTATAATAAAATATTCATGTTTTATAGTAGAAGATTTTTTACATTACAGTAAAAATTTCTTCACAAAACCTGTAATATTTCCATCAACTTCAGTGATTTATTTAGCAGTATCATACAATCTTATAAGTGGCTAGATTATAGGTGTTCCATCGATTTTAAACCTATTGAATATTTAGTTTTTCATAAAATCCATATTTACTCTGTTAATATAAACATCTTCTCCATATTCATCAACATATGCTTTTTCGAACCCTAAGGATTTCCAAAATTTTCGATTATTCTCGTTTGATAGATTAAGTGCGAAATATTTAGCTCCCTCTGTAACAGTCTGATCTTTTAAAAGATAAAAAAATTGCTTGCCAAGTCCTTGATTTCTATAATTAGAATCTATACAGTAATCAACTATAAAACATTTTCCATCCTCAGAAATATAAGTTACATAAATACAAAATCCAACATATTCATTATTTTTTCTAAAAAATAAGATATTCAATTGATCCTGTTTTCTACTGAAAAGATTCATTATATGATTTTTGTATTCTTTTGAGAAAAACCATTTTTTCACCTCTTCATCCAGTGGATTTCCTAAGGTGCAATTTGGAATTATATCTTCCTTCATATATTGATCTCTTTTTTCCCAAAAAAGATCAACTTCTTCCTTCAATTTAACCGCATATAAACTTAGCTCTAAATTCATTTATTTCCCCCTAAATACGCACAATAATTTAAATATTAGTAATATTGTAACATACTTGGTATATAACTGTATTAATTTGAGTCATTATATAAAACTTTCTCTGTTTTATCACTCAAAATATTGTAGGGGCGAACATTGTTCGCCAGTTTTCATTCACAGGTTTCTAATATTACTGCATTTTAAAGCCAAGATTATGTAAATGTGATTTGAAATAATAATATATTTATCAATTTTGCTGTTAAGATAATGTTTTACAATATTATATATTGGAATATCAACTGATTATTCAATATATAATGTCAGAAACAAGTTTGAACTTTCTGGAGAACACTGTTCTCCCCTACACAAAATAATATCATGTTCTATAAACTACTTATTAAAGTTAATATAAAACCTTTAAATTTTGAAATAAAAATACCGTAAAACTCCTTTTTTTAAATTTTACGGTATAATGTTCTATATTAAAATGCATTCCATAAGAATATAAATATAAACACACAGCCCCATGCGTTATCAGTAAGTTCCTTTATCATAAGCATACCATATATAATAATAGCCACTGTAATTCCTTCAATTATATTCTCTGCCGTAACTCCTATCATTCCATGAATTAAAAGGCACATTATAGCACAAATAATTGCACCCCAATTCACCCATTTTTTTCCACTTGGACACTTAATATTAATCTTTTCGCTGATCACTACATAATTAAATCCTTCAAAAAATCCCCATGCAATCGAAATTAATATCATACCAATTATATTTATAGGAAATGAACTTGCTAATACCTCTTTTGTCATGTTCACACCTTGAAATGGTAAATAGCTAGTTGCTTGCCCCGTTACAAATCCAAATATAATATTTGGTATGAACACAAGTATAGAAAGAATTATTGACTTTAATGCCCCTTTCCTCTTCAGCCCATAACTTAGAAAACTTTCCTTCCTCAAAATAGAAACTATTGTTATCCCAAGACCTGCAAGGCCAAATTGAATAAGAGCCGCAACCATTGTGCGTAATATAATATTGATGTTTTTATTTCCTGCAAAACTCATAATTTGATTTCCAAATATCATAAAGCTTCCTAGAACTATAACT
>NZ_DKLM01000121.1:0-1563 GCF_002455975.1 Clostridium sp. UBA6640
GGTTTCAGAATTTTGAAAGATACGAAGAAATATGATAAAAGCAGACAACTTCATAAGGAAGACTATCTATATGAAAATAGAGTGGAACTCAAAGCTAATATAGAAGTGCCCAGTATTTCTTCCATGTATAAAGAAGGAAGAAACGATGTCAATGAATACGGTAGTGATTTACTAGAGCGAATATTATCTAAGGATAATATGAACAATGCTTATAAAAGAGTAAAAGCCAATAAGGGAAGTCATGGTATTGATGGTATGACAGTAGATGAACTTCTACAATACCTAAAAGAACATGGACAGAAATTAAGGCAATCATTACTGGAAGGTAGATATAAACCTCAACCCGTCAGGAGGGTAGAAATACCTAAGCCTGACGGCGGAAAGAGATTATTAGGAATACCTACTGTAGTAGATAGAGTTGTCCAACAGGCTATTGCTCAAATTCTAATACCTATATATGAAGGTAAATTTATAAACAATAATTATGGTTTTAGACCATTAAGAAGTGCGAAGCAAGCTGTTGAAAAATGCAGGCAATATATTAATGCAGAATATACTTGGGCAGTGGATATAGACCTTGCAAAATACTTTGATACAATAAACCACGATAAGCTAATAAGACTATTATCTAACGATATAAAAGATGGCAGAGTAATTTCTCTGATACGAAAATATCTGAAGAGTGGTGTAATGATAAATGGTGTGGTTATGGGAACAGGAGAAGGAGCACCGCAAGGTGGACCATTATCCCCATTATTAAGCAACATAATGCTACATGAACTTGATGTAGAACTAACAAAGCGTAAGCTTTGCTTTTGCAGGTACGCTGACGACTGTAATATATATGTTAAAAGTAAGAAAGCTGCAAACAGAGTAATGGAGAGCATTACGAAATTTATTGAAGAGAAGCTAAAACTCAAAGTAAACAAAGACAAAAGCACAGTAGATAGACCTTGGAAACTTAAATTTCTAGGATTTTCTTTTTACAGAGGTAAAGGTGAATACAGAATAAGAACTCATGAGAAGTCTTTAAACAAATTTAAAGCAAAACTTAAGAAGTTAACTTCAAGAAGTAATGCAATGAATATAGAATATAGGTTTCTAAAATTAAAACAAGCAATAGTGGGATGGATAAACTATTTCGCTATTGCTGATATGAGGAATATTCTTAGAACACTTGATAAATGGCTAAGGCGAAGGATAAGAATGTGTTTTTGGAAACAATGGAAAAAGATTAAGACAAAACACGATAATCTTGTAAAATTAGGAATTCCAAATAACAAAGCATGGGAATATGCTAGCACAAGAAAAGGCTATTGGAGAATATCCAGCAGCCCTATATTATCTAAAGCACTAACTAATAAATACCTCAAAGAAATAGGTTTAATTTCTATATCTGAAATGTCATTCATTAGTACATTAATTTCTATTGAACCGCCGTGTACCGAACGGTACGCACGGTGGTGTGAGAGGTCGCTAAATAAAATAATTATTCAGCTCCTACTCGATTTGAAATGCATTATATAGAGAGTATTATAGGATTCCTTAATGAAAATTTAACTT
>NZ_DKLM01000121.1:1617-19755 GCF_002455975.1 Clostridium sp. UBA6640
ATTTAAGCTATTTTTATAAAAAGTTTATTTCCTAGAGTGTATTTCAAGTCTTTACATCGTATCCTATATTGCTTTTGTAACGAAATGTAAAAATATTGCTAGAAATTACAAAATTATATAGTAATATTTCAACTTTCTTTAAAGAAAAAGTAAAATCATACGAAAAATAACATATAACATGAAGGAGGGTTAGGATGAAAATTAGATTTAAAAAGGATAAGGGGAAAGAGAAGAAAAAATTTACTTTAGGATTAAATTTAAGTTTAAGAAATGAACTTTTTATTTTAGTATTGATTATCTCGTTACTTCCTATAAGTATTTTGGGAATAAACACTGGAAAAGCAGTTTATCACAGTGCAAATAATGAATATGTTATTACAACTGCTAATAAGGTTGAAAATATAGGAAAAGAAATGGAGAACATTATTAAAATTAATAGCAATTTAATAAATATTTTATCAGAAGAAGAAACTATAAAAAGTGGATTTAAGAGTAAAAAGAATAAAGATATGGTTTTTAATACTTTTATAAATGTAAAAGCAAATAGTAGCGATATATTATCTATATACTATGCTAATGAGAAGAAAGAGCTATATCTTTATCCAGAAGTAAAATTAGACTCAAGTTATGATCCCACTTCTCGTGAATGGTATACAAGTGTAAAAGATGAAAAAAATTTAGTTATATCAAAGCCGTATACAGATGCTTTTACTGGTAAGCAAATCTTCACTATTTCAAAAAAAGTAGTAGATAAAGATGGCAGTTTAATAGGCATAATGGCAATGGATATAGATCTTACAACCTTATCTGAAAATGTTAATACAAGTTCAATTGGAAGTGAAGGATTTGTTTTAATCGCCTATAACGATGAAAATATAATTGCTAGTAGTAAAGAGGAACTGATAAGTATTGATTTATCAAAAGAACAGTGGGGACAAGATCTTATAAATTCTAAAAATATGGGCATATTTAAATTTGAAGGCGATAGCTATTATGTACAAAAGCATATAAATGGAGAACTAGGTTATACAACCTATGGACTTAGCTCTGTTAAGGAAATCAAAAGAGAAATAAGGAAAGCATTATTTATTCCTATAATAACAATAATTTTTATGGCTGCTTTTGCTATTGGAATTGTTCTTATTACGTCTTCAAAAATTGTTAAAATAGTAAATAATTTAATGAGTATCCTATCTCGCGCCAGAAATGGAGATTTTACAATTCGTATACCTACAAAAGGAATATTTACTAAAGAAATTAAAGAAATTTCATGTGCAGTAAATACAATGATGGATGATATGGTATCATTACTTGAAAGTGTTAAGGATGCTTCCAAACATTTATCAGAAGCATCAGGTACCTTAACAAATATAGTTGAAGACTCAAGGGTTGCTAATAGTGATATTTCAAGTGCTGTATCGCAAATGGCACAGGGGGCAAATGAACAATCAATAATGTTAGATGAAAATGTTTCTCTCACCATTAATTTAGGTGAAGATATTAGTAATATAGTATCATACTCAGAAGATGTAATGAATCAATGCGAAGAAGCAGAAAAACTTATTTTTAATGGAAAAGAAGTTATACAAGATTTTGATGAAATGTTTAAAGAAAATACTGAAGCAGTAATTGATACTGTGAATAAAGCAAAAGTTCTACAGGAAAATTCTAAGAAGATTAATATTATTATAGATGCAATAAAATCCATAACAAATAAAACTAATTTATTGGCACTGAATGCTAGCATAGAAGCTGCACGGGCAGGTGAGGCAGGACGTGGCTTTGCAGTAGTTGCTGACGAAGTAAAAAAACTAGCAGAACAATCTACAATCTCTGCTGAAGAAATAGAAAAAGTAATAAAAGAAAATATTAATGATATAGATAAGGTTATTAAAGGAGTAACTGTATCAAAAGAGATTACAGAGAAAACTTCAAGTAAAGTTGAAAATACTTTTAAAACCTTTGAAGAAATAAATTCTTCAATAAAGCATCTTCAGAAAGATATAAATGGAGTTAATGAAACTTTAATAAATATAAATAATACTAAAGATGGACTTATAGGAAGAATACAAAATATTTCAGCAGTGGCAGAAGAAGCAGCGGCATCTTCAGAAGAAGTAAGTGCGTCTAGTGAAGAACAAAAAAATAGATTTGGACAAGTAGTACTATCAGTAGAAAATTTAGAATTGTTATCTGAAAAGCTTAAAGATCTAATTAATAAATTCAAAATAAATTAAAAAAATAACTGCTGATGATATTATCAGCAGTTATTCTTTATAAATTAATTTAATATAGCTTCAGAATTTAATAATTAAAATAGTATAATACTTTAATAATTTGTAATATTATATGGAATAAAATGTAATAGTAGTTTAGATTTAGAAGATAATTAATGTTATTAAAATTATGTATAAAAAGTATATATTATGAAGTAAATATGTATTTATTTTTAATAAATAAGTTTTATATTGTTTAGATATATGTAGTTTGTTGCAAAATTATGTCAAATTAATTATACTTATTAAGTAATAGGCACATTAAACTAGGGGGAGAGAATATGAAAAGGAAAAAAACGAAGAAATTTAAATTAGTGAGTATTAAAAAACAACTCTCACTGATGCTGGTAATTACGTGTATAATTCCTATTATTATTTTAGGAGTAGCTACAACAAAAACNNGGGTTATGGATGAATATATGATTGTTGCATCTGCTTCTGTAAGAGCAATAAATAATGAGATAGAGGAAATAATCGATTCTAACAGTAATTTTATAAAATTCTTATCAAATGAGTCTCATGTTAGAAATCTTTATACTAAAGGAGGAAATGAGACTAAGGCAATAGAAACATTTAAAAATATACATGATATTAAAGAGAATATTTTTTCAGTCTATACATTTAATGAAAAGACAAAACTTTATTGTTATCCACCAGATGAAGTGGATAGCAGCTTTAATTTGAATGAAAGATTATGGTATACAGAAGCTATGAAAGATGAGAATTTATTATATATAGATACTCCCTATAGAGATCACAGCTCTGGTCAGATGATATTGACTTTGTCAAAGGTATTAAAAGATGATAATAATAGATTAGCTGGAGTTGTAGCAATAGATATGGATCTAAGTAAAATTTCTGAAAAAGTTTCTGAAATGAAAATAGGAAAAGAAGGATTTAATATAGTTGCTTATAAAGATGGAAGTATAATTGCTAGTGACAACAAAGAATTGATAGGGACAAATTTAAATGATGAAGAATGGAGTAAAGGAATACTTGATAATGATGTCATGGATATAACTTTTGATAATGCAAATTATCATGTGGTTAAGGTGGAAAGTAAGGAACTAGGATACACTTCTTTTGGATTCATAAGGGCTTCAGAAATAAATAGTAAAATATCCAGCAAATTAGCTGTTCCTATATTAGCAGTAATAATAATTATAATTTTTTCATCAGGAGCACCTATGGTATATTCAAAAAATTTAGCTAAAGTTATGAGGCATTTAGTAAATATTCTTAAAGCAGCAAAAGATGGAGATTTTACTAAAAGAATTAGTTTAAATAAAGTTAAGACTCTGGAAATTGTAGAAATAGGAAATGCCAGTAATGAACTTATGAATGATATGGAAAAGATAATAGATAATATTGTTAACACTTCAGAGCATTTATCTAAAGCATCGGTGGATTTAACCAATACTGTAGAATTTTCAGAAACGGTAGCTAGTGATATATCTAATGCAGTAGAACAGGTAGCACAGGGAGCTAATGAACAATCTATAATGCTTGAAGAAAGTGTAGCTTTATCCATGGATTTAGGAAACAACATAAGTGAAATATTAAATTATTCTAATGATGTGTTAGAAGAAAGTGAAGAAGTTGAAAGTTTTGTTAGTAGCGGTAAAGAAATGGTTGAAGAACTTACTTATTCTTTCAGTGAAAATAATAGAGCTATAATTAATGTAGCAGCTAAAGCTGAAGCACTAGGAGAGAATTCTAACAAAATTAGAGCAATAATTGATGCTATAAAAGAAATTACTAGTAAAACTAATTTATTAGCATTAAATGCAAGTATCGAAGCAGCTAGAGCAGGGGAAGCTGGACGTGGTTTTGCTGTAGTTGCAGAGGAAGTAAGAAAATTAGCAGAGCAATCTTCGAGTTCTGCAGAAGAAGTTGAGAAAGTTATAAATAATAATTTAGAAGATATTAAGTTGGTTATTAAAGAAATTGCACTATCTAAAGATTTAAGCGAAAAGACATTAGAAAAAGTTGAAAATACTAATAGTACTTTTGATGAAATAAATAGTGCAATTGAAAGTCTTCAAAATAATATAAATAGTGTAAATGATACATTAACTAAAGTTAATGAAGCTAAAGATGGCTTTATTGATAAGATACAAGGAATATCAGCAGTTTCAGAAGAAGCAGCAGCTTCAACGGAAGAAGTAAGTGCGTCTAGTGAAGAACAAAGAATTAAATTTAGAGAAGTAGTTACTGCTGCTGAAAATCTAGAAAGATTATCCTTAGATCTTAAAGAAGTAATAAATAAATTTAATATTAATAGAGAAAATGGAAATAATTAATAAAGAGTGAAGCTAAGTTTAAACTTAGCTTTACTTTTTATTTAAATAAAAGTCATTGTAATAAAATTTTGGAAAAGTATAATTAAAGTAACACTATGTTATAAATTTTGCTATGAAAATTAAAATAATATATAAGATAAATATTTACTAAGGAATTGTAGTAATAAAAAGGTAAGTTTTGTAGTGGTTTATTTGACAAAGTATTACAATAAATTTATTATATAGTATATATGAATATATATTCATATATGCTATATAATTAAAATGCATATATAGGAGGAACATCATGGATAATAATTTAGAATTCTGTAACTGTACAGAAGTTCATAAGGATATAGTTGATAGTGTAAAAAGTAATATACCTTCAGAAGAGGTTTTAGGCGATTTATCAGAGCTTTTTAAAGCTTTTGGAGATATAACTAGAATAAGAATACTATATGTTTTATTTCAAAAGGAAATGTGTGTTTGTGACATAGCAGAAACCTTAGGAATGAGCCAATCTGCAATATCACATCAGTTAAGAGTATTAAAAAGTACAAGATTAGTAAAGTTTAGAAAAGAAGGTAAGGTAGTTTATTACTCTCTAGATGATGATCATGTTAAATATATTTTTGATCAAGCTTTATTACATGTAAAAGAGTAAGATTTAACTCTCATCTGTACAAATTTACAATTTAAAAAATTCCAATTTAAAAATATAAAGCAATTAATTCTTAAAGAATTAATTGCTTTATATAAGTTAATATTTATAAAAATTTTTAATGCTTTATTTTAATGATGAAGTTAAAGTTTTAGATTATTTATCAAATAAATAACTTTTAATAATTGCAGGAACTTCTCTAACGAAGAAGTTTGGTGCGAGAAATCTATGAGTTTTACCAGGATACCCATAAGTTTTAAAGCCTAGCCGTTTTGAAAGGATCTTTGCCCTAAACATATGAAAATTATTAGTAATAACTGTTACTGATAACATCTCTCTATTATCTAAACTATGTAACTTATCTTTAGTATAGAGAAAGTTTTCATAGGTAGTTGTGGACTTATCTTCCATTATTATATTATCTTCTTTAACTCCTTTTTCTACAAGAAAGTTTTTCATTGCTGAGGCTTCACTAAGCAATTCATCTGGGCCTTGTCCACCACTTACTACAATTTTTACATCAGGGTAAATATTATGAAATTCAACTGCTGCCATAAGTCTATAGTAAAGAGAAGTTGAAATTTTATCACCTATAAGTCCTGCACCTAATACAATTGCATAGTCAGGTTTTGTAGTATCTTTGTAAAATCCATTAAATATTATTAATGATTGAAGTAAAATATAAATAATCGTTAATAAAACTAGTAGTATAAGAAGTGTATGTCTTATTAATTTTGGTAAGGAAGAAAAAAAATCAAGTATTTTATTTGTGTTTAATCCTATCAAAATTAATATAGTTCCAACAATAGCCCAAAAAGTTGAAAAACTTGTATTGAAAAATATAGCCTTAATGCCAATAAAGTATAATAAGAAAAGGGATCCTAATAATAATAGAAATTTTGAAATATTGCTATGATTTAATTTAATCATAATTAACCTCCTTAATTTTTTAAATATGTGGTATTATAAATAATATTGATTTCAATATCTAAAGACATGATTTTATATTTTTATAAAAATTGATTACATAATTCACAATATATATTTCTGTGTAGTTCTCTAATTACCCTTTTATTATAAAAAATAAAGCTGAGAACTTATATAGATACACTAGTTCTGAGATTAATATATGTGGAAACAATTGTTGATTTCAAAACTATTGAATTCACAATTATGGATATTTTTTAGTAAAATCTAAGAAATTTAAAATTGACTAATTGTAGGGGAGAACAGTGTTCTCCAGAAAAGCCAAATCATATTAAAAAATATAAAATTTATAAATTTAATATAATTATTTATATAACTAATAATACTATAGTACATGGTAATCATTAGTATTATCGGTTTTGAGAGGTGAGTAATATGGAAGTTTATTTTGATAACAGTGCAACTACAGAACCTTATGAGGAAGTAATTGAAGAAGTAAGTAATACTATGAGAGAGTATTTTGCTAATCCATCTTCTGCTCATAGTTTAGGGTTTAAAGCGGAGCAAAAGCTTAGAAAGTGTAGAGAGTTTATTGCTACCACAATTAAAGCTCATAGTGAAGAAATAATATTTACTTCTGGAGGAAGCGAAAGTAATAATTTTTTAATAAAGGGATTTTCTAAGGTAGGAACCCATATAATTACATCGAATATTGAACATCCTAGTGTATTAAATACTTTTAAGTCTCTAGAAAAAGAGGGTATAAAGGTAAGCTATATATCTTTAAAGGAAAATGAACAAATAAATATAGATGAATTATTAGAGAATATAACTAAAGATACGGTACTTGTAAGTATAATACATGTTAATAATGAGGTTGGAATAATTCAAGATATTGAAAAAATAGGAAATGCTATAAAAGAAAAGTCAACTAGAGTAAAGTTTCACGTAGATGCAGTACAAAGTTATGGAAAAATACCTATAGATGTGGAAAAATGTAAAATTGATTTACTGAGTACTAGCGGACACAAATTGCATGGACCTAGAGGGATAGGTTTTGCTTATATTAAAAAAGGATTAGTGGCAAATCCATTAATTTCTGGTGGGGGACAAGAGAGAAACTTCAGATCAGGGACAGAAAACTTACCAGCTATAGCTGGCTTCGCAGTGGCAAGTAAAATAATGCATGAAAATTTACGAGAAAATTATGAAAAGGTATTAGAATTAAAAAGATATTTTATTGAAAGATTAAAGGAAATAGAAGAGATAAAAGTTAATAGTAAAATGGAAGATACCTTTTTACCTCATATACTTTCGGTTTCTTTTCCATCTATAAGAGGTGAGGTATTATTGCATGCTCTGGAAGAGAAAAACATATATGTTTCAACAGGGTCAGCTTGTTCTTCAAAAGCTGCAAAGACATCTCAAGTATTAAATGCTTTTGGATTATCTTTAAAAGAGCAGCAGGGAACTATAAGATTTAGTTTCTGTGAGTATAATACTAAGGATGAAGTAGATTATGTCATTGAAGTTTTGAAAAGCAGTTTAAAGATTTTAAGGAGGATGAAAAGATGAGAAAACTATTATTAGTTAAATATGCACCAGAGATTTTTTTAAAAGGATTAAATAGAGGAAAATTTGAAAGAAGATTAAAGGAAAATATTAAACATGTAATTGAAGACTTAAATTATAAATTTGTTGAGGATACTGGTAGATGGTTTATATACTCTGAAGATTTGGAGGAAATTATAAAAAGAGTTAAAAAAGTTTTTGGAGTTGTGGAAGTTTGCATAGTGGAAGAAACTACTGCTGATATGGAATCAATATCTAAGGTAGCATTAGAGGTTATGAAAAATGCTAAAGGTAAAACTTTTAAGGTCGAAACTAATAGAGCTAATAAAGGATTTGCACTAAACTCTATGGAAGTTAGTAGAGAAGTAGGCGCTTACATATTAGAAAATTTAGATGGAATTACTGTTGATGTAAAGAAACCTGAATTTTTATTAAATATAGAAATAAGAAATAAGGCTTATATTATTTCTAAAAAGGTTAAAGCAGTAGGTGGGCTTCCTTATGGAATTAATGGAAGTACTATGCTTATGTTATCTGGAGGAATAGATTCTCCTGTAGCAGGATATCTAATGGCGCGCAGAGGTGTAGAACTTCATGCTGTTTATTATCATAGTCATCCTTATACAAGTGAAAGAGCTAAAGATAAGGTGAAGACTTTAGCAAACATATTAAAAAATTATACAGGCAAATTAAATCTATATGTAGTTCCTTTTACTGACATTCAATTAGAAATTATTGAAAAATGCAGAGAAGATGAATTAACCATAATAATGAGAAGATTTATGATGAGACTTGCTTGTAAATTAGCGGAGAAATATAATATTAATTCTGTAACTACCGGAGAAAGTGTTGGTCAGGTGGCTTCGCAAACTATGGAAGCTTTGGTGGTAAGTGATAATTGTTCGGATAGACCAGTATTTAGACCGTTAATTGCTATGGATAAAATAGATATTATGGATATTGCGAGAGACATAGATACATATGAAACATCAATATTACCTTATGAGGATTGTTGTACAATTTTCGTACCTAAGCATCCTAAAACTAAACCTAGATTAGATGAAATTATAAAATCTGAATCTATACTTAACATAGATGAATTAGTAGAAAAAGCTATAGAAGGTATGGAAGTATATAGTTAATGTAGAATTGACTATTGACAATGGACAATTATTGATACTTCTCTTTTATAAGAGAAGTTTTCAATTGGCTTCTTTTCAGGTGACAGAGTCACTTTTAGTGAAAAATCTATTAAAGAAATTATTTTGATCAAAAATAATTTTCACCACAATTGTGAATTTTGTGTTGTGAATTGTGAATTGAAAAACTTAGGGGTGCAACTATATTTGGCTGTATATTATGTATTAAAAGTAAAAAAGTTTTATATGAAAGTGAGTTGATTATTTTGGATTATAGATTACTTGAAAAATCAGAGCTTAAATTATTAAGTGAAATTGATAGAAAAGAAATAGTAAATGAGGTTTATTATTTTAAAAATAACAACCTTGAGATAGTAAATGAATTTTATAATATCGAAAGCTGGATTTTAGAAGAATTACAAGATTATATTAATAGATTAGAAGATATATATGATAGAAATGGAACTATATATGGCGCATTTGATAATGGTAAAATTATAGGTTTAGCTGCCTTAGAAAGTAAATTTATTGGTAAAAATAATGACCAACTTAAACTTGATATGCTTTATATAAGTAGTAATTATCGTAAAAAAGGTATAGGCAAAAATTTAGTAAATTTATTATGTGAAAAGTCAAAAGAATTAGGAGCTAAAAGTCTTTATATATCTGCAACACCATTTAAAAATACAGTAAACTTTTATTTTGCTATAGGTGCAAAATTAGCAAATGAAATAAATAAAGAGTTATATGAACTAGAACCATATGACATACATATGGTATTAGAATTGTAATTATTTATAGACAATATTATTTCATAGTTATCTATATTTAGAGTAGAGAATATATTTTATGTGCTTTTACTTTATAGTTGTTATGTGTTTTTATATTACAATTTAATATTGTTTATAAGTATATAGAAAGGTTAATTTATATGAATGAGTATGTTTTAAAGAAAATAAGAGATGTTATTGAGGATAAACAAAAATCTCATCCATTTAGAATATTGATAAATGGAGCTCAAGGTTCTGGAAAAACTATGTTTGCCTCTGAACTTGTTGATTTTCTCAACAGTGAAGGTTTTGAAGCTTTTCATGTTACTATTGATGGATTCCATAATCTATCTAACATTAGATATAAGCTTGGCAGAGATTCAGCAGAAGGATATTATAAATTTGCATATAATTTAGAATCATTTTATGACAATGTACTTAAATCATTAACAGAGGATAAACCACACTATATTCCTGCAATTATGAATTTAAAAGAAGATAAAGAAATAAAATTAGATCCTGTTTATGTAAGCTCAAATTCAGTATGTGTTGTAGATGGAGCATTTTTACTAACTCCAAAGTTATATGATGGATGGGATTTAACAATTTATCTACAGGTTCCAATAGAAAAAGCAAAAGAAAGAGGAGTTTTAAGAGATGCTTGTGATTTAGGTGGAATGGATGAAGCAAAAAGAAAATTTGAGCAACGATATCATAGAGCTTATTCAATGTATCTTAAGGAAAATCAACCTGAGAAATTTGCGGATATAGTAATAGATAATTCAGATTATACAAATAGAAATATAGAATTGATAAGGTGTATGGAGAGTAATATAGATTAGTTTTAATTTTGAGAATAGTTTATATATGAAAATTAAATAATTTTCATATTGGGAGGGGAAAATGGGTGAAAAAACTTTTGGAATAAAATTAGAAAATAAGAAGTATAAAGATAGAGTAGGCGTTTATGCAATAATTTTTAATAATAATGGTAAAGTGGCTACGGTAAAAACAGAAAAAGGTTATTTTCCTTCAACTTAGAGAACTTATTGTTTATATAGGAATCTGTCACAGTCGTGATTTCTCCAATATGAATCAGTGGTTGAAAGATTATATTCCACAAAGTAGATATAGAATTGGACACGGAATTCTATAGTAAAGGGGTGAAAAGCATACATGTATTGTAATGAATGTGGGAATGATATTGATCAAAGTATGTCATTTTGTCCTAATTGTGGACAAAAATTAATTTTAAATGAAGATTTTAAACCAGATGATGAATTCTCCTCAGAGGTAACTTACGAGGAATTAGAATTATTCGTTGGAAGGGAAAAGCTAGATTACTATATGTCAAAATGGAAATTTAATAAATATAGTGAGAATAAAAATTCTTCAGGTTGGAATTGGGCAGCTTTTTTATTTCCTCTTCAGTGGATGGGATATAGAAAGATGTATATGTATGTAATTGCAACTATGTTAATTTCTTCATTTTTATCCATTATAATTCCTAGCCCATTGAGGATATTGATAACATTGGGTATATGCATATTTGGAGGCGTATATGGAAATAAGTTATACTATAATCATGCCATAAAAAAAATTACTAAAATTAAAGAAAATGAGACTAATGACGAGTATGTAAATTCAAGAATAGTAGATTGTGGTGGAACAAATAGTATAATTGTATTTGTATTTATAGTGATTCAAATAATTGGCATATTTATTTAACATGTAATTATATATAACTTTCAATAAATTTCATAAGTATATTTCAGCTTAAAATGAATTAAACCACTATAAGAATAAAATTTTCTTATAGTGGTTCTTCTTGTTTATGGAATATTTTTTTATAATAGTATTGCAAGCAAATACTTATGACTAGAGGTGGAAATATGAATTCAAATATTAGACCAGTATGGGCTGAAATAGATTTAGATGCAATTGCATATAACATGAGAAAGCTTAAAAGTTTATTAAAGGATAAAGAAATAATAGCAGTTATAAAAGCAGATGCATACGGACATGGAGCTATTGATGTAGCTCCTGTATTATTGGAAAATGGAGCTACAAGATTAGCGGTAGCAGTTATAACAGAAGCTATGGAACTTAGGAATGCAGAAATTGTTGCACCAATAATAATCTTAGGATACACACCTATAGATTTTGCAAAGGAAATAATAGAAAATGATATAGAGCAAACAGTATATAGTCTAAGTTACGCAAAAGAGTTATCAAGGGAAGCAATAAAAAGAGGTAAAAAAGCTAAAATCCATATTGCTGTTGATACAGGGATGGGTAGGTTAGGATTTTTGCCTAATGAAGAAAGTTTTAAAGAAGTTTTAGAAATATGTTCTTTAGAAGGGCTTATAATAGAAGGTATATTCACTCATTTTGCAAGTTCCGATGAAGAGGATAAGGAATATACTTATGAGCAGTTTAGAAAGCTACAAGAATTTTCTAATAGACTTTCTCTCAAGGGAATAAACATACCACTGAAGCATGCATCTAATAGTGGAGCTATAGTAGATTTGCCAGAGACTTATTTAGATGGAGTTAGAGCTGGTATATTATTATATGGATATTATCCATCTCATGATGTAGATATAAAGAAAATAACTTTAAAGCCTTCGCTTATTTTAAAAACTAAAGTTGCACATGTTAAAAAAGTAGAGAAGGGTATGTATATAAGCTATGGAAGAACCTTTAAAACAGAAAGAGAAAGCATAATTGCTACTTTACCAATAGGTTACGCAGATGGATATTCAAGGCTTTTAAGTGGAAAGGCTAAGGTTATAATAAATGGGAAGTTAGCAAGAGTAGTGGGAAGAATATGTATGGATCAATGTATGATAGATGTAACTGATATAGGAGAAGTCAAAATAGGTGATGAAGTTATACTTATTGGACAAGATGGCCATTTAAATATTGATGCAGATTATATAGCAGAGCTTATGGGAACTATTAATTATGAAGTGATTTGCATGATTAAACATAGAGTTCCTAGGGTATATATTAAAGATGGAGAAATTATAAAGGTTAGAAATTATTTTTAATTTCTAACCTTTATTCAAATTCTTAATTTAGATATACCATTTTAAAATTGTTAATGTTATAAAAGATTTTAACAATAAATGGTTTAGTGATACAATAAGAAAAAGATGTATAAGAGAGGAGAGAGGTATATGAGTTTTACTAAGATTACCGTTAGATATGGAGAGACCGACGCTATGGGGGTAGTACATCATGCCAATTATTATTTATATTTTGAAGTGGCTAGAGAGGACTTAATTAAGGAATTAGGAATTTCATATAAGGAACTAGAAGAAAGTGGAGTTATGCTTCCACTTGTAGAAACTCAATGTAAATACATGGAGGCTGCTAAATATGATGACAATTTAGTAGTAGAGGCTACTATTAGCCAATTGACGCCAGTTAAGGTTAAGGTTGCCTATGTTATTCGAAGAGAAGAGGATAATAAAATATTAGCTAAAGGAAATACTCTTCAAGCCTTTGTAGATAGAAAAACTTTCAGAATAATTAATTTAAAGAATTTTAATAAAGAGCTATGGGATAGTCTTATGAGTAATTATCAATGTCAATAACTTATGCAATTGAGAATTGATGATTGATGATTGACGATGGAAAATTATTGATATTTCTCTTTTATAAGAGAAGTTTTAAATTTATATCTTTTAAAAGGGAGGAGTCCACTTTTATTTACAATCTATTAAGGAAATTAGGTTGTAAATTATAATATTTAAAGGTAGTATTTTACATATAGATTAAAATACCTTAAAATGTTGATGTGAAAAATTCCTCCTTAGAGAGATGATTAAATTATAATTAATCATCAACCTAAGGAGGAATTTTTAGAGTATTTATTAATTGAAATTACTATTTAGTATAATTATCGAAATAACCTTGAATGTATATGATAGGTGTACCTTTATCTCCACTTCCTGAAGTTAAGTCAGAAAGAGAGCCGATAAGATCAGTAAGTCTTCTAGGAGTAGTACCTTGTGATTCCATAGCACCTACAAGATCTGACTCTTTGTTTTTAATATATTCAGAGATAGCTTTTTTAAGTTCTTCTCCTTTTAAATCAGCAAAATTATTATCAGCAAGATATTTTAATTTAACTTCATTAGGTGTACCGTCAAGTCCTTTAGTGTACGCTGGTGATACAACAGGATCAGCTAGTTCCCAAATTTTCCCCACTGGATCTTTAAATGCACCATCTCCATAAACCATAACTTCAACAGTTTTTCCAGTCTTTTCTTTTAGTGTAGCTTGTATACTATCAACAACAGGTTGGCAGTCACGAGGGAAAAGCTTAACACTTTCTTCTGTAGCTTTATTTGAACCTAAAAGACCATAGTTTTCGTTATAACCACTACCATCTACTGATGCTGATAAAATATTATCTAGGCTATAAATTTTTTCTCCACCATTAGCTTTTAAAATTCTTTTAGTTCTAAATCTTGTATGAATATCGCAAGTAAGAACATTTTTTGTATGATCTAAAATTGTTTTTGGATTATTTGAGAATATTATTTCGCACTCAGTACCATATTCTTCAATTAAAGATTTATAATAATCAATATAGTCAACACCAGTAAAAGGATGTTTATTATATCCAAAATGATCACGGAATTGTTTTTCAGTTAAAACATCTGTCCAAGGATTCACACCTTTTTCATCAAGCATATCTATATCTACTAAATGGTTACCTACTTCGTCAGATGGATAGCTAAACATTAATACAATTTTTTTAGCTCCTTTTGCAATACCACGTAAGCAAATTGCAAAACGGTTACGGCTTAAAATTGGGAATATAACACCAACAGTATCATCACCAAATTTTGAATTTACATCTTTTGCAATTGCATCAATACTTGCATAGTTTCCTTGAGCACGAGCAACTACAGATTCAGTTACAGTAACCACATCTTTATCATTGATAGAAAAACCTTCTATTTCTGAAGCCTTTAATACGCTATCTACAACAATATCTGCTATATTGTCTCCTTTATTTATAATTGGGGCACGAAGACCTCTAACAACAGTTCCAACTATTCTTTCCATTCAGAATCTCTCCTTAAGTATTATTTATTTTAATTAAAAATGTACTTTACCCTTTTACTATATACTATTTTTATGGTATAAGTAAAGTAAATAGATATTATATTAGATATAAGGAGAGCTTATATGATAAACAAATTAGATTTATACAAGATTTTTTGTCAAGTAGCTGAATGTGAAAGTTTTTCTAAAGCTTCTAAAATACTTTACATGACACAACCAGCTGTAAGCCAATCAATTATGCAGCTTGAGAAAGAACTAGATATAAGGCTTTTCACTAGAACACCTAGAGGAGTTAATCTTACTAAGGAAGGACAACTGTTATATGAATATACAAGCTCTGCTATTAATTTAATTAGTGTAGGAGAAAAAAAATTAGAAGAAGTTAAAAATTTAATGGTTGGAGACTTGCAAATAGGTGTTGGAGATACTATTTCAAGATATTTTTTATTACCTTTTTTAGAAAAGTTTCATAGCAAATATCCCAATATTAAGTTGAAAATAATCAATCGTACAACTTTAGAACTTTGTGAGATGTTAAAGTCAGGGGAAATTGACATTGCTATTGGTAACTTACCTATTAAAGATTCTTCTTTGGAAATAAGAAAATGTATAGATATTAGAGATGTTTTTGTTTGTGGGGAAAAATATAAAGAAAAATTATCTGAACCTATAAGTTTTGAAGAGTTAGCTGAGTTACCACTTATATTACTTGAAACTAATTCAAATTCAAGATTGTATGTAGAAAAGTATATGTTATCAAAAGGAATCGAAATAAAACCAGAAATTGAACTTGGTTCTCATGAATTGTTATTAGAATTTGCAAAAATAAATTTAGGTATATCCTGTGTTATTAAAGAATTTTCACAAGAATATTTAAAGAATGGATTATTATATGAAGTAAAGCTTACTGAAGAGATTCCAAAAAGAAGCATAGGAATTTGTTTTCTAAAAAATATATCTTTATCACCTTCTTCAACAAAATTTGTTGAAATATTAGAAAGTGAATAGATTTAAAAGCGTAAAGAGTAAAGAAATTATAAAGTTATGCTAGGTGAAAGCTATTGATGTATTTCTAAAACATAGGGCTTACCATGTAGGACAGGCCCTATGTTATGCTTTGTTTAGTTATCATGTTTCTTTTTTAACACTTCCTATCATAATGATTAACGACTTAATGTTATATAGGTTACTACTATAGGGTTCCTTAATGAAAATTTAACTTATGCATGATTTTAATTTCCATAANNCTAAATTTTTCATTCTTCATTAGTAATCCTTAATTTCTAAGGACTTAAGCTATTTTTATAGAAAATTTATTTTCCAAAGTATATATTAGGTTTTAATATTGTATCCCTGTAATATCAGTAATTTTATCTATAAAAAGTGCATCTTCTTCACCTAACATAATTGATTCTGGTATATCTCCTGCAAAAACATTTGTACTTATAGATAATAATAAAAATAGAAGGATCCAATGCATTATAATTAAATTAAATAAAATTAAGTATAAGTAGATCTATGTTAACTAAAATCTACTTACACTTTTTTATAATCATTTAGATGGCATAGGAATAATCTAACTATTTTTTATTTTTATAAAGGCGCTGTTTAAGGCAGAATCTACATTTCCATTATTTTTTCCTCCACCTTGTGCTAGGAATTCACTTCCACCACCTCTACCATCAATTAAGGTTATGGTATCTTTGAGAAGATTGTTCATATTTATATTTGTTACATCTTTTGATTTTGCAAATATTAGATTAGCTTTTTCAGAAGATTTAACAGCAATTAAGGCAATAGTTTTAGGGGTATCTGTAATTTTTAAAACTAGCTTGCTTACGTACTTCATATCCTCATCATCATAGATTTCTTTAACTATAGAAATATCACCTATTTTTTCAGCAGAATCTATAATTTCACGAGTTTTATAATTAGTAAGTTCAATTAGAGCTTTTTTATTTTCTTCTATAGTATTTTTAAGCTCTTCATGTAAGTTTTTTATACCCTTTATAGCTTCTTCTTCATTGGTATTTAAATATCTACATATAAGATTCATATAATGATCTTTTTTTATGTAGTCTTCAACAGCTCTACTTCCTGTTAAGAATTCTATTCTAGTTGCTTTTTTATGCTTTTCCCATTTTTTTATTTTGATTACTTGAAGTTCTAGTGTTGAAGAAGGATGCACACCACAACAAGCATTTATATCTAAATCTTCTATTTTAACTACTCTTATTTGTTCATCCGTATTTGGAAGATCCCTTCTTAGATTCAGTTTTTTTAGTTCCTTTTTATTTGGTAGTAAAAACTCTATCTTTAAGTTGTTATGAATAATTTCATTTGCAATAACCTCAGCTTTTCTAATGGTTTCCTCATCTAAAATACCTTCTATATCCACTGTACTAACGAATTGCCCTAAATGAAATCCACAGGTATTAGCATTGAAAAATTTAAAGAAACAGCCAGAAAGTACGTGTTGACCTAAGTGCTGCTGCATAGCATCAAATCTTCTTATCCAATCTATAGAACATTTAACTCTATGTATTTTTATAGGTTTCTTTTCAGTGACATGATATATAACTCCATTTTCTTCATATACATCTATAACATTTAAGCTTTCTATTAAACCTAAATCGCAAGGTTGACCGCCACCACCAGGAAAAAAAGCTGTTTTATCTAGTACAATATGAAATTTATCATCAACTTCTTTAACGTCTATAATTTCTGCTATAAAATCTTTAATATATTGATTTTCATAATAAAGTCTCTCCATTTAACATTCTCCTTTATTAAACACTTATACAATTGAAAATTGACTATTGACAATGGATAATTCTCTCATAAGAGAGAAGTTTTAAATTTATTTTAAAAGTAACAAAGTCACTTTTATTGAAAAGCCTACTAAAGAAATTAATTCGTAGAGAATTAATTTCTACTATAATTGCCAATTCTCCATTTTTAATTCTCAATTGAATAAAGTTTATCTATATATATTTATTGTATATGGAAAACTAAATTAATTAAAGTCTATAAAAGAAAAGGATAAGTTAAAAAAGTTGTCATAAGGATTTCATAGAATATACATTTAAATGTATCGTTTATGCAAAAATTGACAGTTAATTTTGAAAAGTGTTAAAATAGCTTTATTGATGGGGTAAGTCTATAGATTTATAAAAACAAAATTATATAACTATGGATTTGTAAATAAAAGGGGGGAATATAAGAAATATGATAAATAAACAAGTCTTGGATAAGATTAGTATGAATATTGATAATTATTTAAATGACCTTGCGGAAAAAGATAAGTTTAGCGGTACCATATTAGTTTCTATAAAAAGTGAAAAAATAATTAGCAAAGGATATGGTATGGCAAACTATGAATTAGATGTTTTAAATACATCTAAAACAAAATTTCGTATTGGTTCT
>NZ_DKLM01000172.1:0-1066 GCF_002455975.1 Clostridium sp. UBA6640
TTTATTGATACATTTTTGCCTTTTAAATCAACACCAGTTCCTTGTGATGGAGCTGCATTTTTAACAAAGCTTAGCTTATTTACAACTTGTCCATTTTCTGCATTAATAAAAATTTGCCAGCTAGTTGGTTCATTTTCTAGAGTAAACAATTCAACAAGGTACACAACGTTGAATTTTCCTTCATGTTCATAAATATAAAGTTCAGGATTAATATTTGCATCCTTTGGTAGATCTTTAATGTTTAAAAGATCACTAGCTGTTTTAAGAGCATCTTCTTGAGATATTTTTACAAGATCTGACCATTCTATATTCATAACATTTTCATTTATAGTACCGTTAACTGCATATACCTTATTATTTTTATCTACGTGAACAACTACATCAGAACCATATACAGGTATTCCATCTCCAGTCATTACGCTTCTAAAATGTGTATATCCAAGTTCATCTTTTTCAGTATTTACAACTTCAAAGGTTCCTGTAGTTTTTCCTAAAAGCCCTTTATTGTTCATAAGGAAAGTTTGAGCTTCTATCTCGTTAGTTACTACCTCTTTAAATTCCTTATTTATGAATGTAAATTTATCTTCAGTGGGATTTTCAATTGTAGTAACCTTGTCATTTTGATTTTCAATAGGCTTAGCTAGAACAGCTGAAGAAGCAGTATTTAATAGCATTGAAGTTAATATAATCATTGATAGTGTTTTCTTTTTTAACATAATATTTCCCCTCCCATTTAATAGATAAAATTTTTCAAAAGCTTCATCTACCCCTGTTGTAAAGAGGATACAAAGGAGAAATAACTATCCTTATTATTTTCCTCTGCTTTACTTAAGTTAAGATTTACTTTTCAGTAATAAAAAAAGAAATTCCACTCTGAAATGTAAACCTAATTTTAAAAGTTATATTTAAATTATGATGAAAAAAGAAAACTTTAAAGAATATAATACAAAACTTTTTATAAGTACAATAAGCATGTTTTAGTAAAAAAATTAGCATAAAAAGCCCTCTGCTTTTAACAGAGGGCTTTTATTAAATAAAAGGATGGATACTACTAAATTCACAATTC
>NZ_DKLM01000172.1:1233-84672 GCF_002455975.1 Clostridium sp. UBA6640
TTTTAGAGTAGTTTATCTATATCCATCCACCCTTAATTTTAAACTTCTAATAAGAATGCTTCATATGCTCTACAAGCTTCATATATATCTGCTTTGCTTGCAATTTCATATGGAGCATGCATATTGTGTAGAGCAACTCCTGAGTCTATAACTTCCATTCCATACTCAGCTAGAATATAAGCGATTGTACCACCGCCACCTTGATCTACTTTTCCAAGTTCTGAAGTTTGCCATGAAACATTATGCTTATCCATTACTTTTCTTAATTCAGCAATAAATTCTGGGTTAGCATCGTTACATCCGCCTTTACCCCTTGCTCCAGTGTATTTATTTAAAACAACTCCTTTTCCGAAGAATGCACTGTTTTGTTTTTCACTTACAGATGGGTAATTTGGATCAAATGCAGCACTTACATCTGAAGATAGCATTTTTGAATTAGCTAATGATCTTCTAACTTTAAGTTCACTATAATCTCCCATTAAATTTACTATCTCTGCAACAGTATTCTCAAAGAATCTTGATTGCATACCTGTAGCTCCTATGCTTCCTACTTCTTCTTTGTCAACTAAAAGAGTTATACAAGTCTTATCAGTTTCATTTAAATTCATCATAGCTTCAAAAGAAGTATAAGCACATACTCTATCATCATGGCCATAAGCCATAACCATTGAGCTATCTAATCCATAGCTTCTAGCTCTTCCTGCTGGAACTACTTCAAGTTCAGCTGATACAAAATCTTCTTCTGTAATCCCATACTTATCATTTAATAATCTTAATACATTTAATTTAACTCTATTTTTAGCTTCTTTATCTTCAACTGGTATACTTCCGATAAATACATTTAATTGCTCACCTTCAACACCTTTAGCTAAGGTTTTCTGCATTTGATCTCCAGCTAAATGGATTAATAAATCAGATATTCCTACTACTGGCTCATTATCATTTTCACCTATTACAACATTAACAGTTGAACCATCTTTTTTGCAAACAACTCCATGAATAGCTAGTGGAATAGTTGTCCATTGATATTTCTTAACTCCACCATAATAATGAGTTTTTAATAATGCTAAATCAGAATCTTCATATAGTGGATTTTGTTTTAAATCTAATCTTGGTGAATCAACATGTGCTCCTAATATTTTGAAGCCTTTTTCAACTGGTTCTGAACCAATTAAAAATAATGCTAAAGTCTTTCCCATACAATTTGCATAAACCTTATCTCCAACTTCTAACTTCTTTCCTTCAGCAATATATGTGTTAATATCTTTATATCCTTTTTCTTCAGCAAGAGCTATAAACTCTGTAACACACTCTCTTTCTGTTTTGCATTTTGACATAAAGTCTATATATCTATCAGATAATGCGAAAACTCTTTCTAAATCTTCTTTAGAATACTTGTCCCAAGCTAGTTCATATTTTTTAACTAAATCTGTCATTGAGCATTCCCCTTTCAACACTTTATATAGTTTACTTATATTCTACATTCTACTAAATAATTCTATAAATTACAAATATATTTTTAGCCATTTAAAGCAAACCAATTAGTCAATATATCTTAATATATTTTGATTTAAATGAATAACTGGATTCTAAAAAATAATGATAATTTTTTAGTTCTTATTATGCATAATATAGATATACCAGTTCCAAATTTAATATATATGTGAAAATAATTGATATTTTCTAGTATCATAGTTGAAACTATTGAATTCACAATTTTAAATTTCTCAACATTAATTTTCACCCCTGGGGTCTATATAAGCTAAAGAATTAAAGCAAAATTAAATTAGCTGCAAACATAAACTTATAGCTAATTTCTGTGTAGATTCCTGGGGTGCAGTATGATAAGTCACAATATCTACATCATTAAGCGATATTTCAATAACATTGCGTATCTCCACAGTATTGGTATAATTCACTGGTTTAGTTCCAANNTCCCCAGAGGTGGAAAACTAGACATTGCTAGTAAAAATTAGTTTAAGAAATTAATTCATAAAGAATTAAACTCCACCTTAATTTTGCATTTTGCATTGTGAATTGTGAATTGGAATGCTCAAGTATGTAGTTATATCTGGCTATATATCAATTTTTAAGGTAGTTTATCTATACATGTGGCATGCCTTGTATATTCCTATATTATAAATTCAGATTATTTAATTCACTCATTCTTTTTTCTATAGTATCTACTGCAGTAATATTTGATGTATAACTATATCTATAGTTAGCAGCGGCTGCTTCAATTATTACTGCTATGTTCCTTCCAGGTCTTACAGGTAAAGTTAGCTTTTCTGCCTCTGTGTTTAAAATTTCTATATAGTCTTTATCCATCCCTAATCTCTCATAATTTCCATTACTACTCCAATTTTCTATTGAAATTACTAAATTAATTTGTTTCTTAGATTTTACTGAACTCATACCATATATTGCAGGCACATCAATGATCCCCATTCCTCTAACCTCAAGCATACCTTGAGTTATATAAGGACAGCTTCCATATAAAAATCCATCTATTTCTTTAATATCTACTGCATCATCAGCAACTAGCCTATGTCCCCTCTTTATAAGTTCTAATGCTGTTTCGCTTTTACCTATACCACTTTCTCCAATAATAAGTATTCCTATACCATATACATCTACTAGTACTCCATGAATTCTTGTTTCAGGTGCTAACTCAATATCAAGAAAATTAGTTAATTTACCAACAAAACGTGTAGCCTTCATATCTGT
Source organism: Clostridium sp. UBA6640 (assembly GCF_002455975.1). Lineage (GTDB taxonomy): Bacteria > Bacillota > Clostridia > Clostridiales > Clostridiaceae > Clostridium_J. The sequence goes on from NZ_DKLM01000172.1 coordinate 3,961, forward strand.
TCTCAATACCCATGAATTATGTTTCTCAGCAGCTTCTAAAACTTCTTTATGAACTTCTAATGAGCGAGTTATGATGGTACAAGGAGCATCATAAGAAAAAAATTTATCCATTCTTTCTTTTCTGACTTCAGAAGATAAGGATTCTAAGTAGCTATATTCTGTCTTTCCTATTATTTGAACTCTTTTTTCATCAAAATAATCATAAAAACCAGTTAACTGAAGTCCTGGTCTATTAATACCTCCTAATATTATATTTTTATTCGTTTCTCCATTTAACGCTACCTCTAGATTAAAATTACTTATCAGCTTTTCAACGGTTACTATCATAGTTTTGCACCCTCACTTTATAACTATTTTAATTTAAATTTTTTGGCGGTACTCTCTTTATTCCATCTAATTGAGCCCTAAAATTTCGCTTTACATTATCTATATATCTTTGTCTTAATTCCTGTTGTTCTACTTTTTCTTCATCAGTTAACCCTTCATTTTGACTTTTTTTATACAAAAAATTGATTCTTTCAATGATTTTGTCAATATTCATTTTATTATTCCTTCTTTCTAAATAAATATATTATAATCTGACATTTTTATATTTTACATTTTATTCCATATACCCATAAATCAACATTTAATTTTATCTTCCAAAAAATGTATATATCATTTATTGGAAATTATTTATGATTTTATGTACAATTTGTAATAAAATACATAAAAATGGCAAATTAAAATGATTAACATTTCTTGTCTAATTTGTTAAAATTAAAGTATAAATTAAATGATAGTAATTATAGATTATTTAATTGTGTGGGAGATAGATTATGTTTGTTAGATTAAAAATTTTAAAACAAAAAATTAATTCTTTTAAGACTTTATTGCATTTACTTCTTATGTTTAAAAAACCTACAGATAAAATTGTTGTAAGTTGTTCTCAACATTTAGACGGATATATAGTTGAATATCAAAAACTTAAAAAATTTGGAGCGTAACCTCATTATTAAATTGTACAAGCTTCAGAAACTTGTTAAGTTTCTGAAGTCTTGTATGCTTTATTTTTCATCTAAATATAAGATTATATCATCAATATTATTTATCTCATCTTTAGAAAAAACAACTACAAAATTATTATAATCATATTTTTTCTCTGTAAGTTCATAAGCTATAAACTCATAATTCATATCATATTCTTCAACACACTCATCTAATATATCTTCTACATTATCTAATGCAAAATCACTTAAATAAGGTAAAAAATATTCATAATACCAATTTTCATCCTTTATTTCTCCCTCATATTCTTCATTGGCATATTCGTTAGCAGCTTCAATCTCAATATCATCAAAATAATATTTAAAAGCTATTATTAATTGTTTACTTTTATAGGATACTTCATTTATATCAGATAATTCGTTTTCCTCTAAAAAATTAAGTATTTCTTCCTTGTTCAATATATTACCTCCTTAAAGTATTATAACTATTTATTGTTCGACATACAAATAATAAATCCTCTAATATATTATTGACTTAAAATTCTATATTTTATTAATAATTTTAATAATATACTTTTCAAAAAAAGACTTATATTTTGTTGAAATTTGTTATATAATTTAAAATCGCAAAGGATACAATGTAAAGGAGGAATTAATTATGGATATTAACTTAATCGGAGTACCGATATTTTTTGGTTGTGACAAAAAAGGTGTAGATTTGGCTCCAAATAAATTAAGAGAAAAAAATATAGCTCAAATTATAAAAAATAATAATCACACTGTATATGATTTGGGAAACTTATATGTTCCTGAGAAAAAATATTGTGACAAGTTCTCAGCTCATAAAAACATGAAGTATGTTGACAGTATTATAGATGTAAATACAAATTTAGCTCATACTGTTTACAGTTCATTAAAATCTGAAAGTTTTCCATTAGTTATAGGAGGAGACCACTCTTTAGGATTAGGTAGTATTTCAGGTGCTAGCAAATATTACAATAATCTTGCAGTTATTTGGGTGGATGCTCATGGTGATATTAATACTCATGAAACATCACCATCTGGCAATGTACATGGAATGCCTTTAGCTGCTGCTATGGGGATAGGTCATGATACTTTAACGAAACTTTATTTTGAAGATAGAAAGGTAAACCCTAAGAATGTATTTATAATAGGTGCTAGAGATTTAGATGCTGGAGAACTTCAATTAATAGAGGATCATAAATTAAATGTTTATACCACTGAAGAAGTTCAAAAAAGAGGGGTAGAAAATATTTTAAATGATATCAAAGAGATTTTAATTAAAAATAAAGTTGATGCAGTCCATTTAAGCTTTGATATTGACTCTATAGATCCTAAATTTCTTCCTGGAACTGGAACTCCAGTTGATAATGGATTAACTGTTACTGAGGGTAAATTTATATTAAAATATCTATTAGAAACTAGATTAATAAAATCTATGGATTTTGTAGAGCTGAATACAGAACTTGATAAAGGTAATGATACCATTGAGCTTTGTGTTGAAATCATTGATTATATATCTAAATATTTGTAAAAACAAAACCGTGATTAAGTCACGGTTTTTAATATATCTTTCACAATTTAATTTTGCAATAAATCCAAACTTCTTCTTAATTCATAGCCTTTATCTTATTATTTAACTAATTGTAAGAAATTATCCACAAAAGATTCTGCTGCTGTAAAATCTTCTTCGCTTGGAACAAAATTAAATTTAAGTCCTTCTGCCAACGTTTTAAATTTAAGTTCCTTTAATCTATTATTTAGCATTGGAACTGCTTCTCCACTCCATCCATAAGATCCAAAAGCTGAAGCAACTTTTCCCCTATTTACTATAGCACTTACATGGGATAACAAGTTCCATGTTGGTTCTACTGCATCCTGATTAATGGTTGGAGAACCTATAATGATACCACTTGACTTATCTACAAGCTCAATCATTTTATTAAAATTAGTAGTAGTTATTTCATGAGCTTCTACTTTAATTTGCTTATCTTCAATAGTCTTAGCTAAAAATTTTGCCATTGACTCAGTATTTCCATAAGCTGAAACATAAAATATTTGAATATTCTTTTCATCTACAGTAGCTTCTTTAGCCCATTCTCTATATAACTTAGTAAATTTCTCTATATCATCAATGTGAACTGGACCATGGCTTGGTGCAATCATATTCTTTTCAATATTCTCTATTTTATCTAATCCTGCATTAACAAACTTTTTAAATGGCCCCATTATCACGTCAAAATAATATTTCATTTCTTTAGTGTAATCTTCGCTATAACTATCTGTTATACACTTTTCAGGACAATAATGACATCCCATAACATCACAAGTAAATAAGACCTTACCAACTTTATCATATGTGAATATTGTATCTGGCCAGTGTAAATTTGGCGCAGAAATAAATTCTAAAGTTCTGCTACCTATATTTAGCTCACCTTCAGCAACTTGATTATGAAAATTTGAATTTAATATTCCACCTAAATACTTTATAGCAGCTCTAGATCCAACTATTTTAGCATTAGGATAATGTTCTAATAACTTTATTAAAGAACCACTATGATCAAGTTCCGTATGTTGTACGATTATGTAATCTATATCTCTATTTCCTATAACATCTCTTATATTTTTTAAATATTGATCGAAAAACTTATCTTTAACAGTATCAATAATCACAACTTTTTCATCATCAATTAAATAAGAATTATAGGTTGTTCCTTTTTTAGTTTCCATTATAATGTCAAATACTCTTAATTCTGGGTCATTAACACCTATCCAATATAATTTATCTTTTAATTCAACTGGTTTCATATACAAGACCTCCATTATAAGATATTTTTTCTTAAATAATACCCTTTATATGGTAACACATAAGATGGTTATTTTCAAGAAATAGCCATTTTCAACATATGAAATTATATCAATTTTGATATATTACCTTTATACATTATATACTCTCTATGTAATGCTCTTGTTAAGTTGACATAGAGCAGTTTTTTATCAAGATTATTCTCACCATAATTCTCTTCATCGCAATTATAAACTATTGTAGCATCAAACTCTAATCCCTTTGTCATATAACTAGGAATTATTATTCTATTCCCCTTAATACCACTATCATTTTCATCAATCATACTCCATTGATAGTTACTTTGTACTTTTAACTCTTTTAAAATCTCTGTACATTGTTTATAAGTCTTACATATAATTGCAACAGTTTTTTTATTTATATCTTCAACTTCTTTAACAATTTTATCTATCTCATTTATTCCATCTAAGGTATTTTCAATTTTTATAATCTTAGGTTTATGCCCATGCCTTAAAACTGGTTTTGCAGGAATTAAATTTAAATCTTGTTTATCTAGCACTATGTTGGCAAAATCTATAATTTCTACCGTAGATCTATAACTTTGTGTTAGAGAATTATAGGTTGCATCACCTTCAAATACGGCTCTTATAAGCTTTTCCCATGAGTCAATACCTTTATGACTATAAATTCCTTGTCCTAAGTCTCCTACTATGGTCAAAGAGTTTTCTTTTGATAATAACTTTAATATAAACATTTCAAAATAACTATAATCTTGAGCTTCGTCTACAATTACATGTATATATTTACTATCTATACCCTCTAATGCTATTTTTAAATAAACCATATGAGATAAATCTTCACTGTCAATAATTTTGTCTTTAATATTTTTCTGAGCAGTATTAACTATATATTTTACAAGCTTTGAAGGAATCTTATTATCAGTAATCTCATTAAAGATCTCTTCATTAGAATATAAATTATAATAAGTAGAAATCAATTTTTCATTTTGCCACTTATTAAAAAAGTCTTTTAAAGCTTTATTTCCTTTTTGTCTTAATTCTTTGATAAACTTATCCCGTTCATCATAAAGCTCTATAATTGCTTTTCTTTTTTCTTCATCATTTAAATTTTCTTTACACTTAATATCTTTTATCTTAAAGCTATAGTTATCTTCAACCTGACTTTGTACACTTTCAAGTTTATCTTTTAATTTTTGTTTAAAATATCGATTAATTTCATTTTTACGTTTTGCAATTGGTAGATGCTTTAAATCTCTTATATATAATTTTTTAATTTCCTTTTCACTATATAAAATATACTCATCTATCTTTATATCATCAACTTCAACATCCTTTTTCTCTAAATATTTTATATATCTATCCAATATAATTTTAAAATTTAAAGATCCTTTTATTTTACTTACAGCAGCTAAATATCTTTTATCTTCCTCATTACTATCTTCCATTAAATAAGATAACTTTTTGTCTTTAGTATAAATTTTACCTTTATAATTTATTAATGATGCACACAAACTTTCAAAAGTACTTTGAGTAACGGTATACACACCTAAATTAGGTAACACTTCAGAAATATAATCTAAAAATATTTCATTAGGTGCTACCACAAGTATTTCTTCATGCTCTAAAATCTCATTGTATGTATATACTAAAAAAGCTAATCTATGCAGTGCAACAGTGGTTTTTCCAGAACCAGCAGATCCTTGTATTATCATAGCTTTATTTTTATATGCTCTTATTATCTCATTTTGTTCCTTTTGTATAGTAGCAACTACATCTTTAAGCTTACTACTTATACTTTGTTCAAGGTTTATCTTTAAAAATTCATCTATTAATTCATTGCCTTCTACACTATTCTTTAATATAATTTCATTTATTCCTTCATCAAAAGCATCTATAAGCTTTTCATCTCGTACTAAGAATTTTCTTTTAAGTTTTAATTCTCCTTCAATTATACCCTCTGGGGATATATACTGTGATTCACCATAAGTTCCACTGTAATATAAATTAGCAATAGGTGCTCTCCAATCGATTACAATTTCTTCATTTTTTAATTCGTCATTTAGTCCAAATTTTCCAATATAAAAAGTTTCTGTATCATATCGTTTTTCTCTAAAATCGATTCTTGCAAAATATGGTTGCACACTTGCTTCCTTATATTTATTTAAATTTTTTTCTGCAAATTGAAAAATTCTCTCTGCTAATATTAAATCATTACTAAAACTTCCGCCACTAGACTTTTTCAAATCAGAAATCTTTTCTTCATATTCTTTATATTTCTTTGAGGTCTTATTTTCTTCTATAATAACCCAATCTCTAACTTCTTCAAATTTTTTAAGTTCTAAATTCATTTCACTTTTTTCTATGGCCATATTAGCACCTCAATTCCTTATAAACCTTATAATAGGAATAGCATTATAGATTTTTTCTGCATTTTATATGGTATAATGTTATCATTAAATATTGGAGTTGATAATATGATTTGTATTGAAGATAATGCATACAATTACGCACTCAAAAATAACTATTCTTTTGTTATTAAAATTATCAATGTAAATTTATGTTGAGGAAATACCACCTCTAAAACACTTTGGGTAGAGTGTAAAAATTTTCATGATGATATTACTAATTATACATCATTTGAATATAAAAATGTTAAAATTTATGTAGAAAAATCGCTAAAACTTTCCTCTGATATAAAGATATTCAAAAATAAAAAGAGCTATTTTAAAAGTAACAGCTTTGGAGTATACGGAATTGAGATTTCTTAAAATAAAAGTTAATTATTTTAGCTTTACAATATTTTTATATGTAAAAAAAGACGTGAAATAATCACGTCTTTACTCTTCATCAACAAGTTCATACATCTCAGTAGCCTTTGACATATATAATATTCCGTCTAAATGATCTATCTCATGACAAAATGCTCTAGCTAGAAAATCTACTGCTTCATATTGAACTTTCTGTCCATCTGCATTCATACCCTCTACAATTATTCTAGTAGGCCTTACAACTAAACCTTCATGATCTTCGTAACTTAAGCATCCTTCATAATCTTCTTCGCTTCCTGAGCTTTCAATTATCCTAGGATTAAGTAGCACTATTGAATCAGATCCATCTCTTAAATCTATCAATATAGCTTTTTTTAATATACCTATTTGTGGTGCTGCTAGACCAACTCCACTACAATTATACAAAGTATCTTTTAAATCCTGTACTAACGCTAGTATTTCTTCATCAATTTTAACAATAGGTTCACATACTTTATTAAGTATTTCATCACCATACTGAAGTATCTTTCTTACTGCCATAAATATATATTAAGACATATATTTGTCTTAAATCCTCCTTTCACAAGGTAATCTTTCCTTTTAAATTATATAATAGTTAGTTATATTACTCAAATACTTTTTAAGTAAAAATTATTTATCAATTTATTTTTAAAATTAATTTTTAAATATTAAAAAACTGAGACAAATAAGTCTCAGTTTTGTTGTGCTCTTTGTGCTTCTTCCATCATACTTTTAACTTTCATTAATCTAGTTAAAGCACCTCTTTCATTTTCATCAAGCTTCATCTTTATATATTTTATAGTTTCCTGAAGCTGAGGTATTGTCATATATTCAAGAGCATTAACCCTTCTTCTAGTCTTTTCAATCTCATCAGCCATCAATTGGCAAGCTTTTTCTACTTCTGCTAATTCTAGAAGCTTAGGTAATATTAAATATAACTTTTCAATCGCTTCATCTAATTCTATAGTAGTAGATGCAAATCCATAAGGATAAATACTTCCTGGATCACTTTCAAGCTTTCTAATGAAATTCATTACTGGAACATTAACACTCATTACGTTTTTAGTTTCCACTTCTACAGATATGCTTTCTTTAGGGCAGGATAATGCAGCCTCTAAGAATTGAGGTGGCATTGCTGCACTTGCCATAAAGAAATTTTTAAAGACTTCTTGGAGCTTTTCTTCAACTTCACTTCTTAATTTATTATTATATTTAATTAAATCAATGAATCTTCTCATAAGCTCATCTTGCTTATCTTTTAGTAGTTTATGCCCTCTAGTAGCGGTGGCCAATCTCTTTTTAAGCCTGGTGAGCTCCATTCTGGTTGGATTAACATTTAGTTTTGCCATAGTTAATCATCCTCTCTTAGAGGTAAATACTTTTCTAAATATTCATCCCTAATTCTTTTAAGCTCCGTTCTAGGTAATATAGTTAATAAATCCCAACCTAATTTTAATGTTTCTTCTACAGTTCTATTTGCTTCAAAACCTTGAGAAACATAATTTTTTTCAAAAGCCTCTGCAAATTTAGCATATTTTTTGTCTGCTTCAGAAAGTGCAGATTCTCCCAATATTGCTGCAAGCTCTTTTGCTTGTTTACCTTGCGCATAAGCTGAAAATAATTGGTTCATAGTATCTGCATGATCTTCTCTTGTTTTACCTTTTCCTATACCTTTATCTTTAAGTCTTGATAATGATGGTAAAACATCTATTGGAGGCATTACTCCCTTCTTATATAACTCTCTTGAAAGGATTATTTGTCCTTCTGTTATATATCCAGTAAGGTCTGGGATTGGGTGCGTTTTATCATCTTCTGGCATTGTTAAAATAGGAATTTGAGTAATAGAACCTTCTTTTCCTCTTAATCTTCCAGCTCTTTCATAAAGTGTTGAAAGGTCAGTGTATAAATAACCTGGATATCCTCTTCTACCTGGAACTTCTTTTCTAGCTGCTGAAACTTCACGTAATGCTTCAGCATAGTTAGTTATATCTGTCATTATAACTAATACATGCATTCCTTTTTCATAAGCAAGATATTCAGCTGTTGTTAGTGCCATTCTTGGAGTAGCTATTCTCTCTACAGCTGGGTCATTAGCTAAGTTCATAAATAGAACTGATCTATCTATAGCTCCTGTTTTTGTAAACTCATCAACAAAGAATTCCGCTTCTTCAAAAGTAATACCTATAGCTGCAAAAACCACGGCGAATTTTGAATCAGAATTTAAAACCTTTGCCTGTCTTGCTATTTGTGCAGCAAGTTGAGCATGTGGAAGACCTGATCCTGAAAACACAGGAAGCTTTTGTCCTCTAACTAAAGTGTTAAGTCCATCTATAGCAGAAATACCTGTCTGAATAAATTCTGATGGAAAATTTCTTGCTACAGGATTTATAGGTTCACCATTTATATCTAGTCTCTTCTCTGGAATAATTTTAGGACCATTATCCTTTGGTCTACCCATACCATCAAAGACTCTTCCGAGCATGTCTTCTGATACTCCAAGTTCTAGAGGTCTTCCTAGGAACTTAACTTTCGTTCCTTTTAAATTTATTCCAGTTGAACCTTCAAAAAGCTGAACCATGGCATTGCTACCATTAATCTCAAGAACCTTACCTCTTCTCTTTTCTCCAGTTTGTAATTCTATATCAACTAATTCGTCGAACTTTACGCCTTCAACACCTTCAACAACCATCAAAGGTCCTACTACCTCTGCAACTGTTCTGTATTCTTTAAGCATCTAGAACACCTCCTTCGATGATTAGTTTTTGAATTTCATTTTCTAACTCTTCTTCAATTTCTTTTATCTTATCTATTTCAGCTTCTGATATATACTTACTTCTTGCAATTTTATCTCTTACTGATATATTAAGTATTTTTTCTAAATAAACTCCAGCATCAAGAGCTTTATTTGCTTCCTTCATAAATTTCAAAACAAGTTTTAACATCTTATATTGTTTATCTAATGAAGCATAAGTATCAACTTCATGGAAAGCGTTTTGCTGTAAATAGTCTTCTCTTATAGATTTAGAAACTTCTAGTTTTAATCTATCTCTTTCAGATAGTGCGTCTATACCAACAAGTCTCACTATTTCTTCTAAGTTTGCTTCCTCTTGAAGAAGTGCCATTGCTTCTGTTCTTAACTCAGACCAATCGGAAGATACATTTTCATTCATCCAATTTCCCATCTTATCTAGATATAAAGAGTATGAATCCAGCCAATTAATTGCTGGGAAATGTCTTCTATAAGCAAGATTAGCATCTAGTCCCCAGAATACCTTAACTATTCTTAAAGTAGCCTGTGTAACTGGTTCTGATAAGTCTCCTCCTGGTGGGGAAACAGCTCCTATTGCAGTTACTGCTCCTTCTCTACCATCTGAGCCCAATGTTATAACTTTACCAGCTCTTTCATAATAATCAGCAAGTCTTGAACCTAAGTATGCTGGATATCCTTCATCACCTGGCATCTCTTCAAGTCTTCCTGACATTTCTCTTAGAGCTTCAGCCCAACGTGAAGTAGAGTCTGCCATTATTGAAACAGAATATCCCATATCTCTAAAGTATTCCGCAATTGTTATACCAGTGTAAATTGAAGCTTCCCTCGCTGCAACTGGCATATTGGAAGTGTTAGCTATAAGTACTGTTCTTTTCATTAAGCTTTCCCCTGTTTTTGGGTCCTTAAGTTCAGGGAATTCGTTTAGAACGTCAGTCATTTCATTTCCACGCTCTCCACATCCAACATAAACAACTATTTCTGCATCTCCCCATTTTGCTATTTGATGTTGAACAACAGTTTTACCAGCTCCGAATGGCCCTGGAACTGCCGCTGCACCACCTTTTGCTACTGGGAAGAAAGTATCAATAACCCTTTGTCCTGTTATCATTGGTTCTACAGGATTCAATTTTCTAGAATATGGTCTACCACGTCTTACAGGCCATTTTTGAATTAAATTTAATTCTTTATCGCCCTTTTCTGAAGAAACTATACAAACAGTTTCTTCTATAGTAAATTCTCCTGATTTTATATCCTTAACTGTTCCTTCTACTCCGTAAGGTACCATTATTTTATGAAGTACTACTGGCGTTTCTTGAACAGTTCCTATTATATCTCCAGCTACAATTGCATCTCCAACTTTAACAGTAGGTTTAAATTCCCACTTTTTGTCTCTATTTAGAGATTTTACAGATACACCCTTTGATAAAAAGGATGATTTTGCAGCCTCCATAAATGCATCTAAAGGTCTTTGTATTCCGTCAAACATCGACTCTATAAGTCCAGGTCCAAGCTCAACACTTAAAGGTTCTCCTGTAGTTGTAACAGGATCTCCTGGTCCTAAACCTGAAGTTTCTTCATAAACTTGTATAGAAGCCTTATCGCCTCTCATCTCAATTATCTCACCGATAAGACCTTTTTCACCAACTTTTACAACGTCATATATATTAGCTTCATCCATGTCCTTAGCAACAACTAAGGGACCTGAAACTTTAACAATTTTACCGTTCTTCAAGTTACATACCTACCTTTCTATAAGATATTCACACCTACAGCCTTCTCAACATTATCACTAATTCTTTTCTTACCAATGTTTAAAGTCCCTTGATTACTTGGAATTAATATAATGGAAGGAAGCAACTTTTTATTATATCTTTCTATAGTTTCATCTAAGTGCTGTGCTAATTGCTCAGTTACAAATATTACCGCATAATCGTTATAAGCCATTTTATCTATTGCTTTTCTAGCTTCTTCTGCTTCTACCACTGGAAAAACGTCTACTCCTATAGCTTTAAATGCTAATACAGAGTCCTTATCTCCTACAACTCCAATTTTATGCATATATATCACGCAACCTTTCTCTAATAATATTACTGTCAACTTTATTAAGTTTACCGGCTAATATTATTCTAATTACTTTTATTTCGGTTTCTTTAGCCATTATATATGCAATTATAGGTTCTGGACCAAAATTAATTCTCTTAGCATTTTTTATAAAACTCATTAAATAATTATCTGAATAAACTTCAAGAGAATTATATTTACCACTGCTTGAATATTGTTCCATTAGAGCTTTTAAGACAGTTTCATATCCATATTTAGATATTCTATTGCTGAAACTTTCCAAATTATCATTTAGTCCTTGTGTAAAAAACTCTTTAGGTATATTGCCATTATCTAGCAATACACCTTCTAAGAATCTAATATCTTTGTTTTGCATTTTAACTCTTATCATTGTTTTTATATTAGTTAAATCTATTGATTTTCTTATAAAATCTACAATGAAATCGAAGTTGGATTCCTTAGCTTTTTCAATTGTAGCCACATACATATAATTATCTAAAATTATATCTATATTTTGAGAATCCTTATTTTCTTCGTAGTTCTTTTGAGCTTTTACAATAGCTTCTCTCATTATAGGTTCCAACTCTTTTAACTCGTTAGTAACCATAGAATTTTTTAACTTATTAATTTCTACAGTGCCAACAGGAATTAATAAAGAAGATAAATCTCCTCCTAAAATTTCAGATTTCTTTAAAACTTTAATATTATGATAGTCATATTTAATACTCATAATATCAACAATTAATTTTTCAGGAGAAATTTCATACATAAGAGAGTAAAGCCTTTTTAACTCCTCATCTAATAATAGCTCATAGTCCTCATCTCTTTTCAGTAAGGCTATACTATCTCCATATTGAGTTTCTTGAAGAATTTTAATAGCTTCTTCTAGTGAACTACTTTCTATCATTCTTTCTATTTTCATTTTATCAAGGAGCTTTTTTTCTATAACTCTTAGCCTAGCCACAGCATGAGTAAAGTTCATTCTATCCATATGGCTATCCTCCTTAGAAATTAATTAAATAACATCATTGCTACTTGGTTTTCTATTTCATATCTTAAAGAATTTACTAAAGCATCATAGGAATAGTTAAATTCTATACCGCTTCTAACTAAAATAAATCCTCCATTTATTTGTCTAGTATTTTTACTTAATATGATATTTGCCTTTTCAACGTCACTAGCAATGCTTTTATTTAATTCCTTTATAAATTCTTCACCTATTTTATCTTTATCATTTTCAGAAACTATTATTTCTTCATGTCCTTGAAGCTTAATAGATTTAAGGCTATTTTTTATATAATTTAAATAATCCTCAGAACTCATATTATTAAGTTCTTTTATAGCTTCATTAAAAACCTTATCAATTACTTGTTGTTTTGCAACTAATTTTTCATTTCTTACTTTTAATTCACTTTTTGATACAGCTCTATCAAAAAGGTTTTTTCCTTCTAAGGTTGCTTTTTCTATTATGGTTTTTGCAAATTTTTCAGCTTCATCTTTCTTTTTAGCTATTAATTCTTTTTCTTTTACTTTAGCATCATTGATTATATCAGTAGCCTTTTCATTAGCATCAGTTATAATCTTTGAAGTTAAATTCTCTAAATTTGACATTATCATCACTTCCTTAATTAAAAGTTAGCGTTGATTATTAATAATAGTGACATAACGAAGCCTAATAATGCATATGTCTCAACCATAACTGTTAAGATAATACCTTTTGTGTTATGTTCTGGTCTTTTAGCTAATATTTGAATTGCTGATGCTGCTGTTCTTGCTTGTGCTATTGCTGATTTCCATCCAGCAAAAGCTATTGGTAAACAAGCTGCGAATAAATATAAACCATTTGCTAAAGTAATATCTGGGCTTATTTGGAATAGCACCATAAGAGCTATAACAAAACCATAAAGTCCTTGCGTACCTGGTAATAATTCCAATATAAGTGCCTTACCAAACTTTTCTGGTTCCTCTGTAATTAATCCTGAAGCGGCTTCTCCAACCATTCCAACACCTCTAGCTGAACCTATTCCTGGCATAATTGCAGCTAATGCAACACCCATTGCTGCAAAAACTATTCCTCCATTGTCTACTAAAAATCCCATTAAGTTTGTCATGAAAATTCCTCCTTAATCCTTAACAACTTTTACATATTTTGAACTAAATTTTAATGGTTTAAATGTTTTACCTCCGCCTTCATAGAACTTATTAAAATACTCAAGATATTGTAATCTACAAGTATGAACATAAGCCCCTAAGGCATTTATGAATAAATTAAATACGTGGCCTACTACAAATATTAGTGATCCAGCTAAAATTTTTGCTATTGGATTTCCGAGCATTCCTATCATTAAGTTAAATGCTGACCCAATAAATCCTGTTGCAAGTCCAAGTGCTGCAAGTCTAGTATAAGATACTAAATCCCCTACATAGCCTGTTATTCCATATAATGAATATAAACCTGCCCCAAGTTTTGCACCTATTCCCTTTTCACTTCTTCCATGAGTTAACAAAATTAATATCATGCCACCAAATGTAGCATATTTTGCAATTGTAAGAATATTGCCGCTTGTAGATAAACTACTTACTGCACCTGAAGCTGATAATAACCATAGAATACCTCCTGTTAAAGTCAGATACCATAAACCTACATCAAGTAGTGCGTCTAATGGTTTTCCATCTCTAATCAACATATATCCTTTGATTCCTAAGCCAACATATATTTGAATTAGTCCGAAGGCTACTGAAACTATCATCAATAAAATTACATTACTATCTGGCTTCATCCATATTGGGTTAATTTTAATTGCATCTCCGAAGTAACTACCATACATTACTCCCCAAAAAATTGTGGATATACTTAAATAGAAGAACATTTTGATGGATTTTCTCTTATCTTCATCTAGATTGAAGAGTTTTAACGCTACCAAGGAACCGATGAACATAACTAATCCATATCCAGCATCTGATAGCATCATACCAAAGAAGATAAAATAGAAAGGCATAAATAATGGTGTTGGATCTATCTCATCGTATCTAGGCATACTATACATTTCTGTAATTGGTTCAAAAGCCTCTGATACTGCTCCATTTTTTAATAATATAGGAACATCTTCACCATTTGCATCTTCTAACTCTAAATAATATTCACTATTTAGACTTTCACTTATTGTTTCTTCAAATTCTTCTATAGTTTTTTCTGGTAACCATCCTTCTATTGTTAGAATATTTTTACTTCTTAAAAAATTGTTACAGCTCTCTAATCTAAGTAAATGATTTTCATTATATTCATATATAAGTTTAAAATCATCTATATATTTTACGTGATCCTTAATATCTTTTTTTATGTTTTCTAGCTCATTCTTTAGCTCTTTTATTTTAGTTCTAAAGCCTCTAATAACTTCCTTTGGTGGTACTTGGTAGTCATAATTTACCTTACTAAAACTATATCTCTTTAATAAAGTATCTATTTCACTTTGTAACTCTTTATGGAAGATTATTAGAATATTACTGTCTCTATTATCTTCATTTACAACTTCAATATAACAATTATTATATTGAAAACTTATATCTTCTCTTAAACTATCTATGAAGTTTTTTGGAACTACCCCTAAATAGGCAATGCAGTTTTTAAAATTTTTTACTTCATTCATGGATATATCCAAATTGATCCATTTACCTATTTCTTCAATCTCACTAGATAATTTTGAGATATGCTGCTCTTTCTTGTTGATAGTGTTTTCTTTTTCTTTTAAATAATTGTATTGCACTTTCCATTGCAAATCTTCAACTGCTTTTTCAAGTCCATAATAGGTAACAGTGTTTTTTCCCTCTTTTAAGCTCTGAATCATTCCTTTTTTTTCTTCATACTGGCTTAAAAAATCAATAGCAAACCTGATTTTTGCTTGTTCTTCTTCGATTTCTGATATTTCAATATGAGCAGAGTCTTTTTGTAAATATTCTTCAAGTTCTTCTTGTATTAAAACCTCAGAAAATTGAACACTTTCCAACCTTTGTAGATCTTTCAATAGCTTTTGCTTTTGTGACTCAAAGGCTAAAAGCGTAAACTTCTTCATTTTAACTATTGCCATTGAAATTCACTATCCTCTCAATTACTAATTTAACAGCACTATTAAATTTGTTAGCATCTAGATTCAGTATATGATCTACTTCTTCTCTACCTTTTTTCAAGATAGGTTCAGATTCAGTCTCACTTTCACTTATAAACTTAGATTTTATTTGTTCTGCTTCTTTATAAGCTTCAGTAAGTCTAGCCTCATACTGCTTATCTGCCTCTTTTTCTGCATTTTTAATTATATCTTTACTTTCTTTTAATGCACTTTCTAATATTTGTGCTGCCTCTTCTTCTGCTGTTTTAACTTTGTTTATAGCTTCTAATGCCAAAATATCACCACCTTTTAAAATATAATTATATGGAAAGAGAGGAATAGTCCCCTCCCAGACACAATATCATATACTTTATAAAACATCACAAAATACTTATAAAAGGTTTATGTTTACCACTTATTATATAGAGCTAAAATTTATTGTACAAGATATGAAAACGCACAAGTGGTAAATTTAACTATTTATTAACCTTACGTTCATAATCTGTTCATTTCTATGAAAAGAGAGGAATAATCTCCTCCCAACACAATATCATATACTTTATAAAAAATCACAAAATACTTATAAAGAGTTTATATTTACCACTTATTATATAGAGCTAAAATCTATTGTACAAGATATATAAACGTACAAGCGGTAAATTTAACTATTTATTAATCTTACATTCATCATCTGTTCACTTCTATGGAAAGAGAGGAATAATCTCCTCCCAACACAATATCATGCACTTTATAAAAGATCACAAAATACTTATAAAGAGTTTATATTTACCACTTATTATATAGAGCTAAAATTTATTATACAAGATATGTAAACGTACCAAGTGGCAAAATTAACTATTTATTAACCGTACGTTCATTGTTTGTTCATCATTTAGGATTTTTTTTCTATTTTTTTAAGTATATTCCTAAATCTATCAAAAGATTATCGCTATTATTAGAGAAACCTACATAGAAATCTTTCTTAGTTATCAATTTATTTATAAAATATTTATTTAAGTCATAATTAAATTTTTCAATATGTATATCATTAACAGAACTTATTAAATTATTATCAATTAAATTGCCCTTAATTTGTTTTTCGACGTTTTTATCACTTTCTTTATAGATAAAATCCGGAATTCCTCTTTTTTTATTATAAGTTAAATAGTCAAACTTAATTATGTCACATAATAATTCACTATTCCTTCTTAATATTTCATTATTGAAGTCAAAAAATACCTTATAATATTCACTTGAAGAAATATTTCTTTTAAAATATCCTTTTTCTTTATAAAACAGCGATAGCTGTTCATAAAAATCAAATGGAGTATCAAAAAAATCACTTTCTACAAAATATTTTAATATATTATTAAATTTTCCGCTGTTTAAGTATTTATCGACCATATGTTCAATATGCTTCAGCCTAATTAATTCATCATAACTTATATTTTTAGTTTTCAATATTTCATAGGGAGGATATGGACTATAATGCATATCCCATTTTTCCGCTTCTTCTCTCATACTTGACCCCTTTAAAAGTTTTAGAAAACCCAATTGAAGTTCATCTGGACCTATTGCATATACATCATTAAAAGATTTTTTAAAAGAGTTAAAATCTTCCCCTGGAAGTCCTGCTATAAGATCTAAATGTTGCATGATATTTTTTAGACATTTTAATTCTTCTACTTTGTCTTTTATTGTAGAAAAATTAACATTTCTATTTATATTCTTAAGAACTTCATCATTAGTGGTTTGTACACCTATTTCAAATTGAAACAATCCTTTTTTTGCTTTGGATAATGTATTTATAGATTTACTTCTTAATAAGTCAGCAGATATTTCAAAGTGAAATCTAGTATCTCCACCTAATTCAATTAAATAATTCCAAATTTTATTTGCAAAACTTTCGTTACAGTTAAATGTCCTATCTACAAACTTTACTAATCTAACTTTATTATCAACAAAATATTTTAAGTCTTTCTTCACCTTTTCGATATCTATGAATCTAACTCCATGAAAAGTTGAAGATAGGCAATATTTACAATTAAATGGACATCCCCTAGAAGCTTCATAATATACTATTTTATGAGCTAAGTCTTCATTTTCTTCATAAGGAAAGACTATTTTATTCATATCCATTAAAGGACGATTTCCACCATAGTAGATTTGTCCACTATTTTTAGAGTAAAGTCCCCTGATACTACTACAATCTACTTCTTCATTTTTATATTCCTTTATTTTAGCATAAATAAACTCTCTGTAAGTTTCTTCCCCTTCGCCTTCTATAACATATTCACCATAGTTAGCTTTTAGAAAACTCTCTGAATCATAACTTACCTCAGGTCCACCATAAAATATTTGTATACTGCTATCTATTGACTTTATTAAGGTTGTTATTCTTGTTATATATTCAATATTCCATATATAACAGGAAAAACCTAGTAATCTAGGTTTTCTCTCCATTATTTCCTCTACAATTCTCTCAACCCTATCATTCACAGAAAACTCCATAATATCACAATCATAATCCATATCTTTAGTGTAAGTCTTTAAATATCTCACTGCTAAATTACTATGAATATATTTAGCATTCACCCCTATTAATAAAACATTCATCCGTTTTTTCTCCTCTTTCTACAAATTATATTGTATACTCCATCGTTACTTTTAAAGTTCATAACTTCAAATCTCTTATCAACTAGATCTAATATCTTTTCTTTAGAATTATCTTTTAAAATATTATAATCTTTAATCTGAAATTCCTTTAAGCTTTTATCTGGCATATATACTTTTATATTATTTTCATAAGTTTTTAAAAATTTTTTATCTATATCCCATATATATAAAATTCCATCATTTTTCAGATAGTTACCAACTTCATCAATAAGTCTTCTTTTTTCAATACTTTTAAATATTGAATTCAAACTAAAAAAAAGTATACAACTATCATAACTCTCTTTCTCAATATTTCTTCGTGCTCTTTTTTCAAAATATTGAATATCGCATTCTTCATCATAATACTTGAACAGATTATATATTACTCCATAATTATCATGGCCTATATCCAACAAGTTTCCATATAAAATATTATTTTCTAAATTAATAAATACAGAATTATTCATAAACTCTTCACCTCATTTAATATCTATATAAGATCATTATAGATATTATTCAACGAAGATTTTACATTTCCTTCCATAAATTTTGATTAATTATTTACATCATTATAAAACATTAGTAGGAATCCTGCTGTACTTTGATTTGCTTTTAATAATACCTTCTCTAGAACTTTAGCATATCTTTCATTTTTATTTCTAACATTCCTATACATGCTATCAATCCTATTAGAATATTTAGCATTTTCTTTAATATACTCCTCAACCGTATTATAATTTATAGACCCTTGTTTAATAGGATGAGTATATCCACTTTGTATATGTTTAATAGCCCATGTTTCAAAATTCTTATGTTTCCTCAAATTTACATTTGCATGTGCAGGTACTGTTGTATCTTGAATTAAATGGCATGCTGCTCCTAAATAAAACATGGCTTTAGGAATATTATTACAGTGGATATTCTTTAACGCTTTATTATAATAAATTTCACATTCAATTAATGCATTAGAACAGCCATATAAACCTCTCCCACCTTCATGATGATAAAAATGGTTAGCACTTTTAAAATCTGAATCTGCCCATATTACACCTTTGTTTAATATTTTAATATACTTTTTAAAAAATTTGTACTGCTTTTCATATCCATCATTTCTTAAAATCTCCAAAGCTTCTTTATTTATGAATTGATGAACAATACAATCTGTCCTTTTAACTTTTTTCTTTATAGGGTTAAAAGCATATAATAAAAATTTTAATGTGTATCCATAAGTATTTTCAATCTTTCGCTTAATTATATTACCACCTTCTACTGTAAAAATTAATACAGTATTATTATAAACAAAGTTCTCAAAAAAGATAGCTAAATTTTAAATTTAATTTATTTACTTCAAGAAAATAACCTCAAACCTTAACTTTCCTTCTTTTTCTTAAAAAATTCTAAGGCTTTAATACAATTTTAAAATTTCAAATTTAAATAGATTTTAAAAATTTTCAACTTATTACTATATAAATAATATGATAATCATAACAATAAGAGTTAGTGCAATAAATAATAAATATCTAAACAATTCCTTTAATGATATTACATTATTTTTATTTCCGCAAGTCTTTAATTCATATAATACACCTTGATTATTTTCTAAAATATTAAGTTTATTATCTAATATTTTTATACTTTCAACTTGTGCTTTATCACCAAAAGTTATATATTCTTTAGATGTTTTAAATTTATTATAACTATATATATTTTTATCTAACTGATCATAAAAATATATATCATCCCTTTCCCCCAATTTTCCTTGTGAATCAACTGCAACGGTTCCTAATGCTGATACTTTACTATATTGATATAATGGTCCTGGTGGGGTTTGGGTTGGATGTTTTTCTAAAATAAATTCTGTAGGTCTATTATCTTTATCCAAAAATCTTAAAGAAGTTATAGGATCTCCTCCAGAGTAATCCGGAAAACCATGCCATACTCCCTTTTGAATTTCATAGATATAATCACTATCATTACTTATTGGTCTTAATCCCCTATGCTCCATTCCCCCTACAGTAGCAACCAGACTACCCTCACTTGAAAAATCCATCCCCATTATATTTCTAATCCCCCAAGCAAATGTTTCATAAGCCCTTGTATTTATGTTATAAATAACTACTGTAGAATTTCCTATTTCACTTTTCTCTATTATATGCCCAACTAAATTGGGCTTACCATACTCTACAAATGCCCCAGTGTTTTCTTCTCCAAAGTTATTTCCTTTTAAAATTATGGAGTTAGGACTATAATCATGTTCTGTAGGATAATTTTTCCTCCAAAGATTGTCTTCACCTACTACACCTGAATTGGTAGCTGACCCTATAGCAATAAATAGGTATTCCCCTCTTAATTTTAGCAATACCTTATTATAATCTCCCATGTTAGGTATTCCTTTAATACATTCACTATGCTCTTTAGTTTTTAGATTATAACAAAAAATTGAAGAATCTGAAGCATAATAAATTTTTTCCTTATCATACACAATGCTAGTTATATCTAGTGAATTTTTTGAGAATAAACTGTAACTTTTACCACTCTCTTCTATTATTATAATTCTATCTTTAAAAGCTATATAATGATTTCCTTTTTCATCTTTATCAAAATCTCTTGAATTAGATAGTCCTTTATATTTAATCTCTAAAGCAACATTATTTTCCTTACAAGATATTCCATAGTCATTCTTATTTCTATTAACAAAAATAAAGATTGAAATTGAAAATATTATCAATAAAGCCCACCCACAAATCTTCTTCATAACCTCACTCCATTATTTATATATTTATTAATATATATTTTTATAATTTACATTAAATTACTAATCCTTTCCTTTATTTACTAAATCGGAAAATGGTTGTTAAAAATAATACATAAAACCTCTGTAAAGTTTTAATTGGTATATATTTAATTGTTATTATATTCACTATCTTAACTATAAGTATATTTATTAAAGTTTAAATTAAGGAGTCATAGAAATTTCAATGGTTAATTCCTAAAAATTTAAAATATTAAAATAAGAATATAAGTCTGCTCGTCTACATATAAGTATTAATATATTACTTTAGCGGGGGTTTTTATGGGTAATGATACATTTTATAAAGATACATTTGTTTTAACCATATCTAATTTAGCTATGGCTATAATAAGATTTGTTTTTTCTATTATTCTTTCGGACAAACTAGGTCCAGAGGGAGTTGGTTTATATGGACTTATAATGCCTATATATGATCTATTTTGTTGTCTAGTATGTGGTGGTTTAGTTGCTGCCATATCTAAAGAAGTTTCTTCTTATTATGGGACAAGTCATTATAAAAATTTAAATAAAAGCGTTCGTGTAGTGCTCNNACAATAATAATATTTATACTATCACCAATTATTAGCACTAATATAATAAAAGATAGTAGAACATTATATTCATTGTGGGTATTATGTCCTGCATTGATTTTTATTGCTATCTCCTCTGTGTATAAAGGTTATTTTTATGGTGTATTAGAAGTTAAGACACCAGCAATTATTGATATCGTTGAAAAAGCAATAAGAATGTTTATTACATTATCTGTAATTAATTATTTTTTATTAGAAGATATAACCTCTACAGTTACTGCTACTTACACCTCTTTTGCCATAGGTGAATTTGTGAGCCTTATACTTTTATGTTTATTTTATAAAAGAAGCAGGCTTAAGTTTATGGACATACCATTAAATGAAGAAAGGACAGAAAACAGTGCTCAACTATTATTTAATATATTAATAGTAGCAGCACCTTTGGCTATCAATGGCTTATTAACTACAGCTATCTCAGGATTTTCTACATTATTAGTACCTAGAAGACTAGTATTAGCTGGATTAGAATATACCGCTGCACTAGAAATTATAGGTAAGTTTAGTGGTATGTCTTTAACCATTATATATTTTCCAATTGTTATTGTAGTATCTATGGCTACAATATTAGTACCCGATATATCAAAAAATTTAACTAGAAAAGATTTTACTGGATTAGAAACAAGAATTAATGAAGTTGTTAAAATGTGCTTTTTATTGGGTATTTCCACTATGATAATATGTCTTACAATTCCAAATAATCTAGGAATGTTATTCTATAAAAGAAATGATCTTTCATTATATATTAGAGCTGTATCTATTTGTGCACCTTTTCTATACACCTCATCTTGTACCTATGGTATTTTAAATGGTTTAGGAAAGCAAAAGACCATATTGATAAGTTCTTTAATTACATCTTTAATTCAATTAGTACTTATATATATATTGATAGTAATTCCTGAAATTAATATATTAGGATATGCTTTTGCATTAACTGTATCTTCTATTATTGCCTTAGTAATTAATATGGTTGAAATTAATAAAGTTGTATCTATTTCTATAAATTTAGGTGAATTTTTAATAATTACCTGTTTAACTATTTTAACAGCCTTAACTTTAAAAATATTGAACATAATAATTCCAAATGATATATTTATTATTAAGAATGTTATTTTAATAATAATTGGATTTTCACTATTCATAACCTCTACTTTTATGATAAGAAAATCATCATAAAAAATCGTGACTAATAGTCACGATTTTTTATATTACAATTTACAGTTTACAGTGAAAAATAATTTAAATAAATTTCACACTATTTCTCACCTATTTTATTATAAATAAATACAATATTAAAATATTGTTCCTACCTTATCTTTAGCAATAACTTCTTAGGTATAAATCTTACTAGTTTTCTAGGCAGCACTTGAATATCCTTTTTTCTAATTCCACCTATATATATTAATGATACAAAATACACTACAGCAGCAACAAATATAGTAGTAGCTATAGATAATGCATTTGCTATATATCCTTTTGATAACATTAAAAATACTTTATATACTAGGTTGTACCATATTAATCCTACAGTAGCCATAACTGCTGATGCAATAAACGGTTTAATTATTGGTCTTACAATACTAACTTTAATTTTAAGACTTTGATTTATTAATACTTGATTTAAAATAAGCATTATTAAAAATGAAATAGCATTTCCTATTATTGCTCCTAATATATTGATTTCTGGAATAGCTACAAATACATAGTTAGCAATAATTTTTCCAATAAGTCCTATTACTGAAAATATTGTTACTGCCTTAACCTTCCCTAACCCCTGTAATATAGATGTTTGTAAATATACTATTGCCATTAATATTATTACATAAGATCCATAAAATAATAGTTTAGATATACTTAAATCAAGCTTTAATAATTGAAGTATTTGTAAACTAAATGCAGAAAGTCCTACAGCAGATGGAACCGTAATTAAATAGGTTGCTTTTACACTACTATTAACACTATTTCTTAAAGATTTCTTATCTTTAGTAGCACTATGACCTGAAATTATAGGAACTATTGAAATCGATAATGAACTTACTAAGGCTAAAGGTACATTTATTAATACGGTATATTGGCTTAATACTCCCCATAATATTTCTATATTTGACTTATCAAAACCAGCTATATCTAATCTACCTTTCACCAATTTTAAATCTACTAGAGTTCCCGCTTGTTGTATAGCTATACCAATAGTTATAGGGATAGCATAAAATAAAATTTTCTTTGCAATTTCTTCATTTGAAGCCCGTTCTATACCTTTATGACTATAACCTAATGGTATATTATTGACTTTATTTTTTTCATAGAATCTAAAAAAATATATTGCTGCCACTAGAGCTCCTAAGGTTGTACCAACAGTACCACCTGCTGCTCCATATTCATTTCCATATCCAATTAATAAATAAGCGAAGATCAAACTAAAAGCTGTATTAAACACCTGCTCAATTACTTGTGAAATTGCTGTAGGAGTCATATTTCCTCTACCTTGAAAATAGCCCTTATAAGCACATAATATAGTAGTAATTAATATAGTCGGTGATAATGCCATAAGTGCATATGTTGATTGTTCACTATTCATGCTTTTTGCTAAAGGTTCTGCAAATAAGAATAGTAACAATGTTAGTACAAGTCCTAACATAAAAGCCATAGCTCTTGCCATTTTAAAAGTTTTAACTGCATCTTTATAATTACCAAGAGCTATAAATTCAGAAACTATTTTAGAAATAGCCACCGGTAATCCTGCATTACCTATTATATAAAAGTATTGAAATATTTGATAACAGGAATAATATACTCCTATACCCTCCGGCTTTAAAATAGCTCTCAATACTGGAACATATAAAAGAGACATTAGTTTTACAAAAAGCATTGCCATACTTAATATAGCAACACCTTTAGCCGCAGATTGTGTGTTTAATTTCGAACTATTTCCCATAACACACCTCCACTAGATTTTAAAAACATCATTTTTTATCTTCTTAAGTATTGGAGGTAACGATTCTGCAATTGTTTTATTTTCTAAATATGATAGTGTATCAGGAGTATTCTTAAATATAACCTTATAAGCATATAAGAATTGATAGTTTAATCCATATCTATTAATAAAAAAACTATTTAACTTTTTATCACCGTATTTGATATCTCCTACTATTGGATTTCCTAAAAAGGATAAGTGAGCTCTAAGTTGATGGCTTCTTCCTGTCAATAGATCTATTTCTATTAGTGAAAAAGTTCCACAGCTTTGTATTGTTTTAACTTTCATAGCTATCTTTTTTGTGTTTGGCATTGGTTCATCATAAACCTTAGATATGTTCGCATCTTCATTTTTAGAAATATATGCTTCATACATTCCATCCTTAATTCTATTTTTCACTAATGCCGTATAATATTTTTCGATTTTTCTCTCTCTAATCATCTCATTTAATTGTTTTAGTGCATTAAAATTCTTACCAAATAATACAATACCGGAGGTATTTCTATCTAATCTATTACACGGTGCAGGAGTAAAGGTTACTTCCTTCTCTGGCTGATAATCACCTTTATCATACAGATAAGAAAGCACATAATCTGTCAATGTAGCCTCCCCATTTTTTTTATCACTATGTACTAAGACTCCTGGCCATTTTTCTACTAATATCATATTTTCATCTTCATAAGTTATTTTTAGTTTATTATCAATTCTATCAAATTGTTTTTTCTTATTATTACTTGCTTCAGTTTTAATTTCTCTAATCTCAACTATATCCCCTTCTTCTAAGGAATATTTTTCTTTTACCTTTTTACCATTTACTTTAATGTCTCCCTTTCTAAATGCCTTATATATTGCACTTAATGGAACATCCTTTAATAATTTTCTTGCAAATTTATCACATCTTTGTCCTGCTTCATTTGGTCCTATATCTATCTTCATATTTTCCTCCTAAGGTAAAATTATTTTTATAATGATTTATTTAAAAAATCCAATGCCATTTTACAATGCATAGCTGTTCCTATAACTAAACACTCTTCATCTATATCAAACAAGCAGCTATGAGCAGGATGTACAATTCCCTTCTCTAAATTGCCGCATCCAAGCCAATAAAACATTGAAGGCTTTTCTAAGGAAAAATAAGCAAAACTTTCAACTCCCATAGTTGGTTCATTATAGACTTTAACTTTATCCTGCCCTAATAAGCTTACAGCACTATTTTCAAATATATCATACATATTGTCATCATTTAAAAGGCATGGATAGCTTTCATCAATTTTTATTTTACAATTCCCTCTCATAGACGTAACTATGCCATTTACTATTTCTGATAATCGTTCCTTTACATATTCTCTATGTTCTATTTCCATAGTTCTAAGTATTCCTGATATTTCAACTTCTTCAGGTATAATATTTTGTGCTGTACCACCCTTAATTGTCCCTACTGTTACTACCGCTGAAGAAGTCGGAGAAATTTCTCTACTTACAATAGTTTGGAGTGCTAAAACTACATGACTTGCAATGACTATTGGATCTACTCCTTTATGAGGGCTTGCACCGTGTGCACCTCTACCATATATTTTTATAGTAAAAGGATTTGAGGCCGCATAAACAGTTCCTCTTTTAATTCCAATTTTTCCACATTCTAAATTTTCGTCTACATGAAGCCCTATAACTCCATCCACAGAAGGATTCTTAAGGACACCTTCTTCAATCATTAATTGAGCTCCTCCTACAGTCTCTTCTGCAGGTTCAAAGAAAAATTTTATATTACCACTAAATTCATCTTTAATAGAATTCAATATTTTTGCAGCACCTAGTGCTATAGTTGTATGAGCATCATGACCACATGCATGCATTTTTCCCTTTATATTAGAAGTATATGCAGTAGTTTTCTTATCCTCTAGTGGCAAAGCATCCATATCTGCTCTTATAGCTATAGTCTTAAAGTTCTTTTCTTCTGAGTGTTTTCTTCCCTTTATAGTAGCTACTACTCCAGTTTTAGCTACTTCAGTATAAGGAATATTTTCATTCTTTAAAAAAGCTTTGATCTTTCCTGAAGTTTGAGGCAAATCAAAACCTAACTCAGGATTTCTATGTAAATCTCTTCTAATTTCAATTAATTCATCTTCTATATTCTTTGCCATATTGAGAAAATCCATAACTATGCCTCCATAAAAAAATAATAGACCTTCTTGTCTATTATTTTTAAGCCTAATCTTTTTTTACCGTACTTTAAACTCATTAAGATTATATACTATTATTAAAAATACTTCAACAAATCCTTAATTATTGTTATTCATTAATTCTGTTAAATTATTATAACATTATATTAAAGTTCAGCCTAGATCGCATAATATTAGTGATATTGAAAGCTTATTTAAATACATTTTTTTATATTTTTAACTTTTATTTTAGTTTACTTTAAATTTAATAATCATAATTATGATTATGTAACCTATTTAAAATAATTATCTATGTCTTACTTCTTTAATTACTTTGAATGCAAAAAGACTACTTCAAAAGTAGTCTAAATAATATTAAATAAAGTTGTTTTAATCTCTATAATAAAAAACATATCTTTTTCTACTGTTTTATTTATATTTTTTAATATTTTTCAGTAACAATCTAGCCATCCTTTTATTCCATACCTCCAACCACTTCTTCAATAGTTACATGTATGGAAAGAATTAAACTATTTATCTACTAATTCTATTAAGCTATAATCACATACTATATTTAAATCAAATCTTTTATTTATGTTATTAAACTCAATTTCTATTGTACTTTCATCTATATATGTAATCTTACCTCTACCGTGACTTTTATGAACTACAAGATCATTCAATTTAAATGGAAGTGAATTTTTGTATTCACATTCTTTTATAAATTGAGAAGGTCTATAACTTTGACTTTGTATTTTCTTAGGTATAAATAGAAATAGATTTTCAATACTACGAGTCATCGCTACATAAAATAATCTTCTTTCTTCTTCTATATTACTTTCTATATTGTTTTCGTGGGGAATATATCCTTGTACCATATTAATTATGAAAACATTTTTAAATTCCATCCCTTTTACACCGTGTATAGTACTTAATATTACTGCATCATCTTTTTTATTTTTATTTTTGTTTGTTATATGATTTTTATATTCTTCTATATAGGCCAAAAAAGAAATAATAGTTCTATGTTCATAAGCGGAAGACTTAAATTCTTCTAAAATGTTTTCTAAATCCTTAAGGCTACCTTTAAACTTTGAAGAGTAATCTTTTAAGTAATCATAATAACCTAAATCTTGAATAACAAAAGCAATTGCAGTATTCAATGACATTTTATTTAAACTATGTATATCATTTTTTAATTTATCTATATTTTTTATTTGAAAGGTCTTAATATCATTACTAGATTTTAATATTTCAAAACAGTCTTCATCTGAAGTACTGTATCTAATTTTCTCCAATAAGACTTTACTAACATATCTATAAGGTTTATTTATAATTCTTAAAAAGCTTTCTTTATCTCTATTATTAATGCTTAATCTCAAATAGGATATTATATCTTGACAAATAAAATGTTCAAAAAAATTATATTCTTTATCTAAAAGCCTAAAAGATATTCCTTTTCTAATGAAAGTATCAATTATATTTCTACTTTCAATATTAGTTCTATAAATTACAGCAAAATCACTGGGTTTCTCTTTATCAGTTACTATCTGCTTTTCTATATGTGAAGCAATGTAATCAGCCTCTAAATTTTCATTGTCGCTATTTACAATTTTTATTTCACCATTATATTCTTTATGGGCTATTATATTTTTTTTACTTCTTAGAAAATTCTTTTTTATAACCTTCATAGAAGTTTCTACAATATTATTAGTACATCTATAATTAGTAGAGAGAAATATTTCTTTTGCATTTGGAAAATACTCACTAAAATTCACCATGTAATCTGGTCTAGATCCCCTAAAACTATATATGCATTGATCCTCATCTCCTACTGCAAAAATTTGATTATTTCCTTTAAGTAATTTTAAGATATCTATTTGAATTTCATCGCAGTCCTGAAATTCATCAATTAATATATATTTAAATAAATCTCTATAGTTCTGAAGCAACCTAGGATTCTTAATAAATAAGTTCTTACACATTATTTGTAAATCATCAAAATCATATATATTTTTTTCATTTTTATAGCTCTCATATATTTCATAACAGTTTTTAAATATATCCTTATCTAATGTTGTCTCAAATTCACTAATTTGTAAGTTGCTACTTTTAAATAAGGATATGTTATTTATATACTCTTTTACTTTTTCATCCCCTACCTCATCCATATAGGTTGATAAAAAACTTCTAATTATTTTATAGGTTTCTTGTGATTCTATGATATCTATTTTCCCATAATAAGAATTTAATATTTTATAAAATAGTCCATGAAATGTACCAAAAAAAGGACTGACTTTTTCTTTACTTAAATACTTATATCTATTTCTCATATTATTTGCAGCAGCTTTAGTAAAAGTTATAACTATAACATTTCTAGGATTAACATTTTTATATTTTATCAAATGATGAACTTTATTAACTATTACAACAGTTTTTCCGCTACCTGGACCAGCACTAACTAATATGTTTTCTTCTTTGCAAACTATTGCTTTTAATTGTTCGTCACTAAGCTTTTCATATTCTTTATAACACATATTATTACCTCATATTTAAATAGATTTTATTCTTTAGCAAAATTGCATATAATATACTTTATAATCCAATAACTTTATAGATTATATACTATGATTATGTTATAATATAACACACAATTTATAAAACAGTAAGGGGATAAAAAATGAGTACTTCACAAAGTTTTAATGTAAAAAATCATAGAAATTTAACCATGCTAGTAGATTTTTATGAATTTACCATGATTAATGGATATTTAAGTAATGATGTTCAAGATACCATTGCTTATTTCGATATGTTCTTTAGAAGAATTCCTGATGGCGGTGGGTATTGCATCATGGCCGGTGTACAACAGGTAATAGAATTTCTTTCAAGTTTAAAATTTACAAATGATGATATAGAATATCTTAGAAGTAAAAATATCTTTAGTGAAAGCTTTTTAAAATATCTAGAGGATTTCGAATTTGCTTGTGATGTTTGGGCTATACCTGAAGGCACACCTGTATTTCCTGGAGAACCTTTACTAACAGTAAGAGGTCCAGTAATGCAGGCACAGTTTATTGAAACAATGATACTTCTTACTATAAACCATCAAACATTAATAGCTACCAAAGCAGCAAGAATTTGCGAAGCAGCAAAAGGTCGTCCTGTCATGGAATTTGGTTCTAGGCGTGCACAAGGATACGATGGTGCTATATATGGAGCTAGAGCAGCTGTTATTGGAGGTTGTAATTCTACAGCATGTACTATAGCAGAGGAAATGTTTGGTATTCCTGCTGTAGGTACAATGGCTCACTCTTGGATACAATTATTTGACAGTGAATATGAAGCCTTTAAAGCTTGGGCCCTTACTTACCCAAACGATACCGTTTTACTTATAGATACCTATAATGTTTTAAAGTCTGGAGTGCCTAATGCAATAAAAGTTTTTGATGAGGTACTAAAACCAATGGGTAAAAGACCTAAAGCAGTAAGAATTGATAGTGGAGATATAACTTATCTTACAAAAGAAGTAAGAAAAATGCTAGATGAAGCTGGTTATGAAGATGTGGGAATTACAGTTTCTAACTCTTTAGATGAGTTTATAATTAGAGCTGTTCTAGAAAATGGTGCTGCCATTGACAGCTTTGGAGTAGGAGAAAGATTGATAACTGCTAGAAGTGAACCTGTATTTGGCGGTGTTTATAAGCTTGTTGCAATAGAGAAAGATAATGTAATTATTCCTAGAATTAAAATCAGTGAAAATATCGAAAAGATTACAAATCCTGCTTTTAAAAAATTATATAGAATCTTTGATAAAAAAACAGATATGGCTATAGCTGATTTAATTTGTCTTAATGATGAGGAAATAAATATTGATGAACCCCTAGAAATTTTCAATCCAACTTTTACATGGAAGAGAAAGAGACTAAAAAACTATTATGTAAAAGAATTAATGGTTAAAATTTTTAATAAAGGCAAACCTATATATAATAGTCCTTCTGTAATGGATATAAAAGAGTATTCTAAAGTTGAAACTCAAAAACTTTGGCCCGAAGTTTTAAGACTTCAAAATCCACATAATTATTATGTAGATTTATCTAAAAAACTTTGGGAACTTAAAGAATCATTATTATATGAATATTCTTCTAAATACCATGAATAATATAAGAATTTAGGTGATTAGTATGTATGATAAACCTAAAATAAAAATATCTAATAGTGCCTATGATAATTTAATTTCTCTATTACAAAATCATATTGAATATGGCTTTGTTAGATTTAAATATGTCAATGGCTGTTGTAGTTCACCAAAAGTGGAAATTTTATTAGATAATGAAAATCATAATGATATCAGAGATAATATAGAAGAGCTTAATATACTTTATGATGATGAAGTTATAAAGTATATTAAAGAAATTATTTTAACCTATAAAAATAACTCTTTTATGGTTAAAACTATTCTTAAGGACGGAGTTAAAAATACCTGCACTAAGAAACTCCAAGGAAATTGTAGTGGTTGTAGTGGTTGTAGTAAAGGATGTAACTTAAAGCAAAAAAATAGCACCTAATAGTGCTATTTTTTTATACCCTTTATATCTTTATAAATTTATATAAAAAATCCAATTAAATATATATTTTTCTTAACCCATAAAAATATTATATTTTACAATTTATATTCAGGCGAAGTAAGTTAATCATATGCCTATAAATAACTTTCATTATAAAGTATGCTTATAGGAGAAGTTTTATCATCTTTTAAAAAATCATACTCATATATATTTTTAATTACCAAAGGCTTAAAATTTTTCAATTCTGCAAAGGGACATTTATTTTCATTTTCTGACCATTTGTATAGTGCACATTCTTTAAAACATTCAACTTCTTCTTCAAAAGTAGTCAACAAAGGACATTTTGACATTATATCACCTCATCCTGAATTATTAAAGTCCTGTCTATATTATAAGGCATAATAGCAATAAGATAAAGTATTTTTAGAAAATTATGTTATTTTAGAATATTAAACTTAATTTAACATAAAAAATCGTGATTAAACTATCGCGATTTTTTATAATCATATTCAAGGCCTTAATTTAAAATCCCATTTCTTCTCCTATAATTATAACACTTATATCACTTAGCATAGGTTTCTTCTTTAATACAGAATACGCTCTACAAATTCTATTTTTACTATNNTGGGTTGCTACAAGCTAATCTCTTATTATTTTGAGGTGCTGCTATATTTTTAATTCTTTCAAAAGCAGCCTTTTCATCTTTTACTATTTTATTTACCCCTACAACCATTATAACTTTCTTAGGACCAAAAGTTATAGCTGCAACTCTATTTCCAGCACCATCAACATTTACTATTTCTCCATTTAATGTGACTGCATTACTGCTACAGAGAAATAAATCACTCACTAGTTCTTTTCTCATTATATCTATCTTTTCATCTTGAGTGATCCCTGGCTCTCCATGGTCTATAATAGTTCCTCCAATTTTTATAATCTTCTTTTTAATATCCATAGATTTTATTGTCACTGATCCCCCAAAAGCAACTACATCCCCAGGTTTGATATGATACATTATGAAATTTTCTGCCTGCTCCTTTGTTTCAAAATAAATAGCATGAAATTGATTTTTTTCTAAGGCTTTTACTACTCTTTCACCTATAGCTTGATTATGCCATTTATATACATGTTCCATATAATCACACCCCTAAAATCATCGTTATTTATACCACAATACGAATAAAATTTTAATTAAAATATTATATTAATTTTAATTAATTATTATATATTCCCTATTATATCATAATATTACTATCACTCTTAATAATATCTATAAAAGACTTTATAACTTGCGCTGTAAACCCCCATATTACATAATTATCATATTCATAAAAATATTCTTTCAATTTACCCTGTCTAAATTCATACTCTTCACCACCATTTATAAGATGAAAAGGAAATCCTTCTTTATTTATTGCTCCAATTCCTAGTTCATATAATAATGGAGTACTTTCCATAAAAAATTTTAGTGGTACTGTAAAGATGTGATCTACCTCTTCTTTACTTGGTATAATTTTTTCTAATTTAGTTTTTGATATAAATGGATACATAAACATTCTATAGGGACTTATAAAATAATCCATATCACCAATATACTCTATATCATCTTTACTTAAGTTAAGTTCTTCCATAGTTTCTCTAATGGCTGCTTCTTTAGGAGTTTCTCCTTCTTCAATCATACCACCAGGTAAACATATATCACCGGGCTGAGTTTTCAACTTATTAGATCTAACTTCAAATACTATATTTAAATCATGATTCTCCTCATCTTCACAAAGTAAAATCATAACTGCACTATTTTTGTATTTACCAATTGGTTTTGCTTTTCTATCTTTAAAAATATCTTTTATGTTATTTATCAAGATCCACACCTCGCTAGGTTTATTATATCATAAAAATTATAAAAAATAATAATAACCTCCATTTACCTTGTCCATTTAATCTTAAAATGCTATACTAATTTTATGTTTTAACATAAATTATGTAAAGGGGAAGTGTAAAGTGAAAAAAATAACTAAATTTATAGCATCTACACTAATATTTACTTCAGTATTTTCCACCATTGCCTTTGCAAAAGCACCAGAGCCAGAGCTTATAGGTACCTCTGCATTAGCTGTGGATTTGGAAACTAATGAAATAATATATGCAAAGAATATTGATGAAAAAATGTATCCTGCAAGTATTACAAAGCTTATGACTGCATTACTTTTAGCAGAAAATAAAAGCCCTGGAGATTTGTTAACCTATCCTCAAGCTGCCAAAAATGAGGCTCCCTACTCCTACGGCTTAAATGTTCATCCAGTTGATGCTGGTGATACTTTTACTGGTTCAAATGCAATGGATATTCTTTTATTATATTCTGGTAATGACATAGCTTATATGATTGCTGAAAATGTAGGTGGAAGCGTAAATAATTTTGTTAAAATGATGAATGAAAAAGCAAAAGAGCTAGAAATGACTAATACTCATTTTGTAACACCTAATGGATTAGACGACAATACTCCAGACCATTTAACTACTGCTTACGACTTAAGTATACTTCTTAAAGCAATAATGTCAAATGATTGGACTAAATCCGTTATAAATAAGAAAGAAGCATCAGTTCAATCTACCAAAGGTCCAATAGCTAAAATTGAAAATAGAAACAAATTGCTTGGAGTTAACGGAAATATAGGTGGAAAAACCGGATATACAGACAAATCTGGTCGTTGTTTAGTTTCCGTTTATGAAAGAGAAAATCGTAAAATAGCTACAGTGGTTCTAAATTCTGAGTATGACTATCCTAAGGACACAAAAGTATTTGAAGATATGGAAAAGTTGGCAGATTATAGTTATAGTGCAGAAAAAGAACTCCTTCTTCAAAAGGACAGTGATCTTAACACTATTACATTAAAATATAATGCTATTCCATTAATAGGGCCAGAAAAAGCAATTAGAGTACCTGTAACTATTCATGAGGATATTACATATTATGATACAGAACTAAAGCCTGAAATTAACTATAATGTTAATCACTTAAGTGCTTGGAAATTAAATAAAGACAAATCAGTTGGACAAGTGTCTGTAAAAATTAGAGACTCTGAATCTAAGTATGATTTGTATCCTACAATTTCAAAACTTGATATAATTAAGGAAAATATTTTAATATACTCAATTATGTTAATTGTAATAATTTCCTTGATAGTTCTTACAATTTACTTAATCAATAAGAGAAAACATAGTAAAAGAAGATATACACGTTATTACTAGTATATAAGCCTATAGATTGAGATCTATAGGCTTATAATATTTTATAAAAAAAAGACATCTCAAAATAAAAGATGCCTATATGTACAAACTCAATTTTATTCAATTTATTTAGATTTTGAAGCTATTTCAATATTTTTTTGATGCTCTGGATCAGAAACTGCCTGCACACTACCATCTTCATGTCTAGTGCTGTTTAAAAAATGGATATCACAAACACCATCCATATTATTACCTTTAACTACGTCTAAATTCTGTCCTGTACCATATCCATCTGATAAATTAGGCGCCTGGGAAAGTGCAGGATAGGCATCATTCCCAGCATGGGGCATTCCTGCCATAGATGCTGCAATTCTTCTGCCATTAATTTTTACAATTATCGGTCTTCTTTCCCAAGAAAACCCTCCCCATATGCTTTTAATTACTTCTGTATCCTTAGAAGTCAATGCTTCAACATCGGCATGATTTGTGCCAAAGGTTCTTTTCATCTTAAAAGTCTTACCAGTATAAACATCCTCAATTTCAGCTACTGCTCCAATAGGATATAAATATTGTGCTTCACCCCACCAATCCAAATTTTCTATTTTGGGTTTAGAAGGCTTCTGAATCATCTTGTCTGTTGATATAGTAGCACCTTTAGGTAATATTTGATTTGCGTCAACATCATCTATATTACCTCCTCTTGAAAATACTATTCTTTCCTCTTCATTATATGTATTATCACTATGCTCAATTTTTTTTGTTCCTTTAGGAATTTGATCTTCTACACTATTATCTTTTACTGGAATGGATTTTCCCAAAGTAGATTGTTCTTCTATCGTTGAACTAATTGCACTATTCATAAATGTATCATATACGTCAAACTCCTCATTACTTTCTATTTCTACAAGGTGAGTTAAAATCACGGTGCTAATTAATAAACTCGACGATAAAATAATCTTTTTTACTTTGTTCATACTCAATTATTCTCCTTTTGTTCATAAGCCACTCAATATTTTTCTTTAGGTCTTATGAATTTTTCTAAATATATTTTGGATTAAATTTCTATAATTATTCTTATTAATTATAATATAGTGTTTTGTAATCAAATCTTAATAAATTTACTTGCCTATTATTATATAATAAAATTGGGTGAATTTTAAGTAGAAATTTTATACAAATAAAGCAGTACGAAAAAAGGAGCTATACATCAGCAGTTTTTAACTGCTAATGCGAAGCCCCTTTTTCTTAATCAATAAATTCTATATTCCAATTAAAATATCCCGTTTTCTCATTTCTTTCATACTTAAAGTATGCACTGAAAGTATTCCCTTTTTTACTCTTAAGATTTCTAAACCCTACTTTACCATTTTGAAGTAATATCTTTACCATCTCTTTAGATACTACTTTTCCAAATGAAGCTATATATTTATCATCTTTCCAGATTGTATATCTACACCCATTTTTCCAGTTAGTACATCCAAAGCTTTTTTCAGCTTCTACTATCGCATTCCCACATATAGGACATTTACCAATAATCTCTTTTCCTTCTGGTAATTGAACTTTAAATTTATGTAGAAGTGAATTGTCATTTTTTATTTTATCTACTGATTGTGTCGTGAAATCATATATAAAATCCAAGAAATCCTCTTTTTTATATTTGCCTTTTTCTATATCTGATAGTGTCTTTTCTAGCTTTCCTGTATATTCCAAATCTAAAAGTTCTTTTGCAGGAAAGATTTCAACTATAGTTCTGCCAAGTTCAGTTGTAATTAAACTCTTACCTTTTGCTTTAATATATCCAATATCTTTAAGCTTATTAATAGTTTCAGCCCTAGTTGCAGGAGTTCCTATGCTAAATCCACTTAATATTGCATTCATCATTTCATCTGTATTAGTTTCATCATCTAAACTTTCATCTTTATCCTCTTTATCATTTTTAAAATTTTTACCACAGGTCTCCATAACCCTTAAAAGTGTTTTTTCCGTATGATACTTAGGTGGTTTTTTAGTAACCTTATTAACCTTATTATCAGTAATATCAAGATTTTCATCTTTCTGCACTAATGGCAAAATTGTATCTTTAGTATCTATTTTTTCAACAGCTCTCCATCCTTTAATAATTTCGACTTTACCTTTTGCAATAAACTCTCCAGGAACTTTCTCATCATTTACCTTAATAGTTATTTTAGTTTCTTCAAATTCAGCTACAGGCATAAATTGCATAATAAATCTATTCTTTATAGCATTATATACATCTTGTTCATCTGCGCTTAACCCCTTTGGAATTACATATGTAGGAGTTATAGCACTATGACTTTCTACCTTAGAATTATCAAAAACTCTTTTTGATTTTACAAACTTAACTTGCTCTTCATAAGGTAATCCCTTTTTTAGATTTTCTAAGACTTTCTTCACTTTATCTTCTAAACTTTCTTCCAATACAACGCTAGCTGTTCTCGGATATGTAATAAATTTCTTTTCATAAAGGCTTTGAGCAACCTTTAATACTTTATCCGAAGTCCAACCCTTATATTTACTTGTTATGTATCCTTGCAAGTTAGACAAATTAAATAATGGTTGTGGATATTCTCTTTTCTTTTCAATTTCTTTCTCAATAACTACCCCACTTTTATCAACTAATATCCTACTAATCTCATCTAAATATTCTTTTTTCTCAAACTTTTCACTAGAATTTTCATAATAAAGAGTCTCAAACTCAGTATTATCTTTCGATTTATAGATAGTTGATAACTTATAGTAAGAACTAGCTTGGAAATTTTCTATTTCTTTATCTCTATCATAAATAATTTTTAATGTTGGTAAAAGCACTCTTCCAATATTAATTACTTTTCTATCTTTTCCAGTTCCTCCGTAACGTAATGTTGCAACTGAAGTTAAATTAATTCCAATTACCCAATCTGCTAACTGTCTTCCAATACCTGCATCCTGTAATGGTTTCATTTCTGAATTAAGTTTTAAATTTTTTATTCCTTTTTTTACTTCTTCTTCCGTCCACTCGTTAAGGAGTATTCTATATATGGGTTTGTTTACATTAAAATGTATGAACAATTCATCCGAAATAACCTGTCCTTCCCTATCAAAATCTGTTGCAGATATTATTCCATCAACATCTTCCCTATCTATTAAACTTTTTATTATATTAATTTGCTTTTCTGCACCTTTATCTACAATATTTCTATTGTAACTATCACACTTAACCTTATATCTAAAATCACTAGGTATAAATGGGAACTTTTCCATTCTCCATCCTATCATATTCTCGTCATAATCCTTTGCATCAAGCAATTGTAAAAGATGACCAAAAGCCCATGTTATTATATAATCGTCTCCCTCTATATATCCATCTTTTCTAATTTTACAATTTAATGCCTCTGCTATATTTCTAGCCACAGAAGGCTTTTCTGCTAATATAAGACTTTTCATTTAAATCACCACTTGTAAATTTATATATTATTTTTTTATTATACCATATTTGAGATTTAATATTTTCTAATATAATGAAATAAATTATAATAGATATTATAACTATAATATTTAGGGGGAAAACTTATGAAATTTATAGATTTAAGAAGTGATACTGTAACAGAGCCTACTGACAAAATGAGAAAAGCTATGTTTGAAGCTATAGTAGGAGATGATGTTTATGAAGATGACCCTACTGTTAAAGAACTTGAACAATACGCTGCTAATCTAGTAAACAAAGAAGCTGCATTATTTGTTCCTAGTGGAACCTTTGGAAATCAACTTGCGCTTTTTACTCATTGTAATAGAGGTGAAGAAGTAGTTTTAGGAGATAATTGTCATATTGTAGCTCATGAAGTAGGAGGCGCTTCTGTAATTGCAGGAGTTCAGCTAAGAACTATAGATAACCCTAAGGGTATATTAAATACATCTGAAATTGAAAAAAGAATTAGAAAAGAAGATGATATTCATTTTCCAAGCACTAGTCTTATTTGTATTGAAAATGCTCATTCTAGCGGTGTAGTTATACCTTTAGATAACATGAGAGATATTTATAATCTAGCAAAAAAATATGATCTTAAAGTACATTTAGATGGAGCAAGATTATTTAATGCTGCTACTTATTTAAATGTTCATCCTTCAGAAATTACAAAATACACAGACTCAGTAATGTTTTGCTTATCTAAAGCATTATGTGCTCCTGTCGGTTCTATATTAGCAGGTTCTAAAGAATTTATTGATAAAGCTAGAAAAAAAAGAAAGCTATTAGGTGGAGGGTTAAGACAAAGTGGATTTTTAGCAGCTGCTGGCTTAGTAGCTTTGAAAGAAATGATAAACCCTTTAAAAACTGATCATGAAAATGCATTATTATTAGCTAATGAACTTGAAAAAATTCCTGGTATCGAAGTTAATAAAAAGGATATACACATAAATATGGTATTCTTTAGCTTAGAGAATACTGGAAATGATGGACAAATAATCGTAGATGAATTATACAAAAAAGGGATTAAAAGTAACGGAGAAGAAGATGGCTTAATGAGATTTGTTACCCATCATTGGATCACTAAAGAAGATATTTATTATACTTGTGGCGTATTAAGAGATATTATTAATAAAAGCAAGTAGTTTTCTTAATTGTTAACAAAAAATTAAGAATATGAAAAATTATTTTGGTAACCATATTAGTATACAGAGGATGTAAAGTGGTTGAGCCAAGAGTGTTTGTAGGCTGGAAATGGCTTTATAACATTCGGTCAAAGGTGTATATGGGAGTGAAAATTCTTATATAGGCTGGAGAGAAGACTATTATAGGTGGTGAAATGCTGTGTATGTGCATAACTGTATATACAGGGTTCTAAACTATGTATAATGGTCGAGCTAAGATAACTTAGGTTGCCGCAGGCATAAGGTATCCTCTTAGAAATGCTAGGCCAATATTTTAGTCTATTTTTCATCATACTGCGTTGTCATACCATGCCCATAGATTCACTATGAGTAGAATCTGACACCTTGTCTGATGAGGCATGTTTTAAGAAATAACTAGTCGGTATGCTCATTTATTTTGCATCATGCCCTGTTGTCAGAACTCCATTGTAGCTAGACTACCGTGAAAACCTGTCTATCTGTCTGATACAAAATATATGTCTTATCTTTAACTAGATATTTTATTCCATGTGCCTAAAATATACTAATATCTTTGGTTTATTATTTTCTTTTAGATGCCTAATTAAAAGCTAAGGGTGTTACTTAGTCGAAAGATTAATTAATGCTCTACAGGTATTCTATTTTGTCGAGTAAAGATGTATGTAGGTTGTGTAATGTTTATATGTAGTCGAAGGATTATATCTGGATATGTAATGATGTACATATGTTGTAGCGTAGACTACTTTGGGTTCTCAAAAATCCCTAGGGTAAAGACAGGCACCTGTTAATAGCCTGTCTTTTTAAATTTGTATAATAATCTTAACTTAAATATAATTACTATCGCTTCATTGCTAATTAAAGTATATCTAATAATTCCCTCATATCATCAATAGCATAATCAGGTTCATGTTTTAAGACCTCTTCTAAAGGAATAAATGTATATTTAACTAAACAAGTTTTTGCATTAGCAGCTTTTCCAGATAAAATATCATTATGACTATCTCCTATCATTATTGCTTCCTCTGATTTTACATCTAAAAGCTCTAGAGCCTTTAACACTGGTTCTGGATTAGGCTTATGCTTTGTAGTATCTTCTGGCGTTACTATTACATCAAAATATTTTTCTAGATTAAACAATCTTAATCCTCTCAAAGCAGTATTGCGTCTTTTTGATGTTACTACCGCTAATTTATACCCTCTATTTTTTAACTCTATAAGTGCTTCTTCTACACCCTCATAACCTTCTGTATAATCATCATGTATAGTTGCACAGTACTCTATATATGCATTTACAAGTTCTTCAGTTTTTTCTTCACAGTATTTAGACATAGTATATGACAGTGGCTCCCCAAAATATCTAATGAGCTCATCATCTCCTACTTTTACACCTAAGCTATTATTTAAAACATGTTTAAAACTTTCTAATATTAATGTGTTTGTATTAATTAAAGTTCCATCTAAATCAAACAATATAGCTTTAATCATAACACTTCTCCTCCTTCTAGATCATTTTTTTATTTTATCTAGTGGTACATAATACTTAGAATATCTATTATTATATTTATCACTATACATCCCTTTATTGTCACTAACCATTACTACAGCATTCTTATTTATTTTATAAAGTATTCCTTTTAGTAAAAGTCCATTATGCTTAAAGGTCACAGTACTTCCTAAGGTGATATTAGAGTTCTCCATAAATATCTCACTATCAGTAGGCAATCTATGATAAATATCGCTATGACCAAAAATATCTCTGCTTAAAGATTTGAATCTTGCAGTTTTACAACTTGACTTTTTATATTTGTGAAACTCGATTAAATGACAAATTTCATGTTCAAAGACTATCATCATTGCCTCAATTACATCTTTCGTTACAATTCCTGAAACTATTTTTTCTCTATTAGTTTTGCTATAATTCTTTAGAAAGTTTAAGCTTAATTTGATTTCAAAGCTTTCACTTATTGAGCTTCTTTTATATATGGTTTTTCCTGCTGCCTTTGTCATTTTATTTGATAGTGAAAAGCTAATGTTTTTAATAAAATCCTCACTAAAATAATTTGATAGGAAATTACTATTGTAAAGCTCAAATAAGATTTTTAAATGTAATGGTTTTATGCTTATAATATTGCTACTATTTAAACCTGTAGCTTCTTTAAATGTACTATATATTTTATATCTTATATCATTAATTTCTTCTTTCTTCATTTTGCTTACCTAAATACATTCTCTCTTAAATAAGTTATAATTGATAGTATATCACAGCATACACTTATTAGTCTAATGTGATATCTTCAAAAAATAAAACTGCTGAAAATTCAGCAGTTTTATTTACTAGTTTTTTAGTATTGCTTTATCAATTAACGAACTTAAAGAATGGTCTTTATTTTCAGATTTTTCTATAAAGCTTATAAAATGATTTTCTATGCCTTCTATATCAATATTTCTGAGTTTGATGATTTCTTCTAAAGATTTAATTTTTCTTTCAAACTCCTCTTTCTTTTCAGATTTTATGATTCCCCTATTTAATGAGGACTTCAGTGCTAAATATAAAAAGCATATAGCATTATCATCATAATCATTTTTTGATTCTTCAAAATTACTTACAATAAAATTCAAAGATTTATTTAGTAAATTTTTATATATAGAAATATCCTCTTTCCCTAATGTAAAAGCTAATATACCTTTTATTGTAGATATTACTTTATCAATTTGATCTTCTTGTAAGGAGTTTGCAAAGGCTCCACTAGCAAATTGATGTGATGCTAAAATTCTTAATAGTTCTCCTCTTAATGCTTTTGATAATTCTGATTCATCAAATTGAGGTTGATCAAAATAGTGCCTATAGTAAAAGTTAGATGCTAATTGTGTGCCATCTCCCTCATCATACTTAATTTTTACTGGTAAGAATTTTTTAAATCCTATTCCTAATACAGGATCATAAAGTTGCTCCATCAATATAAATGATGTTTCACTACTCAATACTCCTATATGTTTTGATATCTCTACAAGCTTATTTTTCATAGCATTATAAGTTTCTCCACGTTCAAATCTTATCCTATTTTGTAAAGATTGTATTCTCTTTTTATACCATACTTTTTCGATTAAATTCATATTTTCTTCTAATTCTAAATTGCTTAAACTTATTCGTCTTTGAACTCTTCTATTTCCCACTTTTCCTCTTAATGTTACAATTCCTTCTACCTGTCCTTGCACTTTAGCAAAAATAGAAAATAATTCTCCATCATACATATATTCAATGGTTCTTGGATAAGTTCTTTCAACTTTAACCAATCCCCAATCAATTTCAATATCTGTAATTTGTAATCCTCTAATTCTATTAAATTGCTTTAAAATACTATCTTCAATTCTTTCATTATTATTAATAAATTCAGCTTTACCATAAGTAATTTGAGCTAATTTATTGATAAAATAAGTATTAACTGAGGCATCTATGCCAAATGGAAAAATTCTGCTTTCAATACAATGTTCATCTACGTAATCTAATATTTCTTTCTCATTATCTACAATATCATCAGTAAATAATAAAATAGTATTTTCCTCTCCTAAAGCTTCATTCTTTAAAGCATATTTAATTCCTTCAAAAATAACTGCATCATCTTCACATTGTAATTC
The DNA here is from genome assembly GCF_002455975.1 of Clostridium sp. UBA6640. Lineage (GTDB taxonomy): Bacteria > Bacillota > Clostridia > Clostridiales > Clostridiaceae > Clostridium_J. Next base: position 46,738 of record NZ_DKLM01000172.1, read on the forward strand.
ATCTATCCACATAGATGCTTTGATTAAATTTTCTTCGTTATATTCTACTCTTCTATCTTCTGAGAAATAATTAAGCTTATCTCCCATTGCAATTATATTAAAAGTATCCTCTTTAGATAAATTTCTCAAGCAAAGCTGAAGTGCGTTTTTAGCTTCTAAAAGTTTTTGTCCTTCCATAGAGTTTGATATATCTACCATAAATATATAATTATCAATTTTCTTTTCCTTAGAAGGCTCTATATCAGGTATGAATCTTAAATAAATTATACTATTATTTTCCTTAGAATTTTCATATATCATTCCAGTAGTTTCTTCAAAAGTTTTTTCTTTTAAATAAATTATCATATCTTTATCTAAATTTTCCTTAGATGAAGCTAAAGTAATTTTATATAAATAATCATTACCTTCTTCTACTTTTATTTTATGAGTATTACTTACAAACTCCATATCAGTAAAAGACTCAACTAATAAATTTAAGTATAATTTATAATTATTCTTTTTAACTAAATTTTCATTTGATTCTACATTGGTTGGTGGTATTATTCTAGGAATAGTTAACTTTAATTGTTCATTATCATAAGCTAGTTCTTCAATATATGATATCTTTATATTAATACTTTCTCCTGCTAATATTTTTCCCATAGAAATTCTAAAATCATTAGCATTAAACTCTTCTAATAAAAAATTAGAATTGTCATCCTTTATATTATTATAGATTTTATCAACTTCTTTTTTGTCTTCTATAATACCTTTTATACTTCTTCCTCCAATATTTGCTTCAAAGCCTGATAATACTGATGTTTCTGGTATAGGAAAAGTGTAGATTGCCTCTACATCGCTCTTACCTTTGTTTTCATATATATGATCTATAGTAAATTCTACAAACTCGCCACATACATTACCAGTAATGTTTACCTTTTTAAGTACTATATTGCTTTCAATCTTGTCATATGAAAATTTTGGATATTCCATTCAAACCTCTCCTTTTTTAAACTGGAAACTCTATTAGAAATAATTATATATTTAATTCTACCAAATAAATAATGAATTGCATTAAGACTTTTGTGAATTTTCTTTAAATTTTAATAAAAATAGAGCAAAGTTTCTTGCTCTATTCGTATCTATTATATATTATACTAACTTTTCATATAAATATGCTATTTCATTACTTCTTTAATAACCCTAAAGGCATTTTTATAAAAGATTTTTTCTATTATATCGTCACTAAAACTTTCATTATTTAGTGCAACCAATAGTTTATCCATATCACCAATATTATCTATTTCTAACCCTTTAGCATCTATTCCATCAAAATCCGTACCTAGAGCTACAACTTCACTTCCACCTATATTAATTATATGCTTTATATGCTTTACTATATCTTCGACAAAGCTCCTGCCTTCAGTGTTTAAAAAGCTTTTTTCAAAATTTATTCCTGTAACTCCACCTTTTTCCGCAAGCACTCTAATCATATCATCATTTAAGTTTCTAGGATGATGACATATCTGCCTAGAATTAGAGTGAGATGCTACAAATGGTTTACTAGAGTATTTAGCAACATCGTAAAATCCGCCATCAGATAGATGTGAAACATCTATTATCATTCCTAAATCGTTCATTTCTCTTACACAATCTATGCCAAACTCAGTTAATCCTTTGTTTTGTAATTCACTTTTGCAATTTGGAAATCCTATTTCATTAGTATAATTCCAAGTTAATGTCATAAGTCTAACACCTAATCTATAGAAATTTCTTAAATTGCTAAGTTTACCTTGTATTACTCCGCCTTCTTCAATTGTTAAAAAAGCTGATATCTTATTATTATTGTTGTTTTCTATAAGTTCTTGATAATTAGTTGCTAATCTTAATTCATCGCTATTAGCTTGAATCTCATTATAAAATCTATCTAACATATCTAAAGCATATTTTAAAGGATCATCTGCCTGTTGTGAGTCTACATACAAAGCAAAAAATTGAGCCATAGAGTCACTTTTAACTAGTTTTTCAACATCTACAGAAAAATTATTTTTTCTTAAATTAACTTTATCCCCAGTATACATAAGCCTTCCTATAGTATCGCAATGTAGATCAATCATCTTCATATCATTCATCTCCCATTATAATCATTTATTTAATTGTATCATAAAAACTGTTTTTACAGTATTATCCATGAAAAATGATTATATCTTTAAAATCTGCTACTTTTAAAGTATACTTCCGTCTTTTTTAATATACTGAGGTACTTCATTAACTATAACTTTAGCAACTCCATTGTAGAAATTTTCAACTTCATCAAAAATAGGTTCTATAACGATATGATTATTTACGTCTATATAACCCCATTTCTCATGAATTTGAACAGAAAAAAATCCTTCACTATAATCAAAAACATTGCTATATTCTATGGGAATTACAACATTTCCGCTTTTATTTACAAATCCATATTTTTCACCAATTGAAACTACTGCGTATTCTCCAGTGAAATTATCTGCCCAATCGTATTTAGGCTCTATGACAAATTTTCCATTTTTATCTACAAATCCATATTGATCTTTAAAACAAACTGCTGACAACTCCTCACTAAAACTGTTGGCAAATTCAAAGTCTTTATCAAAAATCTTTTCTCCATTTTCATCTATGTAAAAAAACTTATCACCTATAGCTACTGCTGCTAAACCTTCATTGAAATCACTACCATAATGAAAGTCAAATTCTATGGCTACATTACCATCTTTATCAATGTACCCAAATTTTTCTCCTTTTTTAACTAGTGCTAATCCATTTTCAAATTCATTTGCATCGTCAAAAGATGGGCTTATTATCATCTTCCCTTCCCTATTTATATATCCGAATTTTCCTAAAAGCTTAACAGCTGCTAATCCTTCAGTGAAGCCTTTTGCTTCTTCAAATTTTGTTTTAATAACCAAATCTCCATTTTTATCAATGTATCCATATTTATGATTTATTTCAACTACCGCCATGCCCTCATTAAAATAGTTTATATCATCATATTTAGGCTCAATAACTATTTTTCCATCTTTATTTATAAAACCGCATTTACCATTAAGTTCTACTAGAGCTATATCATCTTCAAACTCATCTCCAAAATCAAACTTAAAATCTATGATTGTTTTACCATTTTCATCTACATATCCATACATATCATTACTTTCTTTAGGATATAATCTATTTTCCATAACCTACACTCCTTCTATAATTATAATATATAGATAAACTACCTTAAAAATTAATGTATAGCTGAATATAGCTACACCCTTGAGTTTTTCAATTCACAATGCAAAGTGCACAACTTAGATTAGTGCACAGTGCACAATTCACAATGCACAGTTAAGGATGAAATTATTTTTAGGCAAAATAATTTCCTAAAACATATTTTTGACTAGTAATTTTATATTGCTAGTCTTTANNAATTTTAAATTTCTCAGTGATAACTGAGAAATGTCCATAATTGTGAATTGTGCATTGTGAATTGTGAATTCAATAACTTCAGCTATGATACCCAAAAATACCAATCATTTTCACATATATTAATTTTAGAAATCGTATATCTATATATACATATTAAACTATTGTTATCATAATACAATATTCGTTATTTTACTACATAATATGATAATATAATTGTAGCTATCACTATTATATATTATAATAAAATATAGTGTATATAATGTAAGGGGAGATAATTAATATGAAAAATTGTTTAGTGGCCCAGTCCGGTGGTCCTACTTCTGTTATAAATTCAAGTGCTATCGGAATATTTGAAAAAAATTTAGAGTGTAAATATTATGATAATGTTTATGCTGGATTAAATGGCATTGAAGGTATTTTAAATAAAAATTTGCTCAATTTATCAAAAATGCCAAAAGAAGAAGTAAGCGGACTTAAATATACTCCTTCTTCTGGACTTGGTTCTTGTAGGTACAAGCTTAAAAATTATGAAAACCATAAGGATGAATATGTAAAATTATTTGAAATATTAGAGGAATATGGAATTAGCACTTTTTTCTATATAGGTGGAAATGATTCAATGGACACAGTACATAAACTTAGTAATTATGCTAAAGAGCATAATATCAATATTAAATTTATAGGTGTTCCAAAAACTATTGATAATGATTTACCTATTATGGACCATACCCCTGGATTTGGTAGTGCTGCTAAATTCATTGCTACTATAGCTTTAGAAAACAGTATAGATGCTAATGTTTATAACGCTAAAAATGTATTTATAATAGAAACAATGGGAAGAGATACTGGTTGGTTAGCTGCTAGTTCTTGTATTGCCACTATAAATGGAAAATCTGTAGTGGACTTTATATACCTTCCTGAAGCTCCTTTTAACATTGAGAAGTTTGTAAAAGATGTTAATACAAAACTTGAAGAAAAAAATACTGTTGTAATAGTTGTCTCTGAAGGCATTAGAACTGCTGATGGAACTTTTTTAGGAGAAATGTCTTCAACTGGATTAGATAAATTTGGCCATGCCCAACTTGGTGGAGTATGTAATTACCTTAAAAATCTATTAAAAGAAAATGGAGTTAAAAAAGTAAGAGCTATAGAACTTTCTACAATGCAGAGGTCAGCTATGCACTTTGCATCAGAAACTGACATTCAAGAGGCTTATGATATTGGATCATTCGCATTAGAATACTCTAAAGATGGTGAAAGTGGGAATATGGTCGCTATAAAAAGAATTTCTAACAGTCCTTATAAATCAGAAACTTTTGCACTTCACACATCAGAGGTTGCAAATAAAATTAAATATTTCCCTAAGGAATGGATAAATCCAGAAGGTAATAACGTTACTATAGAAGCTTACAACTACACATTACCACTTATTCTAGGAGAAGCAAAGATTGAATATGAAAATGGACTTCCAAAATATTATGCTATAAGATAATACTGAAAAATAATAATGGGCAATTTTAGTAAATTGTTAGCAAAACATGATAATTTTTTAGTTGATTTATTTAAAAAAGACACAATATAATAACTATCAATAAAATTTAAATCAAACATATAATAACCGCTTTTAATTATTTAATGATAAAATAATTAAAAGCGGTTTATTCTTTATTTCTATATTACTAATTTATTAAAGCATATATTAATAAAATTTATAATTCCTCAGCTATTAAAATTAAATCTATTTTATCTAGAAGAATGTATTTTAATTAACTTAAATTTTCAATTCTTATAACACTTTTTATCTTGTCTACTACATCTAAGTTCTCTATTTTTTCTATGGATTTATCTATGTTTCCTTCCAAAGTATCATGAGTTATTAGCACTATAGATACGAAATCTTCTTTTTTAGGTTTTTGTATAAAAGATAGAATACTTACATTGTTTTTTCCTAATATAGTAGTGATTTTTCCTAGTACTCCTGGCTCCTCTTTTACAGAAATTCTTAAATAATATTGAGATTTAAAATTACCTACAGATGCTATTTCCCTATCAATATAGTTTTTATCTATAGGAGAAACACCTTCATTTCTTAGAACAGATATTATATCTCCAACTACCGCACTTCCTGTAGGAAGCTCTCCTGCTCCTCTTCCATAAAGCATCAAATCCCCTACCGCATTACCTTTAATAAAAATTGAATTAAAGGAATCATTAACATTAGCTAAAGGATGAATTGATGGAATCATTGTAGGATGAACCCTAAGTTCAAGCTTTCCATTAGCCTCTTTAACAATAGCTAAAAGTTTTATAACATATCCTAGCTCCCTTGCATATTCTATATCTTTTGCTTTTATCTTAGTTATCCCCTCTACATATATATCATTCACATCTACATTTGTTTCAAAGGCTAAAGCAGTTAATATAGCCAATTTATAAACTGCATCATAACCTTCCACATCAGAAGTTGGATCTGCCTCTGCATAGCCCATTCTTTGTGCTTCCTTAAGTGCTTCTTCAAAACTCATACCTTCCAAAGTCATTTTAGTTAATATATAATTTGTAGTTCCATTAATTATACCCACAATTTCTTCTATTTTATTAGCAGTTAAACTTTCATTTATACTATTTATTACAGGAATTCCTCCAGCTACACTAGCTTCAAAATTCACAATTACTCCTTGTTTTTGAGCCTCTTTAAAAATTTCTTTTCCATTAGTTGCAATGAGCATTTTATTAGCAGTTATAACATGTTTTTTATTTTTTATAGATCTTAGAATATATTCTTTAGCAGGCTCTAATCCACCTATAACCTCTACTACAATTTTTATACTATCATCATTAAATATTTCTTCTACATCTGTAGTTAATAATTCTTTAGGAACCTCTATTCCCCTTTGTTTATTTATATCTTTTACCAATATTTTTGATATTTCTATATCATAACCAGCCCTTTTGATTATAGCTTCTTTATTTGTCCTTAATATATTCCAAACACCTTTACCTACATTTCCCAATCCTAATAACGCAATTTTAACTTTTCCCATAATTTTTTCCCCTCTTTCGTAAATAACTTTCTAATATCTAAATATTAATCTATAAAAGCTTTATAGATACCTCTTACAGCTCTTTCAAAATCATCATTTTCTACACCTACAATAATATTTATTTCACTAGAACCTTGATTAATCATTCTTATATTTACATCCGCATCTAAAAGTCCTTTAAATATCTTTGCAGATATGCCCTTAGTTCTATTCATTCCATTTCCTACTGTAGCGATCAATGCCATATTAACATGAACTTCTAAAGAATCTGGATTACACTGCCTCTTGATTTCTTCTAATATAATATCTAGCTTATTACCAAGTTGACTATCTTCTATTACTAATGATACAGAATCCATACCTGAAGGAATATTTTCAAAGGCTACTCCATTCTCTTCTAATATAGAAAGAAGTTTTCTACGAAAACCTAATTCTGAATTCATAAGCATCTTATGTATAGCTATAACTGTAAATCCTTTTTTACCTGCTATGCCTGTAATAGATCCAGTATAATTTAAAGCTTTATCATCATCTACAATTAATGTACCCTTATCCTCTGGTCTATTAGTATTCTTTATGTTTATAGGAATTTTCACATCTCTTACAGGAAACATGCTCTCTTCATGAAGAACCTTTGCTCCCATATAAGAAAGTTCTCTAAGTTCCTTATAGCTTATTACTTCTATAGGTTTTGGATTATCCATAATATTAGGATCTGCCATTAAAAAGCCTGAAACATCTGTCCAATTCTCGTAAAGAGAGGCCTCTACAGCTCTAGCTACTATAGCTCCTGTTATATCAGAACCACCCCTTGAAAAAGTTTTTATAGTTCCATCAGGTAGTGCTCCATAAAAGCCTGGAATAACTGCCTTTTTCACATTCTTAATCTTTTCTTTTATAGCCTTCTCTGTTTCCTTTAAATCTAAACTTCCATATTTTTTAAAATGTATAATTTCCGCTGCATCTATAAAGTCGTAATTTAAATAGTCTGCCAAAATTAATCCGTTTAAATATTCTCCTCTGCTAGCTGCAAAATCTCTTGAGGCACCTGCTTCAATCTCCCTCTTTATTTCTTCTATTTTATTTTTTATATCAATTTTGACCTGTAGTTCCTTTGCTAAATTTAAATATCTTTCCTCTATATGTTTAAATACATCATCAAAGGATATACCACTTTCTCTATGAGCATGACATAAATATAAAAGATCTGTTATTTTATAATCTTTTTTAAATCTTTTACCTGGCGCTGAAGGTATTATGTATCTCCTGTTTTCATTATCATAAATTATATTTTTCACCTTTCTAAATTGTTCACTGTCTGAAAGTGAACTTCCCCCAAACTTAGCTACAAGTACTTTTTCCATTGTATTTTAATCCCCCTATATATGAATTAGTGGGTAGTGGCTGGTGACTAATGAATAAAATATTAAAACTTACCACCCAGTACCAAGTATTCATTGCGATTTCAGAATTTTATCTTATTGAATTTAAACTTAACCATTATTTACTTGAGTTCCAAAGTTATCTATGTTAAGTTCTCTAACCTGCCAATTGCTTTTTAAAGTATCTAAAAAACTTTTAATATTTATTGAAAAATGCTTATCCTTTTCTTTAAGCATCACCATAATTGTTGGTCCTGCCCCACTTAAAAATACACCTAAAGAATTTAGTTTTTCACACTCTTCCTTTATTGAATAAAAATTTTCTATAAGCTTCGCCCTATAATCTTGATGTAATTTATCCTTGCAAGCATATTTTATTAAATGAAAATCTCCATTAGTTAGTGCAGATATCATAAGTGCAATTCTTCCTACATTAAAAATTCCGTCTTTGTAATCTATACTTTTAGGAAGGACTGCCCTTGCCTTTTCTGTAGATAAAGTAAAGTCTGGTATAAGTGCACAGAACTTAATACCTTCACTCACCTTCACTTTACTATAAATTACTTCTCTATTATCAGATATGGAAGCAGTCATTCCCCCAAACAATGCTGGATTTACATTGTCCGGATGCCCTTCTACTTCCACTGCTAAATCTAAAAGTTCTTTTTTATTTAAAACTCCACCAGCTAATTCATTGGCAGAAATTATACCTCCTACTACACAAGCAGCGCTACTTCCAAGCCCTCTTGAGGCTGGTATATCACTTTCTATTTTTATCCTTAATCCTGTAGGTTTGTATCCGATTTTATCAAAACACTTTTTCATAGCCACATATATTAAGTTGTCCTCATTTTTAAATTTATCCGCACAACCTTCAAAAATAAGTCCCTCTTCAATTTCTTCTACAAAGAATTTATTATACATATTTACTGCTACACCTAAGCAATCAAATCCTGGTCCTATATTTGCACTTGTAGCAGGCACTCTAACTTCTACCATTTTAATCACCTATATCCCTAAAAAATTTTCAATTACTTTCTTCATTTCATCCTTTTTACAAGTGACCTTATGACAGATTTCTTTTTCCTCTAGTCCTTCTAATCCTTTAGGCAACTTTAAATTTAATTTATCTGAAAATAAATTAATAAGTTCAAAATCTGAAGTATTCTCATGTCCTATATTTAATACTTCATTTATACTTTTAGGAAATTTAAATGGACTTGCAGTGGATGCTATTATAGTAACACTATTATCTCCTGTTTTAACTTTATATTTTTCATAAACCTTATAAGCTACTGCAGTATGAGTATCTATAAGATACTCAGAACTTTCATAGACTTTTTCAACAGCTTTAAGTGTAGCATCTTCATCTGAAAAATCCCCATATAATATATCTAATCTCTTCTTCATTTCCTCTGTTATCTCATATTTACCCTTTTCTTTAAGTTCTGTCATGAGATTTTTTATAAGACATGAATCACTTCCACTTATTTCATACAAAAACCTTTCCAAATTACTAGATATTAAAATATCCATAGAAGGAGAATTAGTAACAGAAAATTTTCTTCTCCTATCGTATATTCCAGTATTTATAAAGTCTGCTAGCACCTTATTCTCATTAGATGCACAAATTAATTTTCCCACTGGTATTCCCATATTTTTAGCGTAAAAGGCTGCTAAAATATTACCAAAATTCCCCGTAGGAACAACTATGTTTATATCTTGTCCTTCTTTCACTCTTTTGTCTTTAATTAGGTTTACATAAGAATAAACATAATATACTATTTGAGGTACAAGTCTCCCTATATTTATAGAATTAGCAGAGGAAAACATGTATCCTCTTTCCCCCAATAATTCATTAAGATCTCTATCATTAAATATTTCCTTAACTCCACTTTGAGCATCGTCAAAGTTTCCTTCTATGCCTACTACAAAAGTATTTTTCCCACTTTGTGTAACCATCTGTCTTTTTTGAATTTCACTTACTCCGTCTTTCGGGTAAAATACTACTATCTTTGTTCCCTCTATACTATCAAATCCTTCTAAAGCAGCTTTTCCAGTATCTCCTGAAGTAGCTGTTAATATAACTATTTCTTTAGTTATATTCATTTTTTTTGCTGAGGCTTTTAAAAGATGAGGCAATATACTTAAGGCTATGTCCTTAAAGGCTAATGTTCTGCCGTGATAAAGCTCTATAAAATATGCTCCTGCCTTATAATTCAATGGTGCTATAAGAGGATTTTCAAACTTACTGTCATAGGCTCTATCTATATATTCCTTAAGTTCTTCTTCATTAAAATCATCAAAGTATTTTTTCATAATATAAAGTGCTAATTCTTTATAATTCATATTTCCTAATTCTTTAAAACTCTTATCTATTTTAGGAAATTCTTCAGGTACATATAATCCTCCATCCTCAGCTATTCCCCTAATTATTGCTTCTGATGCTCTAACTTTTTTTCCTTCTCCCCTGGTACTTTTATAAAACAACTCATTGACCCCCTTTCGATGAAATATATTATTTTACATTATCAGCATTTCTTCGTCATAAGTCAACAAATTTATCATTCTTTTAAAAATTTTTTAACAATTACTAATATTAAATAAAATTTTTTTCTATAAAAAGATAGAAAATTCAATATCTTATGATTATTTAAATCTACCTATTACTAAAACTTTCCATAATTAATTCAATATTTAATTACCGAAAATAAGCCTTATTATAATATCCTTATATAATATTACAATAAAGGTAGCTATGGTTATAAAAGGTGTATAAGGAATAGTCTTTTTTCTACTTTCTCCTTTAGCTATCATGTACATACATATAATAGTAGCTAATATGTTAGCCAATACGAAAACTAATATGCTACTTGTGGCTCCCAAAAAGACTCCTATTATAATCGAAAATTCTAAATCTCCATATCCTATTACTTCTTTTTTATATATAAATTTAGTAATAAGAATTAAAGTAAAAAAAACTCCTCCTCCTAATAGTGCTCCGAAAATATAATCTTTAATAGGATATCCATTAATATATTCTATTAATGTAAATATAACGCCTAAAATTATAGCTCCATAAACAGTGACATTATATACATATTTAGTATTAAAATCTATAACACCAATCATAATAATAAAAAAAGATAAAATGCAAAGCTTTACTAATTGAAGACCTAAGCCATACTTTATATATAAAAGCAAGAGCATGATACCCATCACCAGTTGAACTAACCAATTTTGAATATTATATTTTCCTTTTTTTATTTTATATTCTCTATCATTTTTAATTATTTCATCTATACATAAGTTCAAAATCTTTCCTAAGAAAAATCCAATGATAAAGATAAAACTATATAAGAATATCATATTACCTCCACCCTTTACTTGCAGGATATTTCAAAAGATTTTATGTCTTTTCCATCTGCTGCTGCTGTCTTATCTTTTAAACTAGGATAAACCTGTCTATTTCCTGTAAAAATAAATATTTCTCCATCACTTTTTATATATACAGAAAATTTATTTGGTAAAGTGTCATCAACTAAAGCTTGTTGTTTTATTTCTTCATTATTAAAATACTTTTTAACAATATCCTCATCTATTTTAGTTAGTAATTCTCCTTTTGACAGTTCTGTATTAATTGCCATTGCTATATTTTTAGCAGTTGCTACATCTGCCTTTTGCTTAGCATTTTCCTGTATATTTCCAAACTTAGGCACAGCTATAAAAGCTAATATAGCAACAATCGATATAACTACTATTATTTCTATAAGAGTAAATCCCCCTCTTTTTTTCTTAGAATAACTCACTGTTTTACCTGATTTCTAAAACCATAGCAAATAGTAACATCAACTATACTACAGTTTTTCATCTTATTCTCTAAATAAGATGGTAGTGTCACAGGATTCAACTACTTAGGTTAGTACTATACTACTAAAATTCCATATGGCCTTTATAATTTTATACACTTATAAAGTACAACAGAATTGCGAGTGTTACTCAGCCCCTAATATTTATAAGCCACCAAAGCCTTTCCTACTAGGTGTACTTCGGCAGTATATATCTATATTAAAGTTATTATTAACTAACTAATCCAAGTATTTTCTTCCTATTAACTAACCATAAATCAGGGTTTTCACCTACCTTTCCTTTTATATTTTTATTAATTTCAATCCATTTAGACCATTCATTCTTCTTATTAAATTTATCTAAATCTTTTACTAATTTATCTTTTAAAATTTTAGGTACTTTTTCTTTAAAATTATAACTTCTTCTTGCTATAACCATACCTGCGCCATTATGCACTATCATTCCATATTGATGGCAATATTTGTATAGCCCTATTTTACTCGTAAATTGAGGTTTCACTTTTATTATTTCTATTCGTTCTCTTATACAAGCACTTTCAAGCATAGTTAATAATTTAGAATATATAAATTGATGTTTAATTCTAGCAAATTTACTATTAATATCTTTATCGTTTTTGAATTTTAAGTCTTCTATAGCAACTCCACAGCTGTATGTTTTTGCTATTAATATTACTCGTTTTACTAATTCACCACATAAATTCTCACGTCTATTACTTCTAGCATATAATAATTCATGTTGCTTTAAATAAGTATGCCATTTATAGTTACCTTTGTTATCTATCATAGTCAGTGCAAGACCATCTGGATTTGTGTCTATTCCTATTATCCCATTATGTCCTGTGTATACAGGTTTTTGTTTCCGCAAATCAAAAGTTATATGACAATAGTATTTATCATTTCCTTTTAGTATTTCTACTTGATAAGCCTCGCCACTAGCTAAATGACTTAAAAACATTTCTCTATAGTTTATTCCATTAACTTTACCTGTTTTCTTAGATAATTTTTGTGGTAAATATATTGGTACTTGAATTTTAATTGCTCTATTAGTTGATGTTTTTTCTAAAGTAGATATTTCTAAAAAACTCTTATTGTTTTTAATTATAATTCTTAAATTAGGGTTTCCATTTTTACTTTTATCTCCACGACTATAGAACCTATTATTTCTACAATCACTCCATTCTTCTTTAGATATTAAGCCTTTGCATCTTCTAATAAACATTTCTTTTGTACCAAAAGTTACAGATGGAATAGTATTTGTATCAATAAAATTCTTAAAATAGTTAGCCTTTCTTTGTCTTTTATCTAATTTTTTTAATAAAGCATTCTTTTTCTTTTCAGATATTTTCTTTTTACCTTTTAATATTTTTTCAATAGCTTTACATTTATTAGAATAATCTTTATAATTCATTTTTATTAATTCTTTTTGAGATAGAATAGTTTGTCTAGCTGACTCTACAGCATCTTTTGACTGTCTAATATTAAGATTATATTTCTTAAACACTATTTTTTCTAATTCATTAATCTTAATATTATTTTCTAATAGTCTTTTAAAAGAAAACCTTATAGCAGTACAAAATACTAGCATCATATTATCAATAATTTGTTTTTGATTATTAGCTTCATTTACTAGTATAGCTTTCATTGTTATTCTCACTATTCTTGTCCTCTTTCTTTGATAATTCTTTTATAGATTTTTCTATATCTTTTTTAATCTTTCTTCCACCTCTAGCATCATATATTCTAGCACTAAAGCAAGTGACAACACTTATTAAATCATTGACCATTTCTTCATTAAGTTCTAACTTAGCTTTTCCCTCTATTACTTCTATATTTACATTCAATGATTTAGCAAATTCTTTTAAATAATTATAACCAAATATAGCTAATATATCTCCATTTTATTTATAGTACTTATCTAATTGTTATTATTGACAATTATGATAATAAATAACACATCCTTATTTTTTACATAAAATCATAACTATGAAATTTTATTTGTATAGAAATTTTACATTGAACTTTCTAATAAGAGAAAATAAAAATAGAATGTTTTTCGTAACAATGAAAAAACATTCTATCATTATTATAATTTTATTTATACAAATAAATCTATAAGACTTGCTTTACTAAATTCATATAGCCCTTTAGTAGTTAGTTTGATTTCAGGAATCACTGGAAGAGATAAAAAAGAAAGAGTTATAAATGGATCAAAATCCTGCTTTATTCCATAACTTCTTGCTATTCTATTAAGCCTTTTTACATTCTCACAAACAATATAAGGCTCTTGGAATGTCATTAATCCTCCTATTGGAAGTGATAACTGTGATATTAATTTCCCTTCAGAAACTATAACGATTCCTCCTCCTATAGTAATGAGAGAATTAACAGCTACTTCCATATCCTTATCATTATCACCAATTACAATAATGTTATGGGAATCATGTGCAATAGTTTGAGCTATAGCACAATCCCTTAATCCCAATCCTTCAACATATCCTATAGAATACTTTTTACTTCTTTTATGCCGTTCAAATATTGCTAATTTCAGAGCATCTTTACTATTTACCTTTGAAATATATCCATTTTCTGCCGTAATTTTTCTTATTTCTTTTATAGTCTCTAAAGATTGTGGTCTAACTTTTATTATATTAATTTCGTTTCCTACAGCAGGAACCTTGAAATCATTAGCTGATACGAAATCTATATTCATAGAGGTCTTAATATTATAAATAACACTTGCCTTAGCATTTAATGAAGGATCTTTCCCATTTTTTAATACTCTTTTAATATTTATTTGTTTAAGACTTTCGAAAATAACTAAATCTGCTTTATATCCTGGAGCTATAGCTCCAATATTTTTTAATCCATAACACTGTGCAGCATTAAAAGTTGCCATCGTAAAAGCTTTAACAGGATCTATCCCCTCTCTTATAGCTATTCTTAAACAGTTATCAATTGATCCTTCTTCCATTAAATCCTCTATATTTCTATCATCGGTACAGAATAAAAATCTATGGTAATTCTCATCATTAACAGCTTTTAATAGTGATATTAGATTTTTAGCTGCCGATCCCTCTCTCATCAATACATACATACCCTTTGAAATTTTATCTAAAGCATCCTTGTAATTTGAACATTCATGATCAGTCTTAATACCACTAGTAACATAAGCATTTAGTTCTATAGGAGATATTATAGGACTATGACCATCTATAGGCTTGTCATTAAAGGACTTAAGTTTGCATAACATCTCTTCATTTTTATTCATAACTGCCTGAATATCCATTACTTCTCCTAATCCTAAGACTTTAGGATGCTTTGACAATTCTAAAAGCTCTTCGCAATTTAAAGTATATCCATTATCCTCAAAACTTGTAGCTGGAACACAAGATGGTAACATAAAGTACATATCAATCATAGCATTTTCAGAGTTTTTAAGCATGAACTCAATTCCCTTTAATCCCTCTACATTTGCTATTTCATGAGGATCTGCTATTACAGTGGTTACCCCATTTTTAATTGCTACTGAAGAGTATTTTTCCGGTGTTATCATTGTGGATTCAATATGGATATGGGAATCTATAAAACCTGGAGCTACATATTGTTCTGAACAATCAATTTCTATATCTCCCTCATATTTACCAATGCCTATAATTGTATCATCACATATACCTATATCTCCCTGTTCAATTTGTCCATTAAACACGTTGATATAAGATGCATTTTTTAATACTAGATTACACTTTATTTCTCCAAGACTCATCTCAATTTTTTTCTTTATTTTTTCCATTGCTACCCCTTTCTTATAACTAATTGTTATGGTTTACATTTTCAATTGCGCCTATATAAGCTTTAATAATAGAGTCAGAATACTGTGGATTTAATTCTTTAATATATAAGCTTTCTTTAATTTTATTCATAATAATATTTATTACAGATTGCTTATATAAATAATCAATAGGTTTGCCTTCCAATAAAAGCTCAACTTCATAAATTCGTATAGCTTTTTCATTTTCTATAGTAAAAGCTATATTAAATTTTTCTATTCTATTATTTTTATGTCTTAGATAAACAATACTGTCAATGTCTGGGGATAATAATTTATTTTCGCTGTTTATTCTAAAAAATCCTTTATATTTTCGTTTATTTAATAATTCTTCTACCTCTCTAAACGCATCTAATTGATTTTTTCTATTTGTTGATATATTAGTATTAGAAATCATTTTATATACCCCCTAAATATTTGTGTAGTAACATATAAAATAATATGTAGAAGACTTGTTATTTTTTAGATTATTACTATATTTATTACGACATCTCCCAATATATAACATAAAAATAATAAAGAAAATTTTATATATTATTAATCAAACACTTTATTAAATTAGTCATCATAATTTATTATTTTTTAATGTCTCCTCTTTTACCTGGAGTGTCAGACTTAATTACATAGGCAATAACCGTAATAAGATTTATTTAATAGACCAATTACTTTTGTAATGTTAGTATAATATGTAGACACAGGAAGCTCTACAATTTAGAATATAATAGATAACTATTTTAAATAATTCTTGTAAAATATATTGATTGAGGTGCTACTATGAATAAAATAGATATGAAACCTGTTAAAAGCAAAAAAGCATATTTTCATATAATTGAAACCTTTATCCATTTAATAATGAGTAATCAACTTGAATATGGAGAAAAATTGTATAATGAAACAGAATTAATGAAAATCTTAGATGTAAGCCGTCCAACTTTACGTGAGGCCTTACGAGTTATGGAGTTTTTAGGAATAGTAACTGTATCTCCACGAAAGGGGATTGTTATTAACGATCCTAAAAATAATAACTACTATTTACCACTAACTTATATTTTAGCCTTTGAAAAAACAAGTAATACAAGTCTCTTTGAACTTAGAATGTCCATAGAATTAGAAATGGTTGGACTTGCTGCATCTAGAGCAACAAAAGAAGATTTGGCTGAGTTAAAGAGAGTCTCTGATGAACTTGTTAGTCTTCCTAGAGGAGATATAAAAAACTTTACTAGATTGGATCAATTATTTCATATTACTATATTAAGTTGTGCTAAAAATGAATTATGTTTTAAATTAATGAATACTCTTAATAAACTAATTTATGATCAGTTAGAACAAATCCATAAAGCTTTAACAAATGATGATAGAAACAATACAATAGAAAAACATCGCGCAATATATGAGGCACTTATAAGCAGAAATGAAGAAATGGCAAGAAAAGCAATGAGAGATCATCTAGAACATGCTTATTGTGTTACCAAACAATTACCAAGTGTTTTTTGCCCAAACTTTGAAACAAGATAAACAAAGTTCTAAGCTTCAGAGGGAGTTTTTACTCCCACTTTGAAAAAGATTGGAGTATTAGAGTCAGTAGTCATATGATAGATTTACTCTAAGAAAACCTTCTTTTCAGTCTTAACTGAAAAGAAGGTTTTTTTATTGAAGCAGTATTTTATATATAGGAATTATAAATAAACTTAATATAGTAGTTACAGTAATCATAATGGCTGCATATTGATAGTCTGCATCATAGGCTTTAGATACTATTGCAGTATTAGTCATCACTGGCATAGCCGCTTGAATAATAAATACCTTTTTCATAAGTTCAGGTAAAGGGAAAAACCTACATAACAATACTACTAACAAAGGTGATATTATAAATCTTCCTAGCAAAATACCTAAATTGTCTTTATCAAAACTTATTCCTTTTAAATCTATATAGTACATTGTATTACCGATAAATAACATAGACAATGGTGTAGTTAAGTTACCCAAGTATTTGCAAGTATCCATTATAAACTTAGGTACAGGAATAGTTAAAAGTATTAATATTATAGCTACTATGAATCCCATTAATGGAGGCGAGAATATTCTCTTTATGGTACTCATTGATAAAAATCCTTGAGTTTCACCTTTTCCGTCTTTACTTATTTCAAAAACACCTATGGTCCAAAAGAATGTAGTATTGGCTATATAATATAATAAAACATAGGGAACACTTTCTGATCCAAATAGAGCTAGGTTAACTGGTAATCCAATAAATATAGTGTTAGACACAAAGAACATAGATAAAAAGGATCCTCGTCTTTTTGGGGTAATATTAAAAACCTTTATAAATATTTTACCTAGTAAATAAGTACAAGCTATAGATAAAAAGGGAACTATAAGTCCTGTCCCCAAACTTAAAAGTTTTTCCCTGTCAAAATCTGACATAAGGTTATTGATCATCAAAGCTGGTAAAGATACATTTATAACAATTTTCGAAAATAATTTAGCCCCAGACTTATCTATCCATTCTTTTTTAGTCAAAATATATCCAATGGCTATCATTATAATAATGCTAAATATACTGCCAAAGGCATGAAGAAGTTCCATGAAATATCTCCTTTCAATAATAGATGAATGTATTTACATTATAAACTGATTCGTATTTTCAAAAGTTATTTACAAATCTTAAACTTAATACCATCCTCTATATTTCATCCCAATAGTGATTATTTAAATAGAATTTTCAAAAACCGCAGGTACTGACACATCTACAGATAAGCCCCAAAGCTCCTCTTCTTTTATTTTACAATGCACTAAAAATTACTTATTTTCTTTTCTACAAATTTTGTAGCAATAATGTCTGAATCAAGTCCAAGAATATTTTTAACAATTACTTGATTGATTTTTACAGGTGCATTAATTTCTAACTTCTTAATTTCCTTCATAACATCAAATATCTTTTCTTTAGGAACAGCCTTTGTTGTTCTTACACTAACTAATGGTATTTCACCATTAGTCACTTTAACTAAAGATGCAATAGTTCTTTTAGGATTTTGTATTTCTTGTGCCGCATACTCTTTTCCTCTTTTACACAAAGCCCCACTTATATTCTTTATACTTTGGTTTTCCCATTCTACAGATAATTCACATCCATTAGGACAAATTATACATGTAATTTGTTTATTCATTGGAGAGCCACCACCTTAATATTTTCTTTGCTAATAAGTTCTTGTTTTTTTAATATTATGTGCACCATTTCCGCTGGATTTAATTTTTTTAATTTCTCCACTTTAATAACTTCTTCGCCTTGCTTAATCTCTATTGCCCCATTTCTTGAAGGTCTACTTACTCTTAGATATATCTCTACATCTTTTTCTCCACTTATCTTTTGTGGAACTACATTATTAATAGTCTTATCTGTTGTTATCAAAATTTTATTTTCATTTTGTTTTTCTTCTTTTATATATATTGCTGCTGCCTCTGCAAGTTTTTCTCCTTCCCTTGATACAAAGTCTACTAAATCATGTACATGAAGAACATTTCCTGCAGCATAAATTCCTTCAACACTTGTCTGTAAATTTTCATCTACAATTGGACCTTTTGTTCTTTCATCTAATTTTACTCCAGCTTTAAGCGACAATTCATTTTCAGGAATAAGTCCAACAGATAGTATCAAAGTATCACATTTATATTCCTTTTCTGTTCCCTTAATAGGTTGTCCATTTTCATCCACTTTACTTACAGTTACTTCCTCTAATCTTCCTTTTCCTTTGATATTTGTTACAGTATGACTTAAAAATAGAGGAATATCATAATCATTTAAACACTGCTCTATATTTCTAGACAATCCACTAGGATAAGGCAGCTTTTCTATTACCGCAAGTACCTTTGCTCCCTCAAGTGTCATTCTCCTTGCCATTATAAGTCCTATATCTCCAGAGCCCAGTATAACTACTTTCTTTCCTACCATAATATTTTTTAAATTCATATAACTTTGAGCTACGCCTGCTGTAAATACGCCTGCTGGTCTCGTACCAGGTATGCTAATAGCTCCTCTTGTTCTTTCCCTGCATCCCATCGCTAGTACTACTACTTTAGCTTGATATCTTCTTAATCCTTCTTTTGTGGCTACTGTAACTTCCTTACTATTCGTAAGGTTTATTACTGTAGCATTTGCTTGTATTTCAATATTCTGTTTCTCTACCTCTTCTATAAACCTATTTGCATACTCTGGTCCGCTAAGTGCCTCATTAAATCTTACTAATCCAAATCCGTCATGAATGCATTGTTTTAATATTCCACCAGGTTTCTTTTCTCTTTCCAATATTAAAATATCGTCTATTCCTTTTTCTTTTAGTTTTAAAGCTGCTGCAAGTCCAGCTGGACCTGCTCCAATAATAACCGCATCTTTTAATATTGCTTCCATTATCTTACCCTCCCTAAAAGCATTCTTCCATTCTCTCTTAAGTAAATTACTTCATCTACTTCTTTATTTTTTTCTTTCATAATCATTTCTGTAATTCTAGTCTGGCAATATCCTCCTTGGCATCTTCCCATCATAGATCTTGTTCTGTACTTAATTCCAGTCACTGTGTCTACCCCTAATGGATTATTTATTGCCTGCATGATTTCTGCTTTTGTAACCGTCTCACATCTACAAATAATTTCTCCATAATCAGGGTTTTCTTTTATAAGCTCAGCTTGCTTTTCTTCAGATTGCTCCGAAAATTTTAATATACCACTTCTTATAGGATTAAAATCTTTATTTTCTTTTAAATCTTCCTTATTTCTAACCTTATCTAATACATATCTTGCAATTGGAATTGCTGAAGTTAATCCTGGAGACTCAATCCCAATTAAATTAATCATATTTGCTATCTCTTCTCTTTCTTCAATTACAAAATCTGCATATCCACCTTTTTCTTTACTCACTAGTTTAGGTCTAATACCTGAAAAATTTCTAATAAAATTCTCTCTTTTTATTTGAGGTAATATCTTTCTTCCTTCTTTCACGAGCATGTCCATAACTTCTTCAGTAGCTGAATAGTTATCATTTTCATCAAGATATTGAGCACTTGGTCCAATAAATATATTTCCATGAATAGAAGGGGTAAGATGTATTCCAAGTCCTCCTTCTTTTTTATTTGGAACTGGATATGCTGGAATTTGGAGGAATTCCCCTGCATTTTTATCTAAAATAAAATATTCACCCCTGCATGGATATATGGTATAGTCCGTAATACCAACCATTCTTGCTATTTTATCAGAATTTAATCCTGCACTATTAATTATCCACCTAGTATGATAAGTTTCTTTATTTTTTGTAGTAACTTCATAATATCCTTCTTTTCTTTGGATATCAGTTACTTCTCTACCAAGGTAAAAATCTACACCATTTTCACAAGCATTTTCTGCTAAAGCTATTGTATATATAAATGGATCTAATATTCCTGTCATAAGTGAATATAATGCTGCTTTTCCCTCTACATTAGGTGCTAATTCTTTAATTCTTTCCCTAGATACAATTTCTAGTCCTGGGACCCCATTTTTATCTCCCTGTTCCTTTAATGCTTTAAGTCCCTCTATATCCTCATCTGTAAAACCAGTTACCAGTTTCCCTAGCCTTTTAAAAGGAATATGGAGTTCCTCTGCTACTTTGTCAAAGCCCAAATTACCTTCTACACAGAACTTTGCCATAAGTGTTCCTGGTTTATTATTAAAACCTGCATGAAGGACTCCACTATTTCTACCACTAGTCTCACATATCACATCTAACTCTTTTTCTAATACACCTATTTTTAATTCATACCTTGAAAACTCTCTTGCAATTGCACTACCAACTACCCCTGAACCAATAATCATTATGTCATATTGCTTTTGCATTCTCCTCACCTCTCACATATTATTGAAATCTTTAGTAAATTTTATAAATATATTTTTTATTTAATTATGTTGTTAACTTGTAAAAAAGTATACTGCCTTATGAGTTATTAATACATAAATAACAAATTAATAGTAGCATCTTTAACAAAGTGATATCACCTGATAGATGCAATTAAATCTAATAAAAAAAATCTCTATTAGGAATTTCATTACAACTATTAGAATTTGAGAAATATATCAATCCTAACACCCTAGACCTCATTACAGTTAACGGGAACAACTATACATAATTAATATTATTAAGTTCATTCAGTATACTAAATGAACTTAATAATATTTTAGCTTTTTCAAAATATTTTGTCAATATAATTTTCTAAATATTTCATTAATTGCAAATATTTTTTGCATTTAAACATCATATGATGAATAAAAAAAATAGGTTGTAGCATGTAGCATATTATAACCCATTCCCCATTATTCATAATTATTAAATTTTTCACTCTTAAACTTAAATTTGGTTTTAATCTATGTTGTGGAATGGACGATTGCTTTGTAAGATTTTGCGTGGATTCAGATACACAAGGTCTAATTATCGAAGGGGTGGATGTTACGAGGAAACATTCCTTTAAAGATGGTTTCAGGTGTGGAATATGCTTTAAGCAAAAATATTCCTGTAGTCCTAGTTTCAAGATACCTTATGATGAAGCTCTTCGATGACTATGGTTATGAAAGTGCGGGAAAAGAACTTACCCAAAAGGGAGTTATTTTAGGAGATAATCTTAATCATATAAACAAGGATAAAACTTATTGTTGTACTTGTATATGCAAATAAAAGCTGTAACTAAATGGATTAAAACACCACTTAGCTACAGCCATTGTTTTCAATAACTTTATAATTAATTTTCTCTTTATATTTAACAACATTTTCTGCTTCAACATCTTCAATAGAAGGAATTATATATTTATTCCAATTTACATATATATAAAACAAACTAACTACATCTTGCATATTGTATAGTAAAATTTTTTCCTTTTTATCCACAGGCATTCTATTAAAGTATTCTTCATCTTTCATAATTTTGCTAAAAGTTTTAGCTAAATTTGATCCGCTAATTATTTCACTTTCTCTTGTAATATTAAATTTACTTTCTAAATTTTTAAGTCCTATAGAAGTTTTCATAGACTTCTCATAATACTTTTGTAAATCTATATCTTTAAAATGTTCTTCTATTTTAAAATTTATCTTATATTTCTCATACAAATAATTAATTACTGTAAAGTCATTATTACCTGAAAAAGTTACTATATATTTCTTATTGTGTTCTTCAATCATAGTTTTAAAATAATCTTTTGATAATCTTAAAAGTTTTTTTAGTTCGTATTTATTTTCAATCATATATTGAGTTATTTTTAAAGAGTTTTCATTTTCATCATAATATGCGCTACCAAAAACTCCTATACATATAGGTTTTTTATAGACGTAGTGCTCTAAATCAAAAAAAATAGCATCTTTAAATAAATCTTTTTTATCATCAACTATTAAACAATTCTCTTCATTAAAATCCTCTACATAAATCACATTTTCTTTAATAATCACCATATCACTCTTTTCTAAATTAAAGTTACCAAAATAATTAATACATAATTTATATTAAAATATTAAAATAATGGTAAATACAACATATTGATTATTATATCACATTCACCTATTTATTTTCTACAAATTATATATATGCAAATACTTAAAATTATCATTACTTATAAAACTTACTATAACTTATTATTATTTCCAAATGCTATTTTAAATAACCTATTTTTCTAAAAAATATTGACTTTTTTAAAAAACAATCATATAATGATACTGATAATTGTTATCAACAAGAGGTGAAAATTATGAGCATTAATAATTTAAATTTGAGTACGGCTGCTTACGTGGAAGTAAAAGATCTGAGCATTAGTGATTTAGAACTAGGCGATATCGCTTATATACAAAAATTAAATTGTGACGAAAAATTGTCTAAAAGACTTCTAGCTTTAGGATTTATTGAAGGTACTAAGGTTACGATGAAAAAGGTTGCTCCCCTAGGAGATCCCATTATAATTAATTTGCGTGGAACAGATTTTGCTATACGAAAAAAAGACGCAAGAAATATCTTTATAAAGATGGAGGGGGAAAATTAATGGTTACTGTTGCATTACTTGGTAACCCTAACGTAGGAAAAACAACTCTTTTTAATTCCCTTACAGGTTCTAATCAATATGTAGGAAACTGGGCTGGAGTTACTGTTGATAAAAAAGAAGGCTACGTAGGAAAAAATGTTAAAATTGTAGACTTACCTGGTATCTATGCCATGGATACTTTTTCAAATGAAGAAAAAGTATCTAAGGAATTTTTACAAAGTGATGAAGTTGATCTAATTGTAAACATCGTAGATGCTACAAATTTAGAAAGAAACTTATATTTAACTTCACAACTAACAGAATTTAAAAAGCCAATGGTTTTAGTTGTAAATATGATAGATGTTGCTAAATCTAAAAATATTCATATAGATTTTGATTTACTTTCTAAAAAATTAGGAGTAAATATCCTTCCTATTTCAGCTGCTAAATCAAAAGGGATTGATGAAGTTAAAAACCTTTTAAATAGCGAGGACTTTAATAAACTGGATACAACAATAAACGTTAAGCATAATTTTGGCAAAATGAATGAAACTGAAGCATATGCTTATATAGAGAATATTTTAAATTCTTGTGTAGAATTGCCAAAGACTAAGAAAGAATCTATTAGTGAAAAGGTTGATAAAATTGTATTAAACAGATTTTTAGCTTACCCAATATTTCTAGCACTACTATGGATTATATTTAAATTTACTTTTGATTGGGTAGGTGCACCTCTTCAAGATTGGTTAGAAGGATTAATTACTGAAGATTTTGCAGGATTAGTTGGAGGGCTTTTAGAAAATAGCCGCCCTTGGTTTAATTCTTTAATAGTTGACGGTATCATTGGTGGCGTTGGAGGAATCATAACTTTCGTGCCAATTATATTAACTTTATTTTTAGGTATGTCTATATTAGAAGACAGTGGATATATGGCAAGAGCTGCTTTTATTATGGATAAGCTTATGAGAAAATTTGGCCTTTCCGGTAAGGCTTTCATTCCTCTTATGATGGGATTTGGTTGCTCTGTTCCTGGAATCATGTCAGCTAGAACTCTTGAAAGCGAAAAAGATAGAAAAATAACTGCTCTAATACTACCTTTTATGTCCTGTAATGCTAGGCTACCAATTTATGCACTATTTACTGGAGCATTATTTGCTAGTCACCAAACAGAAGTAGTATTGGGACTTTATTTACTTGGAATTTTAGTAGCATTTTTAGTAGCTATTATACTAAAAAATACTTTATATAAAAAAGCTGAAGAACCTTTTATAATTGAGTTACCTGAATATAAAGTACCTGAAGCTAAAACAGTACTTCACCATACCTGGGAAAAAGGTAAAGGTTTCTTAAAGAAAGCAGGAACTATTATATTTGCAATATCAGTTATTGTTTGGTTCCTACAAAGCTTCAATATGAGTGGTATGGCAGAAATCGATGAGAGCTTCTTAGCTTCTATTGGTAACTTTATAGCTCCTATATTTGCACCACTAGGTTTTGGTACATGGCAAAGTTCTGTATCATTGCTTACTGGACTTGCAGCTAAAGAAGTTGTTGTAAGCACAATGGGTGTGTTATATTCTGGAGAGTTAGGGGCAGCTATTGCAGCTAACTTTACTACTTTAAGTGCATTATCATTCTTAGCTTTCTCATTACTATACACTCCTTGTGTTGCAGTAATAGGCGCTATGAAAAAAGAATTTGGTGGTAAATTTGCTTTCTTCTCTGCTACTTATCAAATAGCAGTAGCTTGGATAGTCGCATTCCTTATATATAATATAGGAGGCCTTATATTTTAATTGAGGTGATAATATGATAGAAATTTTAGTTACAGGTGGTATTCTCATAGCTTCAGCAGTTATATTATTTAAACAAATTAAGAAAAAGGGCAAAGGTGAATGTAACTGTGGAAGCTGTGCATCCAAATGTCCTAACTACAAAGAAACAATTTCAATAAAAAAATCAAATCAATAAAAAGAGCATGGCCTAAGTCATGCTCTTTTTATTGATTTGCAAATAATTTTATGTAAACTGAATGATGAACTAAATATAGCAAATAAACTACATGTAAGGAACACTCTTAATACGGGTGTATTTTTATATTAGCTGTAAACTTTAAGAAAGTCTTCCTTCATACATTATGAATAGTTCTCTATAAGCTTTCCCAAATTTCTAAGTGGTATTTTCCACCTTTTTATGACTCCGAAAGATGCTAAGTACAATGCTTTAAGAAGTGAAGTGCACTTTGAAATACACTTTACTGACGATTCAATATGCAATAAGTATTGTCAAGAATTTCAATAGCATTTGTTTTGTATATAACCTTGCTTACATCGTAGAAAACTTAAATATAAGCTTATAACATCCTAATTATAATTAACTGACCAGATTTTCATTTCATCGGGATAATGTTCTTTGCTATTTTTCAGTAACTTTAACTATATGATCATCTCCTTGCTCTTCAGCTGGTGTATGATATATAGTTTTTAAATCTGCAGCAAATTCTTTTTTACTTCTATCAATAACATGCTTCGAAGTATTACGAACTTAATGTACTTTCAGTGTTAAGAAAAGTTACATTAATAGACTCTTTAATGCTTTCATTATGATCTTCTAATATTCTAAAATTATTATCACCAGCTATTTTATTTACTATTTTTATTAATTTTTCTTCTACATCTTTTATTAATATTTGATGTCCATACTCTACATTTCATACTATATGATATAGTATTGAATATATACCTTCACGTCCATGATATAATAACCATCTCTTATAATTACAAGTATATATAAGTATAATATAATTATTTGTATATATTATATGTATAAGGTAGTTGCATATTCTAACTCATGACTGAAGTCATCATGATTTCATCAAATAAAAAAATCTATTTTTCAAGTATCTAATAAGGAACTACTTGAAAAATAGATTTTTTATTTTTTATTTTGACTTAGTAGGTTTACATGAGCTATGACAATCACAACAATCTCCGCTACAGCAATTGCCATTTTTTTTATCTTTATAAACTTTACATCCAACAAGAACAAATGATCCTAGTACTAATGTACCAATTATAAATGTAGACATATTTATTATCTCCTTACGCGCTATGCGCTAGTATTTTCTACCTTATCACCTTTTATATTAGTTGGATTAGAAAAATTCTTATAAGGTCTAAATAGCATATACAAGAATCCTGCTAATAGTACTAATGCAACTAAAGTTCCAACTCCAAATCCTTTTCCTGTAAACAGTGATCCTAATTGATAAACTGTAAGTGCCACTACATAAGCTAATCCAGTTTGATATCCTACAGCTACCCAAGTCCATTTAGCATTACCCATTTCACGTTTAATTGCACCAATTGCTGCAAAACATGGAGCACATAATAAATTAAATAGTAAGAATGAATATGCAGATAGTTGTGTAAATGAGCCTTGTAGAGTATTCCAAATTTCTACACCATCTTCTGCTACTTCTCCAACCCCATATAAAATACCAAATGTACCAACTACATTTTCTTTTGCAATAAATCCTGAAATAGTTGCCACTGCTGCCCTCCAGTCGCCCCATCCTAATGGATTAAATATAGGCGCTATTACTTTACCAATTGAAGCTAATATTGAATCTGTAGCTTCCACCATTTCTAATGACCAATTGAATGTACTTAAGAACCATATTAATCCACAGGCAAGGAATATTATAGTACCTGCTTTTTTAACGAAGGATTTTGATCTATCCCACATATGAATAAACACACCTTTTACACTAGGCACATGATATTTTGGTAGTTCCATCACAAATGGAGCAGGCTCACCTGCAAAAGCTTTTGTTTTCTTTAAAATTATTCCAGAACATATAATAGCTGCAATTCCAACAAAATATGCTGAAGGTGCTATCCAAGCTGACCCCGGGAATAATGACCCTGCAATTAAAGCTATTATTGGCAATTTCGCAGAACAAGGCATAAATGTGGTAGTAATAATAGTCATTTTCCTATCTGATTCATTCTCAATAGTTCTTGATGCCATAATTCCTGGAACACCACAACCTGTTCCTATAAGCATAGGAATAAATGACTTACCTGAAAGACCAAACTTACGGAATATTCTATCCATTATAAAAGCTATACGTGACATATAACCACAATCTTCTAAAATCGCAAGACATAAAAATAATACCATCATTTGTGGTAAAAATCCAAGTACAGCTCCTACACCAGCAATAATACCATCAAGTATTAGTGAATTTAACCAATCAGCAGTTCCTATAGATGTAAGGAAGCCTTCTACTGCAGGAGGTATAATATCACCAAACAACACATCATTTACCCAATCTGTAGCGCCAGTACCTATTGTTGAAATAGATAAGTAATAAACAAGGAACATAACCGCTGCAAATATAGGTAATCCTAAAACTCTATTAGTAACTATTTTGTCTATTTTGTCAGACGTCGTTAACTTAGATTTGTTTTTCTTAACTGCACATTTACCAATTATTCCACTTATGTAATTATAACGTTCATTAGTTATAATACTTTCTCCATCATCATCTACTTTATCTTCAAAACTAGTTACAATTGTTCCAACTTTATCTTTTGAAGATTTTGAAATATTTCCTTGTTCAATTGCCTTTTCATCATTTTCAAATAATTTTATAGCAAACCAACGTAAATGTTCTTTTGAGACTTGATTTTGAATTTCATTCTCAATACTAGACAATACTTTTTCCATATCCACTGAAAAAGTATGTCCGATTGGATTAACTTTGTGTGATTTAGCTAATTCTATCGCTTTATTAATTAATTCTTTACATCCGTCACCTTTTAAAGCAGATGTTTCAACTACGGTACACCCCATAGCTTTTCCCAACTTATCCTTATTGATGATATCTCCATTTTTTCTGACAATATCCATCATATTTAAAGCTATTATAACAGGAATTCCAAGTTCCATTACCTGAGTTGATAGATATAAGTTTCTTTCAAGGTTTGTACCATCTACTATGTTTATAATAACTTCTGGTTTTTCTGTAATAAGATAGTTTCTTGTTATAACTTCTTCTAAAGTATATGGTGAAAGTGAATATATTCCAGGCAAATCTATTACTTTTACATCTTTATTTTGTTATAATTTACCTTCTTTTTTTTCTACTGTTACTCCAGGCCAGTTACCTACATACTGTGAACTACCAGTTAAATAATTAAACATTGTAGTTTTACCACAGTTAGGATTTCCTACAAGAGCAATTCTTATATTTTCCATTTAATTCCCTCCTAAAAGGATTATAATTTATTTTTTTACTTTACTTCTATCATTTCTGCATCCACTTTACGAAGTGTTAACTCATAATTTCTTACATTTACTTCTATTGGATCCCCTAAAGGTGCCAATTTACGAACAAAAATTTCCACCCCCTTAGTTATACCCATATCCATAATTCTTCTTTTTACAACTCCCTTTCCATGGAGTTTTACTACAGTTACCTTTTGTCCACACTCAACATCTTTTAACGTCATCATAGATAATTCTCCTCTCTAAATAATGATTCTATTAGCCATACTTTTACCAATAGCTATTCTTGAATCCTTTACGTTTATTATCATATTTCCTGATATCTCTGATATGACAGTAACACTTTCTCCTTCTACAAAACCTAATTTTGCAAGAAATTGTCGTAAGTTATCTCTACCTGTTATTTTCTTTATTTTATTTACTTCACCTTCTCTTGCCATAGCCAATGTCATAGCACTCACCTCCTTTTAAGGCAGTTATTCAGAATTAATATTTTTATTCTAAAATATCATGTTTTCAAAATTTGATTTATTAAATTATTAGCTAGGGTATTACACAATCAGATTTTCTCCTATGTTAGTTTAAACTAACATAGGAGAAAATAAATAAGTTAACTCTACTACTTTGCTAATTTGGGTACAATGCTATTATATTACAATTGATAAATATTTTCAATAGGCATTGAAAATCTTTATCAAAATAATAACTTTCTTTCATATATCTGGTGCTGTCCCATTAGCAGTTAAAAGCCGTTAATGCATGGATTTTTTATTCCTTTGAGAAAATATATGGGGAACACTGTTCGACGCTACAGTTAATAAATTTTAATTTTTTAGCGATTGCTGAGAAATATCTACAATTCTCCATTGTCAATCGTTGAATGTGAGTCGTGAATTAGAAAAAGGAGTTCGATGAACTCCTTTTTATTGATATATTATAAAAATTCCCCTATTGATTTATTTATCTTCATTTTATAAACTGCTATACTTAAAAATGCTAATGCAAATAACATTAGTATAGCTAGATTGGGAATTAGATCCTTAAAATGTAAATTACCCTGTATTTTTTCTATTCCATCCATAACATAGCTTTGAGGCATTAAAAGAGATATTCTTCTTAGCAGTTCTCCCCTACGGCTTATAGACCAAAAACATCCACCTAACATAGAACTTGGAACTACTATAAAATTTGTAATACCACTTACCGACATTGAAGAGTTTGCAAAGGATATGATTAAAACTCCAAGGCATACTACCACTATGCCAAAAACAATCATTAATATAAAGAAATTTAAATAGTTTGCATTAAGTTTTATTATCTTCATCAAAATCAATATTACTACAAATAATTGAAACCCTATAATTAACAAATTGGTAATCACATTTCCAAGTACATATTGTCTTGATGACATAGGTGATACACATATTCTATAATAGGTTTTCTCTCTTTTTTCACTTATTATAAGTTTAGAGATATTTATAGATGTATACATTAAGAACATTATAAATATTCCCATAGAAGCTGTAGTAAAAGTTTTCTTACCAGTGACATCCTCTGTACTTTTTCCTTCTAAGAACATTTCCCCATTAATTTTATACCCTTCATAAATATCATAGAAGTCTTTAGAATCTTTGCTTACGCTACTTATTATTCTTAAATTCTCTATATACATATTTATATAATTTTCAACCCATACTGTTGAGTCTTGATCTTTAATAGTTATAATTTCTATGTCTTTAGGCTGATTTTTCAATATACTATCTTCAAAATCTTCTGGAATTATGATGACATAAGAAGTTTCACTTTTAGTAACTTTGTCTTTTATTTCATTTTCTTCTATACTCGATAAAGTAAATTTTTTAGTATTTTCTAGATAACTTATCATATCTTTAGATAAAGTCCCTCTATCTTTATTTACAATTCCTATATTATATACTTCTGTTTTACTTAAAAATTGAATAAATAGCAAAAATAATATGCTTATTATAGGAAGTAGTATATATGTGAATATAGAAGATTTCTTTTTAAATATTATTTTAAAATTATTTTTTGCTATAAGAAAAGAATTTCTCATATTACTCCTCCATTCTTTTAAATAGTCTCATTGATATTAAAAATAGTACTGCTGCAATGCCCAAATTTAATGCTAAAGTACTATAAAATTTTGAGTAATCATTGGCATAAATTACACTGAAGATAGCATTATTTGCCCATCGAACTGGTGAGAGATTAGTTAATTTCATTAAAAATTCACTATTAAGATTTTCTATAGATATATAACTTCCACCTAGGAAACATATAAACACCAATAGTATATTTAAAATTGCATAGGATTTTTCTTTTGGAATCATTAAAGACATTGAGCAACCAATAGATATAGCTAATATAGCAAGTGATAATACAATTAATATTACACTTATAAAATCCTCTCCGAAATTTATATGAAATAAATATTTAAGCACAGATATAACTATAGTAAATTGAATGCAATTCACTATAAAAGCCCCTATTGTCAATGCAGAAAGTATATAAACTTTATTTACTGGAGCAATTATAAGTCTATCTAAAGTTTTACGATATCGCTCAGTATTAACTATAGCTATTCCACCTGTAGAACAATACATTACCATTGTTAATATGGTCATTATTCCACTGTAATCTTTACTAGCAGGTCCCTTTAATTTATCTAAAGATTCTATTTTTACATAATTATGATTTTTATCATTGTCCATGATATTTGATAAATTTTCGTCTCTAACTTTATCTATCTCCATAAGTATATTAAATCTTTCTACAAATGAATTTAGATGTAATTCTATTAATGATCCTTCAATATCATGATTTTCATTTTTATATATAGTTATTTTATTTTCATTAGCTTTAAAATTTATATATGCAGAGGATTTGTTATTTTTAATTTCTTCAATTCCTGTTTCTGAGCTGTAAATTTCCCTTTTATCTACATTTTCCAGCCCTTTTATCATGGCTTTGAAAGCTTCAGAGCTTTCGCCTTCTCCTTCTACATAATATACTAGGGGTTTTGAATTAAAAACTATTTCTTCTCCCCAATCACTACCAGCAGAACTCACTAAAATTGCTGCTAAAAATATAGGAAATAAAATCATACAAATCATATAGGTCTTATCTCTTAAATGCTGCTTTATTTCTTTAACTACAATACTAATAAATCTCACTATATCACTCCTCTCAATTTCTGAGGTTTCTACCAGTTAATTTTAGAAATACATCTTCTAAATTAGGCATTACAGTATTTATTTTTTTTATAGAAATATTATTATCTACAAAAACTCTCATTATCTTATCCATATTTATCATATCTTTATTGTTCTCAAAAATAATGGTGTTTTCTTTTATATTTATATTATTAATACCATTAATGTTTTTGAACTTTTCAATATCTAAATTCTCTATATTATTCACATTAACTTTTATATAGTTATAATCAGTGATAAGTGCCTTCAATTCTTCCTTAGTACCTTCAGAAATTAATTTTCCATGGTCCATTATGCCAACCTTACTGCATATTTCCTCAACCTCCTCCATATAATGAGAAGTATAAATTATGGTACTACCCATTTTATTAAGTTTCTTTACAGAATTTAATATATGATTTCTTGATTGAGGATCAATTCCTACTGTAGGTTCATCCATTATTATAATTTTAGGTTTATGCACTATGGCACAAGCTATATTTAATCTTCTACTCATTCCTCCTGAAAAATTTCTGCAGGGTTCTTTAATTCTATCTGTAAGTCCTACAAATTCTAATGCTTCTAATGATTTCTCCTCCAATTCTTTTCCTTTCAGCCCATATAAACTGCCAAAAAATTTTACATTTTCTAATGCTGTAAGTTCCCAATATACAGCTACACTTTGAGGTACAAGTCCTATATTTTTCTTAGTGGAATTCATATTTTTCTTTATATCACTTTTTAATATCTTTATTTCACCCATATCACTGCTTATAAGTCCACAAATCATATTTATTACAGTACTCTTTCCTGCACCATTAGGTCCTAATAACCCGTAAATTTCCCCATCTTCTATTGAAAAATTTATATTATCAACAGCGGTTAAATCCTTAAATTTTTTAGTTAAATTATTTACTTCTAAAACCTTCATATCAAAATCCTCCATAAATTCTTTCCTTATAAATATAATACAAAAAAATAGACCTTCTCTTAAGTGGAGAAGGTCATACTTTCAATATTACTAAAGTCATACATTATCTATATAGATATGGAAATCTAAATTTAATCTATAGGATTATAGAGTTGTGATGTTAAATTATTTTAATTTACACTTATGTAATTAAGAATTGACTATGGACAATGGACAATTATTGATATTTCTCAGCTATCACTGAGAAATTTAAAGTTTATTAATTGTAGCGGCGAACAGTGTTCGCCATAATCACTAACAATTTTATATTGCTAGTCAAAAATATGTTTTAGAAAATTATTTTTTTAAAAATAATTTCTTCCTTAATTGTGCATTACTTAAAGTAATCCTTTTAAATAATATATAGCAATTTGAGTTCTATGATTGAGACAAGTTTTATCCAATATGGAGGAAATATAATTTTTAACTGTTCCCTCAGATATATATAAATTTAATGCTATTTCTTTATTGGATAACCCTTCAGAAATTAATTTTATAATTTCCTTTTCTCTTTCAGTAAACTTATTTTTATCGTCAAAGTTACTTTGATTTTCTTTATCAGGATTTATTATTTTCTTTATAATTGTATCTTGAAGTACTATATTTCCATTTAAAACTGTATATATAGCATTTTTAATTTTTTCTGGAGAATTATTTTTCAGTAGATATCCCATAGCTCCATATTTTAGCGCATCTTTTATATATTCATCTTCATCAAAAGTAGTTAGTATCAAAGTCTTTGTACTACATTTTGATACGATCTCCTTTAAGGCCTCTACACCATTCATAACCGGCATTCTAACATCTAATAGCGCTACATCTATTTCTTCCCTTAAGCAAGCTTTAACAGCCTCTAAACCATTATTAGCGGTATCTACTACAGAAAACTCTTCATTCATATTTAAAATAATCTTCAAGCTTTCTCTAATAAGTTCATCATCATCTGCTATTAATATTTTAATACTCATAATATCCCCCTAAATCTCAATAGGAAGTAGTGATATTACAGAAAAACCATCACTTCCATCAACTATAAGTTTTCCCCCGATTCTCTCACATCTTTCTTCCATTCCTCGTATCCCCATATTTTTATTTATCTTCTTTACTCCTATTCCATTATCCTTTATTTCTAACTTTATAATTTTATTATTAATTATAGATATAGTTATCGTTATTTTATCAGCTTCTGAATATTTCAAACTGTTAGTTATTGATTCCACAATATTATCATATATGATTTTCCAATTCACAAAAGAAATTCTATCTATATAATCATCACAATTTAAAATAATTTCCACATCGCTGTTTATTCTGATTTTTTCTATAAACAATTTTACTTTGTTTATACCTATTTGTTCTTTTTCCGGTTTAATTTCTTTTAAAGTATTTCTTATATTATCCATTCCATCTCTTAATCTATCAATAGTACTTTTAAGAAAAGTTTTAGCTTTTTCCATATCTTTATCTAAAAGCAAATTTACAGCCTCTAATTGAAATATAGCAGCTGAAAGAGTATGGCCTACCTCATCATGAATTCTCTGAGATATATTACTTCTTTCCTCTAATATAGATGTATATTTTATTTGTGATTCAAAATCTTCTTGTTTATATATTTTATTTTCTAGACTTTCATTTCTCTTTTTTAAATTAACTATGTCATTTTCCAATTTTTCTATGTAATGAGTAAAATAATTTAACATATGATATATAATATACATAATTAGACTTATAAAGATATAGATTGGAATTAAAGTATTTGGTAATGCTAATAAAATCATTAATGCAACAAATATTTTTATACGTAAATATTTGTTTATCTCAATACTTCTATATAAACTTAATGGTAGAAAAATAATTGTGATGTTATCTATATAAAAATATCCAAAATAAATTAATATAAATTTACCTAAAGCTAATATAAAACAAACAGTTTTTTTATGGAATATGCTTTGTGCCATCGTTATAATTATATAAGTTAATATGAATCCTACAGAGAGGATTCCAAAATTAAAAACATTTATAATTTCTAAAATATAATACACTATCAATATAAGTTCACTTAAAATCAAATAAATATCCATATTAAAGTTAAACTCCTTATCTTTAAATCACCTATTAATACTTCATTTTAAATACCCATATAGCTATATTATAGAAAATTAGTATTATTTTAGCAACAAAATACAATTATATTTTATTTGATAATGATTTTCACTTGCATTTGATTTTATAATATGGTATTCTTAAAAAGAAGAGCAAACAATATAAAATCATATATAAAAACGGGTGTTCAAAATTTATATTATAAGATTTTTTAAAATTTGCATTGTCCATTAATTACATCCAAATCTTCTAAATATATACACAAAAGGAAGCATGTAACTATGCTTCCTTTTACGCTTTTTTGTAAATTTTAAGCTTTTAGTTTTTGTTAAAATTTCGCATATTAAATAATTTATATAAAAAATTAAGGTTGTTATACTAAAAGCATAGCAACCTTAAATCCTTTATAAATTTATTACTTTAAATCTACATCACTTCAATATATTACTTAGAATAATACTCTATAACCAATTGCTCAGTTATTTGTATTGGAACCTCACTTCTATCAGGTATTCTTAACAGTTTCCCAGAAAAACCTTCCATGTCCTTTTCTAAATATGGTAAATGTCCTATTAAAGTAGATTCAAAATTTTCCTTAAACATTTCATTTTTTCTTGATCCTTCTTTTAAAGTAACTACATCTCCTACTTCAATTCTATAAGAAGGTATGTCTACTTTTTTTCCATTTACCAAAAAGTGACCATGGTTAACCATCTGTCTAGCTTGGCGAATAGAGTTTGCAAATCCCAATCTATACACTATATTGTCCAGCCTGCATTCTAGCATTTTTATAAGTGTTTCTCCTGGAATGTCCCTATTTCTCTTAGCATCCTTAATAGATTTTTTAGCATATCCACTAAATTGCTTTTCAAGTACACCATAATAAGCTCTTAGTCTTTGTTTCTCTAAAAGTTGAACACCATAATCTGATAATTTTTTATCAGCTCTAGAAGTACCTCTTACTGCTCTTTCCATTGCTTTAGGATGTCCTGCAACATTTAATCCTAATCTCCTACATAATTTGAAACGTGGTCCCATCATTTTTGCCATATAAATTTACCTCCAATTTTTAGGTTTGCCGCGGTATAATTTAAATGCCAAATACATTATACAATAATGAAACTCATTTGAAAATAGTTTTCATTAAAAAATATATTTTTTCTATAAAATTTTTATATATTATCATTATCATTCATTGCTATAACATTTCTTTCAAGCATAACCATATTCTATAATGATTGTTCATATTGGTTTGGAGTTATTTATTTTCATAAGCATGCATCCATTTATCAATTGCCTCGCTTATATCAATAAAAGTTTCCTCTTCAAATGGTGATTTAACAAATTGGAATTTAGCAAAATCCTTAATCAAAAACAACTTGCCATTTATTATCTTTTATTGCGTCAAAACACATTTTTATTTGTTCGTAAACATTTTTATCCTCATCTAAAATAGGTAAATTCTCAAGAGAAAAATAATTACTTTCTGTTGTTTCATTGTTTTGCTGGAAACTTCCACCCAATACCTCACACAGAACAAAGACCTTAACTATCCCATAAGCATATTGGGGAACATTGTGTTTATTTCTATCTTGTATAGCAATAATCTTTATTGGTTTCACATCTAATCCTGATTCCTCTTTAGCTTCTTTAATTGTGTTTGAAGTAATTGACTCATTATAGTCAACCCATCCACCAGGAAGAGACCATTTCCCCTTTTCTTTTACAAGCAATATTCTATTTTCTTTAAAGATTACTGCTCTTGTTTCTATTTTAGGAGTTTGATATCCTGTTTCATTACAAAATAATTCTTTCACCTTTTCTATCGGAAATCCTGTCTTTATTGCCATTAATTCTGCAGATATTTCTCTTATTCTCTCAAAACGCTCTTTATCATAAACATCTTTCGTATAAGTCAGAGCAATTTGAGCTATTGATTGTAATTCCATTGCCAGATTCGTTATTGTATCAAAATCATTCATGATATGTATTTCCTCCAAATTCTGTATTTTCACTTTATATCATCATCTCAACAAACTGTGATTTGTCTAAATAGTTATTGTTTTGCTAATCTCTGTTTTAATCGCTCGTTTTCAGATTTCAATTCCTCATAATCCACCAACTGAACGATAAGATTCTTTTTATCTTGTTCCAGTTTTTTAATATGTCTAAAATGTTAAATAGCTTCTAATTACTTACATTTCAACATCATTAGAACATATGTACAATAGTTATTCTACTGTTTAATAATTATTTCATATTCAGTTTTAAGGTATACTTACTTTACAATCACANNTCCTAATAAACCCTTATATTTACTGGTTTTATTAGGATATATTCATCATTTAACTTACTATACATTAACTACTAAAGATAACATATATAACACTCCCTTAACATATTCTTGCTAGTCAGTTTCAGAATGTTGCAACTATTAAACTTACTTTTTTGCTTCTTTTGGTATATATCTCACTCCTTTATGGTATTCTCTGTTTAGAGTACCAATCAAAAACACAAAAATGGGGGGTAAAATATTGCATTTTGCATAATTATTATAACACAACTTACAATATATTGAATATAATCATAGAAATGTTAGCTCTTTATTTTTAAAACCTTTGACTTTAGGCTTTCACCACTCCCCCTCGCTTTAAGACCTGTAGAAAAGCACCCTCTTTTTCATTGAATCTTAATATATTACATCTTATCCACTACTTCTAATCCAATTAAATCTAATCCATTTTTTAAAACTTGAAGTGTAGATTTAACTAAATTGATTCTAG
>NZ_DKLM01000172.1:84696-94040 GCF_002455975.1 Clostridium sp. UBA6640
ATTCAAACTCTTCTTTAGAATTTAACTTACCATAGTATACTTCTCCAGTTACTTCTTCTCCTACTTTTCTTAATATACTCTTACCTCTTGCATAGGTATATTGAACATAAGGACCAGTTTCACCTTCAAAACTCAGTATTTCATCCCACTTAAAATCTATATCTTTTTCTCTTGAGTTTTTTAAATAAGTAAATACTACTGCACCAATTCCTAACTTTTTAGCTATCTCTTCTTTATTTTCAAGTTCTGGATTTTTATCTTTTATTATTTCCAGTATTCTTTCTACAGATTTATTTAACAGGTCTTCAACTAATATTATATCTCCTTTTCTTGTAGCTAATTTTTTATTATTAAACCGTAAATGGCCTGTCATTACGTGAGTACATTGATCAGTCCAGTCATATCCCATAAGCTCAATAGTTTTAAATACTTGATTAAAATGAAGGGATTGTTCCTTGCCTACAACATATATATTTTTATAAAAATCATAAGTTTTCTTTCTATAAAGTGCAGCTGCTAAATCACGGGTCGCATAAATTGTTGCTCCATCTGCTTTTTTAATTATACAAGGCGGCATATTATATTCATCAAGCATTACTACTTTAGCACCATTACTATCAGTAAGTAATCCTTTTTTATCTATTTCTTCTATAACAGCATCCATCTTATCTGTATAAAAACTTTCTCCATCAAAAGAATCAAAGCTTACCTTTAAAATTTCATATAGCTTATCAAATTCTTTTAGGCTCATTTCTTTAAATTTAACCCAAAGCTTAACTTCTTCTTCATTGCCTTCCTCTAATAGCTTAAAGTGTTTTCTTCCCTCATCTTCAATAGCTGTATTTTTTTCTGCTTCCTCATGAAATTTTACATAAACCCTTTGCATTTCCTTTATTGGGTTATTCTCAAGTGCTTCTTCATCACCCCAATTATTATAGGCATATATTAACTTTCCAAACTGAGTTCCCCAGTCTCCAAGGTGATTAACTCTTATTGCATTATATCCATGGAACTTAAATAATTTATATAATGAGTTTCCCACTACTGTTGTAAATAGGTGACCTAGATGAAAAGGTTTTGCAATATTAGGAGAAGAATATTCTACAATTATATTTTTATTTTCTCCCTCCGTATTAGAACCATATTCTTGTTTTTCATCTAATATTTTTTCAATAATAGATTTAGTCACCTTCTCTTTATTTAAGAAAAAATTCAAATAAGGTCCAAAAGATTCTATTTTTTCAAAATTTTCATCTGATATCTTTTCTTTTAATTCAATTGATATCACATTAGGAGACTTTTTCATAGCCTTTGCTAAAGTGAAGCACGGAAAAGAAAAATCCCCCATTTCTAGTTTTGGCGGAATCTCTATTAGTGACTCTATCCCCTCCAAATCTAACTCCAAATATTCACTTAATACTTTTGCTATATATTTTTTATATTCCATATTAAATCCTCCCAAATTTAATTTATTTATTAAATCTCAATACCATATAAAGATAAATTATAAATCTAGCCATTAAAATTTTATAAAAAAACTCCGCCTCTTATAATAAGAGACGGAGTTTTCCGTGGTACCACTCTAGTTGACAAAAGTCCACTTAATATTTTAACGCTCTCAGCGGCAAGCCCTATACAAACAAAATAAATTGACTAAAGTCTATTTTATCCTTTCAGGTAGCTTCTCCAAGGCTCTCTTCCCATCTAAATACTAGATGCTTCCATGCTTACATTTCAGCTTCCTATTTCCTTACAGAGCTTACACCATTTCTCTGCTCGCTTTAAGGCTTATAAAAAAGTACTGTCCTCTTCATTGAATTTTAAATATATTACATTCTATCTACTACTTCTAATCCTATTAAACCTA
Source organism: Clostridium sp. UBA6640 (assembly GCF_002455975.1). Classification (GTDB taxonomy): domain Bacteria; phylum Bacillota; class Clostridia; order Clostridiales; family Clostridiaceae; genus Clostridium_J. The sequence goes on from NZ_DKLM01000172.1 coordinate 86,564, forward strand.
ATCCATTTTTTAGAACTTGAAGTGTGGATTTAACTAAATTGATTCTAGCATTCTTTGTAGCTTCATCTTCTGAGTTTGCGATATTATGAGCATTGTAAAATTTATTAAATGCCTTAGCCACTTCTATACAATATCTTGTAACTACAGAAGGTTGAAGTTTTTCTAGGGCATTGTTTATTGCATTTTCAAAATTTCCAAGTTCTTTAGCTAATTCAAACTCTTCTTTAGAATTCAATTTGCCATAGTCTACTTCTCCAGTTACTTCTTCTCCCACTTTTCTTAATATACTCTTACCTCTTGCATAAGTATATTGAACATATGGTCCTGTTTCACCTTCAAAACTTAGCATTTCATCCCAGTTAAATACTATATCTCTTTCCCTTGAATTTTTTAGATAAGTAAATACTATTGCACCAATACCTACTTTTTTAGCTACTTCTTCTTTATTTTCAAGCTCTGGATTTTTTTCATTTATTACTTCTAAGGTTTTAGCCACTGCTTCATTTAATAAGTCTTCAAGGAATACTACGTCTCCTTTTCTTGTTGAAAGCTTTTTGTCAGCAAAACGTACTAATCCAAATTCAACGTGAATACAATCATCTGCCCAATCATGACCCATAAGCTTAACTGTAGTAAATACTTGCTTAAAGTGAAGTGCTTGATCTTTAGCAACTACATATATATTTTTATAAAAGTCATAAGTCTTCTTTCTATAAAAAGCTGCTGCTAAATCACGAGTTGCATAAATTGTTGCTCCATCTGCTTTTTTAACTATGCACGGTGGCATATTATACTCATCAAGCATTACTACTTTGGCACCGTTACTATCAGTAAGTAGTCCCTTTGTATCTATTTCCTCTATGACAGCATCCATTTTATCTGTATAAAAACTTTCTCCATCAAAAGAATCGAAATTAACATTCAGGATTTTAAACAATTTATCAAATTCTTTTAAACTTAATTCTTTAAATCTAGTCCAAAGTTTAACTTCTTCTTCATTTCCTTCTTCTAGTAGTCTGAAGTGTTTTCTACCCTCATCTTCAAGTGCTGGATTCTTTTCTGCCTCATCATGGAATTTAACATAAACCCTTAACATTTCCTTTATTGGGTCACTTTGAAGAGCTTTTTCATCTCCCCAGTTATTATAGGCATATATTAATTTTCCAAACTGTGTTCCCCAGTCTCCAAGGTGATTAATTCCTATTGCATTATATCCATGAAAGTTAAATAATTTGTATAGAGAATTTCCCAGCATTGTTGTAAATAAATGTCCAACGTGGAATGGTTTTGCAATATTAGCAGAACAATATTCAACTATTACATTTTTTCCTTCTCCATTATCATTTGAACCATAATCTTGTTTTTCATTTAATATTTTTTCAAGAATATTTTTAACAAAGCTTTCTTTATTAACGAAGAAATTTAAATATGGTCCAAAAGCTTCTACTCTCTCAAAGTTCTCATCTACTATCTTTTCTTTTAATTCACTTGATATCATATTAGGAGCTTTTCTCATAGTCTTTGCTAAACTAAAACAAGGAAAAGCGAAATCTCCCATTTCTGGCTTTGGTGGTATTTCTATTAACTTTTCTATATTTTCCTCATCAATTTCTATATGCTTACATAATAATTTAGCTATATAATTTTTATAATCCATTGTTAGGCCTCCTATAACATATTAAGTTATTGTTTTCTATTAAAAACAAAATTATAACTTAATAAATTAATATTTTATTTATTTTTTTACATAAAAAACCCGTCTCTAAAATAAGAGACGGGTGTAATATCCGCGGTACCACTCTAGTTGACAAAAGTCCACTCAATATTTTAACGCTTCTAGCGACAAACCCTATGCAAATAATTAATAAATTTTATAATTTAAACTTATTTTATTCTTTCAGGTAGCTTCTCCAAGGTTCTCTTCCTATCTAACTATTAGATGCATCTATGTTACCATTTTAGCTTCTTATTTTCTTGCAGAGCTTCCACCATGCCTCTGTTCGCTTTAAGATTTATAAGAAAGTACTGTCCTCTTCACAGAATTTTAATATTAAATTATGTTATATATTATATACAATTTTTAAATTTTGTCAACAAAATAACTAGCTTATTTATACATTTCTGCAACTTTTCCTTGAACTTCCGCACTTTCTAAATATTCATCATAGCTCATTGCTCTATCCATAATTCCTTTAGGAGTTATTTCAATTACCCTATTTGCAACTGTTTGTATAAATTGATGGTCATGAGATGTAAATAATATGGTTCCGCTAAAACTCATTAAACCATTATTAACTGCTGTAATAGATTCAAGATCTAAATGGTTAGTAGGCTCATCTAAAATTAATACATTAGCAGAACTTAACATCATTTTAGACAGCATACAACGAACTTTCTCTCCTCCTGATAAAACAGAAGCTTCTTTTAGCGCCTCTTCTCCTGAAAATAACATTCTTCCTAAAAATCCTCTTATAAAACTTTCAGATTTTTCTTCTGAGAATTGTCTTAGCCAATCTACTAAATTCAAATCACACTCATTAAAATATTCAGAGTTGTCCTGTGGAAAATAAGCTTGAGACGTAGTAACACCCCACTTAAATTCTCCATTATCTGCTTCCATCTCTCCCATAAGTATTTTAAATAGTGTAGTTTTAGCTATACCATCTCCTAAAAATGCTATCTTATCACCTTTATTAATCATAAAGCTAACATTATCTAAAACTTTAACTCCATCTATAGTTTTACTTAAATTCTTAACTTCTAATAAATCATTTCCTGCTTCTCTTTCAGGTTTAAATCCAACAAAAGGATATCTTCTTGAAGATGGACTAATATCATCTAAAGTAAGTTTATCTAATTGTTTCTTTCTACTTGTAGCTTGTTTTGCCTTTGAAGCATTGGAACTAAATCTAGCAATGAAAGCTTGAAGCTCCTTAATTTTTTCTTCTTTCTTTTTATTTTGATCTTTAGACATTTGAAGAGCTAATTGGCTTGATTCATACCAAAAATCATAGTTTCCAACATAAAGCTGAATTTTTGCAAAATCTATATCAGCCATATGAGTACAAACTTTATTTAAAAAGTGTCTATCGTGAGAAACAACTATAACTGTTCCTTCAAAATCAAGAAGAAAATTTTCAAGCCATGTAATAGATTTTATATCTAAATGGTTAGTAGGCTCGTCCATTAATAGTATATCTGGCTTTCCAAAAAGAGTTTGTGCTAATAACACTTTAACTTTTTCAGATCCATTTAAGTCTTTCATTAATTTATAATGTAATTCTTCATTTATTCCTAATCCATTTAATAGTGTAGCTGCTTCACTTTCTGCTTCCCATCCATTAAGTTCTGCAAATTCGCATTCAAGTTCTGAAGCTCTTATACCATCTTCATCAGAAAAATCTTCTTTAGCATATAATGCATCTTTTTCTTCCATAATTTTAATTAATCTTTGATGCCCCATAATAACAGTTTTTAAAACTTCTACTTCATCATAAGCAAAGTGATCCTGCTTTAATACTGCTAGTCTTTGTCCTGTAGTTATTGAAACTTCTCCTGTATTAGCTTCTAGCTCTCCAGATAATATCTTTAAAAATGTAGATTTACCTGCACCATTAGCACCTATAACTCCGTAACAATTTCCTTCAGTAAATTTTATATTAACATCTTCAAACAGCTTACGTGCACCGTATCTTAAGCTAACATTAGTTGCTTGTATCATATGTTATTACCTCCAATTTATTATTTTTCTAATTATATTAATAATTGTAAATTTATTTAAAATAATCAATTTTATTAATTTCTCTTATTTATGTATAAATAGTCTTTATAAAACGCAAGTCCTATTATATCATATAAAAGGACTTTAACCTAATGAATTTCAGTATATATTTCTATTTAAATTTTTTCTCGGAAGTTTTCTTGTTTTTTACTTGTTTATATGTTTTTTCTTTACTATTTTTAACTTTAGCTTTTGTTTTTGTTTTAAATGCTATACCTTTATCTTTCTTTACAGCCTGCTTTTCTTTAGGATTAATAATTTTACCAAAATATATATCTTTTAAATCAATATTAATTTTAAATTTATTTTTGTATTGAGAAATGATACTTTCTTCTCTTTCTGTCACTATTGATATGGCCACACCTTTTTCATTACCTCTTCCACATCTTCCTACCCTATGTATATAATCCATTGAGTTTTCCGGTAAATCTAAATTTATAATGTGGGTAACACCTTTAATATCAAGTCCTCGAGAAGCCAAATCAGAAGAAACCAATATATTAGACTTACCATTAACAAAAGCATCCATAGCTTTTTTTCTATCACTTTTAAAGGATGTACCATGAATTGATTCAGCTTTTAGTTTATGATATCTAAGCTTCTCTGCCATTATTTCAATTTCATCACTTTTATTGATAAATACTATTGCTTTTCTAGGATTTAAAGCTGCTACCAGTTTTCTTACCATAATGATTTTATCTCTTCTATCACAAACAAAATATATATGATCAATATTTTTATTTGCGATATTTTCTGCTTCACTTTTTATAATAACTGGCTCTTTCATCATTTCCTTTGAAAAGTTAATAACCTCTTCTGTTAAAGTTGCTGAAAAACATAAAATTTGTCTTTCTCTTAAAGTAGTTTTTATTATAGCTTTTGTATTTTCTATATTGTTTATATCTAATAATTTATCGCATTCATCTATAATTATAGTTTTTATTGTATGACCAGAAATCTTCTTCATTTTTATTAGTTCTAATATTCTTCCAGCAGACCCAACAATTATATGAGGTTTTTCTTTTAACTTTTCTACCTGACGCTTAATATTTACATTTCCAATTATAACTGAAGAAGTTATATTGTGATTGCTATTTTTAGACAAAGCATCTACTACTTTCTGTACTTGCACTGCTAACTCATGAGTAGGAGTTAATATTATAGCTTGATTCTCTCTTTTTGAAGCATCAACTTTTTGAAAAAGAGGTAGTAGATACGCTAAAGTTTTTCCACTACCAGTTTCTGATTGTGCAACTACATCTTTATTATCAGATATGTATGGTATAGATTTCTGTTGTATTTTCGTTGGTATCTTTATTTCTTGTGCATCTAAACCTTTAATTATATTTTCACTTATATTTAAATCACTAAAACTATTTATCATCGTTCTCTCTCCTTAAGCTTTCATCTGTCTTTGTAAACTACATAAGTATACAAGAAAAAATGTTAAATTGAAATATCTTTTAATTTTAACTTTATAATTAGTATTAGTAAAATTTACTTATTATAGTCATGTTTTATAGGGATACAATGCAAAAACTTAATATATNNTAAGTTAAATTTTCATTAAGGATCCCTATAATGACATGTCCTTTATAGAACATAAGTTTGATATTTAAAATTTCTTATGATATAATTTCCCTAAGAAACGAGGTGCTTCTATGGCTGATATTAAGAATAATAAACAAATTGAAATATATGAATTTTTAAAACAACAAATATCCACAAAAGGTTATCCGCCTTCTGTTAGAGAAATATGTGAAGCAGTAAATTTAAAATCAACCTCTACGGTTCATGGTCATCTATCTCGTCTTGAAAAAAAAGGACTTATAAGACGTGACCCTACTAAACCTAGAGCAATAGAGCTTTTATTAGACTCTCCAATAAAAAAAGAGTTAATAGATATTCCTATAGTAGGTAAAATAACTGCTGGGGAACCTATACTTGCTCATGAAAGTATTGAAGATACATTTTCTATGCCAATAAATTTTATAAAAAATAGAAATGATCTTTTCATATTAAAAGTTTCTGGAGAAAGCATGATTGAAGCTGGAATATTTGATGGCGATTTGGCGATTATAGAAAAAGCTTCTGTAGCTAATAATGGCGACATTGTAGTAGCTCTTATTGAAAATGAGGCTACAATTAAAACTTTTTATAAGGAAGATGGCTATATAAGACTTCAACCAGAAAACGCTTCAATGAATCCAATTTTAGTAAAAGACTGTACTATCCTTGGAAAACTTGCAGGACTATATAGAAAATATTAATAAAGCGTGACAAAATGTCACGCTTTTATTACGCAAATATTTTTCCTAATGCAATTAATATTCCTGTTTTGGCATGGTCAAAAGTTAATCCACCTTGAAGATATGCTATAAATGGATCTCTAATTGGAGCATCAGCAGATAATTCTATTGAAGAACCTTGAATAAAGGCACCTGCTGCCATTATAACTTGATCACTATATCCTGGCATATCCCACGGCTCACACTCTACAAAAGAATCTATTGGCGAACCTGCTTGAATTCCTTTGCAGAATTTTATTAATTTTTCTTTATCATTAAACTTAATTGCCTGAATTATATCGCTTCTTTCATCATTATACTTTGGAAGAACCTCAAAACCTGCTAATTCCATAATTCTAGCGCAAAAGATTGCTCCTTTAACAGCTTCAATAGCAATATGAGGTGCTAAAAATAATCCTTGGAATAGTGTTCTCATTACTCCAAAAGTAGAACCACATTCTCCACCTATTCCTGGTATAGTTAACCTATATGCTGCTTGATTTACGTACTCTTCTTTTCCAGCTATATATCCTCCAGTTGGAGCTATACCTCCACCAATATTTTTAATAAGCGAACCTGCTACTAAGTCTGCTCCTACGTCTGTAGGCTCGATGATCTGTATAAATTCACCATAACAATTATCTACAAAACATATTATATCTTTATTTATTTCCTTAACTGCTTCAATTATCGGTCTTATATCTTCTACTAATAAAGAATTTCTCCAGCCATAACCTGTGGATCTTTGAATATGTACTAATTTTACAGTGCTATCTTCTCTTAATATAGATTTCATAGCTTCTATATCAACTTTTTTATCTTCTCCTAAATCTATCTGTTTATAATTTACACCATACTCTTTTAATGAACCTATATTTTCCTCTTCACTAATTCCAATTATGCTATGAAGAGTATCATAAGGTGCTCCACAAACACTAACCATTGTATCACCAGGCCTCAAATTTCCAAATAAGGCCGCACCAATAGCATGAGTACCATTAACAAAGTGAGGTCTAACTAGTGCAGCTTCAGTATTAAATACTTTAGCATAAACTTTATCTAAGGCATCTCTTCCTATATCTCCATATCCATACCCAGAAGAATTAGTAAAATGCATATCACTTATTCTTTCCTCTTGAAGTGCATTTAAAACTTTAAGCTGATTATACTCTCTTATTTCATCTAATTTTTCAAATTGCGGTTTTACATCTTCTAATGCATTTTCATAAAGCTCTAAAAGCGTAGAATTTATATTATATTTTTTCATTAGAAACTCTTTAGTTATATCTATCATAATTTATATCTCCTTATACAAAAACTACCTTCATAATACTAACATAGTAAATAATAATAATCAAATCTCAATAATTCGTTTAAATAGGAGCTTTATATAGGGTTCCTTAATGAA
>NZ_DKLM01000148.1:0-4751 GCF_002455975.1 Clostridium sp. UBA6640
TCAATCGTCAATTCTCAATTTCATGTTAATGTAAACTTAAGTAATTTAATAGCACAATTTTATGAGCTCATAGATTAAATTTAGAGTTAGTATACCTATATTCCCTAGAGAATATTGTTTTCCTCCTCATTTCACTAAAACTAATGACTAACATAGTACCATAATCTACTTATTAGAAATTACTATAAAGTCATAAACTTAATAAAAGGCGACGAAATTTTTGAAGCAAAATAGAAAAATTTATATTCTTATACAAAGGATATAAGTAATAATGAGTAACTTCATATAATATCCTAGTAATAATGAAACGAAGTTTTAGTAATTTCGCAAGTCTAAACTTCCTGTCCGTGAGAGGATGATAGATATAAATAGCACAAGGAGTAGTTTTTGCGGAGTTGTAAGATTATACATTATTAAGTTATTTAGAAGGTGAATAAGTATGGCAACGAGACCACAAATTTTACGTACAGGAGATACAATCGGAATAGTTACTTTAGGGAGTCCATTATCTGCGAATGCCATTAATACTGGCATACAGACTCTTAATAATATGGGCTTTAATGTAGTTTTAGGAAAATACGTATATTCTTCTAATGGATATCTTGCAGCCACAGAAGAAGAGAGGGCCTCTGACTTAATGGAGATGTTTAAAAATCCTGATGTGAAGGCTATTATACCCTCAAGGGGTGGAGTAGGTGTCGCAGGCATTATACCATATCTTGATTACTCTGTGATTGCACAGAACCCAAAAATTCTCACAGGGTACAGTGATATAACAATTTTATTAAATACTTTGTATATATGGGCTGACTTAATTACTTTTCATAGTCTTCTTTTAATAGACTTTAAACCGACTACTCCTGCATACAACTTCGATCAGTTTTTCACTGCTACGTCTACACTTACCTCACCAAGAGAGCTTGAAAATCCTCCTGGAATGTCTCTAATGAGCATGGTTCCTGGAAATGTAACGGGGTCTATAGTAGGAGGTAACCTTACATCCTTTGTAGATAATCTTGGCACCCCATTTGAAGTTGATACTAGAGGAAAGATAATATTAATCGAAGAAGTCCATGAGCCTATTAATACAGTTTACAGGTATATAAACCATCTAATATTAGCAGGTAAATTTAGAGATTGTGCGGGCATAATTATGGGTGAATGTACGAATTGTACGATTGCATATGGTAAGTCATATGAAGATTTAATTAATGAAGTTATGGTACCATTGAATAAACCTCTTATGACAAATTTAGCATCAGGACATGGCAGATATAAGATGGCTATACCTATAGGTGCTCAAGCTAACCTTAACACTTATAACAATACATTGACAATACTTGAACCAACAGTGAGTATATAAAAAACGAAGGATTTACAAAGCGCCGTATTATTCATAACTGAATTTTAAGGTTTCTTTACGCCACATTTCAATCAATTTGTGTAATCATATAGAGTAATAGTATATTTCTTAGGAAATACTTTTCTTCCTATTTCAGCAAATTTAACACCTATCATACCCTATAAATTGCTTATTAAATTAAATGCTATTTTGAATAATAACGTAAAAATACCGTATATTCATTTCTGAATAATACGGTATTATGTTGAATATCTTATATAAATAAAGCTAAAGATTAGCTTTATTATAAAGATATAGTTATTTTTTATTTACCAACAAATGTAGCTGCTCCATTATCTCCACTATAAGGAGGAGCTCCTTCAACAGTTACATAGCAAATTATTAGTTTATATTTCTCCCCTTTAGGAATATCTTGGTTAAAAGTTAATATAAATGTTTTTGCTGAACCATCCTTTGAACTAATTTTAACTAAATTATCAGTAAGTGAATTATCTGCATTTACCTTATCATTTTTACCAAGCGTAGCTATATGTTCTGGTTTAACATTCTTTCTATCCTGAATCCAGTAATTGGTTGCTTTTGTCCCTAATTCCTTATCTACATCTCTATCATAACTTATTTGAATTTGGTTAGGCGAGATCTGTTCAACCTTTACTAACTTTGGAATAGGAAATTTCTTATCCTCAGTAGAATTTAAGGAAGTAGCTGAAACCTCAATAATCGGTCTAGCACTTATATTCCCTCCTAGAAATGATTGAACTGCCATTACAGTACATGCAATTAAAAAATAACTTAAGTATTTCTTCATAATTACCTCCTAGTATATTTAATAAATATTGTCATAAAATTATCTTTCCCAAATTTATTAAATATATCAGTCTAAAGAAATTATTTAATACTGTAATATTTACTTTCTATCCAATATATGATAACAGATACTAATTTAGATTTTCTGACGAACACTGTTCGCCGCTACACAAAATATATTTTTTTAAATATATTTAACTATAAAATAACATCTTTCATTTAAATACTGTAATAATTTATATTTTTATAAATTTGTACCCCATCTAATTTTTTATTCATAATATATTCTTTATGGAATACCATTCTCCTCCTTATTTCAATAAAAATAACATGCATCATAGTATTATAATTTTCTTATTAAAATTAATATAAAATCATAAAGTATTTCAAATTGTGTAATAAAAAATATCGTACATTTATTTCTGAATAATACGGTATCTTAAGAAATCATTCGTTTTTCTAGCTATTATGCAATAGTATCTAATGAAATATTATTTAAATGTATTTTCCGCTACATTAGGTAATATACTATAGATTGATTTACCAATTTCACCTTCAAAATAACGTTGATTTTCAAAGGTTGATTTCCATCTTGGTATTGTATATTCATTGATTCCACCTCTTAATGCTATATCTACAAGTCTTTTTTCAATTAAGCAGAATCCCTCTGGTAATGATAAATAATCACACAACTTAATTAATTTGTCATAGTCTGTTTCCTCTGTTTTTGATAAATATTCTTTTACAAAATCATATTCTTCTTTTGTACCATCCCATTTTCCTACAATAACAACTTCATTGTTATATCTAAATGCTGTGTGACTTAAACAAGTTCTTGCTACTAAATCATATCCCTTTTCAACTGCATAGTTATATCCATCCAGTCCATGTCTCATGCCATGTACACCTTCTCTTCTTCCTATGTCATGCAGCAAGCCTAAAATATATGCTACTTCTGGGTCTAGATTGTCTGTTTGCTCTGCAATCAATTTTGCACTTTTAGCCACATTCATTGAATGTCTAACCCAAGGACCAGGATTTAGTTGTTCTGCTTCCTTTAAAAATTTCATTGCTTCTTCTAATGTTGGTACACTTTGATTATTATATCCCATAATTATTACTCCCCTTTTAGAATAAATCTATCCATATACTCATATTATAATTTTTCTTACCCACTTTAATCCTTCTCCAACAAATTTTTTACTAGGATTGGTTTCTGGTGTATGTTCAAAAATAAAGGTCATATCCTTACATTGTGCCAAAAATCTTATTATGTGTTCAACTTTATGACTGTGTTCATCATGCTCTTGGCTTGGATGAACTGGTATCCAAATATAATCGTTTCCTTCATAATAAATATTGTGCAAATGAGCTTCTACTATAAAGTTTTTCCACTTTTCTAAATAATCCAAAATTTCATCTCCTACAGCAATAATATAATCTCCAATATCCATACACATTTGTATATTATATTTTCCCCATATTTCTATTGGAAAGCTTTGAAGAGATTTTATCCCTGCTCCAGAACGATTCAAGCCAAGTTTTGGCTCACATATCATTTTAATATCATATTTTTCTTGTATGTAATATAATTTCTTTAATCCCTCTTCAATTATCTCAACAGCATTAAATGGCACTTCATCTTTAAAATATGGAAAATGAACTAAAAGATATTCTGCACCTAAATCTTTCATTCTTTTTGCTTCAACTTCTAGCATATTCCATGCATCACTAGGCTCATATTTAACTTTTTCAAGCAAATCATATTTACTGCCGCTACGTAATAATGGTGAATGAATTCCAAATGAAAGTCCTTTTGCTTTATTTATCTCTAAAAATTTATTTACTGCCTGTTCATCAGGAAATTCTCCAATTTCAATATGATCGATACCTTCTATAAATAATTCCGAATATAATTCTGGATTTGAAAAAATTGCGCTTCCTGACATACCCAATCTATTTCTCATATTCTTCTCCTATATACCCTACTTTTTAAAATCACAGCCTTCATATATTTTACATATACTATATTCCTTGGAAAATATCTTTATCCTTCTCAATATATTAAATAAAAATCCCCTTATTAGTCCATTATTTAAAGTTAATCTGGAATTATGCTTTTATTAAAAAATACCGTAAAAATTCATTACTGAATAATACGGTATTCTAATAAAATATTTGGATCTTTAATCTTATATCCAACCTTTACTACTTAACCAATGTGTAAATCATTATTAGCTTTTATATTATATACATACTTTTTTGCCTGTAATAAATCAAAACCTAATGTTTCTCTCACTAATTTTATTGCTTTTACATCTTTATTTTCATTTAATAAATTTCTGATTTCACTATCTAATTCATTATTTTCTCCTCTTTTCAGCAATAAAATTTCATTTTCTAATTGTTCAATCCTTCTTTTTAAAGCAGTTTTAGAATTAGATATTTTTTCTAATATTAAAAGAACCATTAATATTCCACTTAAAGCAATCAAATAAATATTCAATTTCAACACCTCCAATAATATAGCTTGCATTATGGAGCCTTTATATGGTTCCATAATGAAAATTTAACTTATGCA
>NZ_DKLM01000148.1:4797-7314 GCF_002455975.1 Clostridium sp. UBA6640
TTTTATAGAAAACTTATTTTCCAGAGTATACTTTAAATTTTCACATTGCATCCCTATAACATCCCCTTATATTTAAAGATTATTTATATGTATGTTCTGCAAAGCAAGCAATCTGAATAAAATTATTTCTTTCATAGAACCTTTTAGCGCTAACATTTGATTTTGCAACTCGAAGTCTTATGTTTTTAACAGATTTATTTGTTATCATATTTCTAATACAATGTGCTAATATATAACTTCCATATCCTTTGTTTTGAAAGCTTGGCCTAACAACAACATCCGTTATATAATTTCCATCAAATATATATGCACCTACTAGTTCATTATCTAACCAAAATGAACATACTTGATTCAATTTATCTAATTGATTAAGTTTGCTATGAAATTCTTCTGCATATATAGCATGACTATCTATTTTCCATCCATTATCTTTATTCAGCTGATAATATGAACTATCAAATAAATCAATAAATTCTTTTAACATGTTACTGTTAAATCCTTTATTAATCATTTTGCAATCATTTATCATAGGTACATCTTTACCAGCATATTGAAGATGAAATCCCTCCATGTCTATGTTAAACCCTAATGCTCTTACCAAGCTGATTACTTTTGAGTTTTCCCCATATACATTAAAACAGATTTCCTTTGAATTTATTTTTGAAATATATTCATTAGTTTTATCTTCTATTACTTTCAAAACCTGCTCTATATTAGATTCATTAAGAAAAGAAGCATAAAAGATACAACAATCATCATTATCAACCATTAGAAATACACCTTTATTTTCTTCTGTTAATAAAAAGTGGACTATCTCAACTCTTTTGTTATCAAACGCTTTACTTACATAATCTTTTGTATGAGGAGATATATTTTCTATTAATCTTAATATTTCTTCTAACTTCTCTAAATACATATTTTTCCCTTCTCCTTACCACTTGTTTAACCATCCCATGAAGATAATATTTTAAAATATTATTTGTTCAAATATAAACTATTAGTTTAATATAAGATAATACAATTGCATTTAAACTCTCTGAAGAGCACTGTTCTCCCCTACAAAAATACATTTATTTTTTCTATTAAATAGCCACAAGTTTCTCTAATATGCTATCTATAACATATTCCAATTATAACATTATTTTCAATAGTTCAGTGTAATATGGAAAATTTATTATATCTCCATTGGTGATAATTTTCATCCTTAACTTATGAAAAAAGTATTTATAATTGAAGTTATTCTTCTTGCGATGACTCAAGTAGCTATTGTTTCAAAAGGTTATTATGTAATTTAAAACCAGCAGAATATCTGCTGGTTTTTTATACTAAGCTATTATTATTTTTACTATATCAATTTACACATTCTATTGAAATTCCACTTTTAAAGAAGCTAAATTGTTTCTATTTTTTATAATGTTGCTTATATGATGCTTATAGACAACTTCATTTAAGTTAACATCAATATTTTCTGATATATAACTTTTCTTATCTTCAGTTGATATTTCAATAGTGGAGTTATCCACAGATAAACTTGTTAATATTTTAATATTATAAAGTATATTTTTACTATGTTCTAAAACACTTTCAATATGTTTAACATTGTTCTTTTCTTTTTTTAAAAGTTCATGTTCTGATAAATAAAGTTCTAGATAGTTTTCTAAAGTCTTTATTTTATTTTCAATAGAAATCAATTCTGCTTCACCATCATATAAATTTTCGCTTACAATATTAGCAGCCTCATCTATAAGTTCTACACACTGTTTGTTTATCAATTTTATATACTTAGGAGGACATACAAAGTAGTTTACTAAGGAAGCTATTACTATTCCGATAAAAGTATCTAGCGTTCTATAAAATGCATATATGTATGGGTTATCTCCATTTAAATTTAACATTATAGCACAAAACATTAAACATCCTACATAAGAAGAATTCTGCCATTTTAGTATGTTTAGTAAGAATATTACTGTTACTATGCCTATAAAAATCATAGCTAAGTTTCCTGGCGCAATTAAAGCTGCAATAAGCCCAATTACTGCCCCTACTATTGTTCCTAATAATCTATCTCGCCCTACTTCATAACCCCTGATAAAAGATCCCTGCATTGCAAGAACAGCAGCAATAGCTGTAAAAAACGGGTATTCTAAGTGTAAAAGCTCTGAAACAGCTACACTAAAAGTTACTGCTAGTGCTGTTTTGATATTTCTCATTCCTATATATTTTAAAACACTGTTCATATTTTTTATATAACTCCTTTGCTCTAATTATAAGTCATTCTTTATTTAATTCTATACTTTATAAATTAATCCCTTTAAATAAATTTCTTATTACAAATATATTTACTATTTTCTCACTTCTGGAGAACTTTATCAATTTAAATTGATGGTTGTGGTTGAAATTAATTTCTTTAATAGTTTTTATAAGAAGTGACTACGTCACTTCAAAAAAGAAATCAATTAAAAACTTCTCTTATAAAAGAGAAGTATCAATAATTCTCGGATTGGCCCCCTAAAAGTG
>NZ_DKLM01000133.1 GCF_002455975.1 Clostridium sp. UBA6640
AAACCATAGGCATATCAAGGTTTATATATAATTTCTATCTTGCTCATAATAAAGAAATTTATCAAAAAGAAAAAAGATTTGTAAGTGGTATGGTTTTCTCAAAATGGCTTAATAATGAATATATCCCTAAAAATCAAGATAAAAAATGGATAAAGGAAGTATCTTCTAAAGCCACTAAACAAGCCATTATGAATGGGGAAAAAGCTTTCGAAAAATTCTTTAAAGGTGAAAGTGGTTTTCCAAAATTTAAGAAAAAGAAGAATAAAGATGTTAAAGCTTATTTTCCTAAAAACAATAAAACTGATTGGACTATAGAAAGACATAAAGTTAAGATACCAACGATTGGTTGGGTGAGATTAAAAGAATATGGTTATATACCAACTAACTCTATTGTAAAGAGTGGAACAGTTAGTCAAAAAGCAGATAGATATTATATGTCTATCTTAGTTGAAGAAGATATAAAACCAAGCGATAAATCTTATTCTTGTGGGATAGGTGTTGATTTAGGAATTAAAGATACTGCTATATGTAGTAATGGAATAAAATTTAAAAATATAAATAAGACAAGCAAAGTTAAAAANNAGCTACTAGACAAAATATCCAAAAACAGATAGTTGAGGTACAAAAAATTCATCAAAGATTATCTAATATTAGAAATAACTATAATAATAAAATAGTTTCAGAACTAGTGAAAAACAAACCAGTTTTTATAACTATCGAAGATTTAGCTATTTCAAATATGATGAAGAATAAGCATTTATCAAAAGCAATAAAAGAACAAAAATTATATAATAAATAAACTTATTTCAAAAGCACATCAAAATAATATTGAAATAAGACAAGTAAGTAGATGGTATCCATCATCTAAACTTTGTAACAAATGTGGAAGCATAAAAAAAGACTTAAAGCTTTCAGATAGGGTTTATAATTGCAATTGTGGTTATAGTTTTGATAGAGATGTAAATGCTTCATATAATCTTAGAGACGCAAGAGAATATAAGATTATCTAACGTTAAATAGATGCTTATATATGTACCGTTGGCTAGATGGGAATTTAAGCCTGTGGAGTGCTATACAAACCAAAGTAGCTTCGGCAAAATGGAGTACATTGAAACAGGAAAAATCTCAATATGGGTATTTTTGTCCATATTTTGAGTAGCAGAGTTAGTAAAAATGCTTGAGATATTAAATACTACTGTTGTAACACTGAATATAAATGGAGAAGATAGGCAAGTGATTGCTAAACCTTCGGATATACTATTACATACTTTACGTCGAGAACTTGGTCTTACTAGTGTAAAGCCTGGTTGTGAAAATGGAGATTGTGGTACTTGTACTGTTCTGGTAGATAATTGGCCAATAAAAGCTTGTTTAATGCTTACTGTAGAGGCTGTGGGAAAGAGTATTCTTACTGTTGAAGGACTAAAAGATGCTCCTATTCAAAAAGCCTTTGTTGAAAATTGGGGATTTCAATGTGGTTATTGCACTTCCGGATTTTTAATGGTTTGCCATTCACTTTCAAAGATGCATCCTGATGCTGATGATACTATAATAGAGCAATGGCTTGAATCTAATCTATGTAGATGTACAGGATATGAAGAAATTGAAAGTGCCATAAAATCAATTTTAAATGGTAAAGTTTAAGAATATAGAAAGGAATTTATAAGAAATAATTAAATATGAAAATTGAAGGAATAGTTTTAGCTGCTGGTTTATCAACGAGAGTCGGTACAAATAAGTTAATATTAGATATAGGTGGAAAGACTGTAATTGAAAGATGTATTTATGGAATGTATGATATATGTTCTAAAATTACAGTAGTAGGTGGTAATAGGATAGAAGAAATAGAGGCCATACTTAACAAATATCCTAAAGTAGAGCTAATCTACAATTCTGATTATTTAGATGGAATGTTTAGTTCAGTAAAAAAAGGATTAATGAATATTAAAGAAGAGAAATTTTTTTTAATTCCTGGAGATTATCCAGTTATTAATAAAGAAATATATAAACACATGGTAAAACTAGATGAAGACATAGTTATTCCAATGCATAAAGGAAGAAAAGGCCACCCATTATTAATGAAAAGTTATCTAATAGAAGAACTAATAAAATCTAAGCATTATAATACATTAAGGGACTTTGTTAATATTAAAGGCTTTAAATATATAAATGTTGAAGACCCTGGAATATTAATGGATATAGATACTATGGAAGATTATCAAAAAATTCTTCTATATTTTCAAACAAGATATCAAAATTTTAGAGATATAATTTAAAAAATTAACTAGTGTAACGGGCAATCTATCACACTAGTTAATTTTATTTGTATTAATATACTTATAGTATAGGGAAAAGGAATTGTATCTATTTGATTTGCAAATAGTAAAAGGTAAGTTCATAGAAAGTTAATATAATAGTCGCAAAACATTGAATTTTCAATAAATTTTTAATAGAATTCTATATGAAGACAAGGGAAAATTAAATTACATTATATCGAATCTGTTAAGTAGTTATGAA
>NZ_DKLM01000024.1:0-6797 GCF_002455975.1 Clostridium sp. UBA6640
TCATATAAGTTAACAGATCGTACTTTTAGGTAAGGGGGATTTTATGAAAAAAATATTAAAAGCTAATTTATTCGGAATGATTGTTATCATTTTAATGCTTCTATTATCAGCTACTGTTCAAATGAAACTTATGGAGGCAAATGTTTCACTTTTCAGCAATGTAGCAATAACGCAGGTATTAGGATTTTTCCTTCCAGTGGTTATTTACTTTTTAATAACTAAAGAAAATGTAAGAGATACTTTGAAGTTAAACAAGCTTCCATTAAAAGATATTATACTAATAATTTTATTAGCAATAGTATGCCAACCGCTAGTAATGGGATTAAGTGGCATATCTTCTATAATATCACCTAACAGCTTTAGTAATGCGATAGCGAATCCTGTATCTGAAACTTCTATGCTCTTAACTATATTCTTTATAGGAGTTGTTCCTGCCATATTTGAAGAGTTAGTTTATAGAGGAGTAATACTGTCAGGATATGATAATGTTAGCATTAAAACAGCAGCAATATTTTCAGGGCTATATTTTGCTTATATGCATTTGGATATTCAAAGACTGTTATATACTTTAGCTTTAGGGATATTATTTGGATATCTTGTAAGAATAACTAAATCTATTTATTCTTCAATGCTTTGTCATTTTCTTGTGAATTCTATACAGATGGTATTTCTAAAAGTAGTAATGAGCAAAAGTGAACAAGTGGATTCCGCTGCTCAATCTATTAAGGATTTACCAGGATCGAAACAAATAACTACAATCATAACATTAATTGTAATGATAGTAGTTGGGCTATTACTAACTAAATTAATAATGAATAAGCTAAAGAAAAATCATAGCTTAGATAGTGTAGAGCTTAATAGAGATATTGTAACTGAAAAACCTGTAAATTGGCCATTTATAGTTACAACAATAATCTTTGTAGCTATAGTAATACTTAATTATATATACTTAGCAGCTTTAAATGCCGCATAGCAAAAGCCCTTTCTTAAAGCAGAAAGGGCTTTTTATGTTATATTTATCAAAAGGATTTAAAATTAGAAACTAGAATATTATCTTATAGAAAACTAAAATAATATAGAAAAACTTTAAAAAGAGCTCCTTATATATTGATGCAAGGAAGGTGGAAAAATGTTAATACCTAATTTATTAAAAGGAGATAGAATTAAATTATCTGCATTGAAAAAAGAGGATGTAGATAAAATTACAATGTGGTATGAGAATGTAGATTTTTTAAGAAATTATGATGGTGGGATAGCGTATCCAGAAACTAAAGAATCCATGGCAAAATGGTATGAGGAAATTATAAATAGTAAAGAAAATTTCTGCTTTAGCATTATAACATTAGAAGAAAAAAATATGATAGGTTTCTTAGTTCTTTCAAGTATAATGTGGAACAATGGTTCTTCGTGGATATCTATATGTATAGGTGATGAAGAGAATAGAAAAAAGGGATATGGCAGCGAAGCTTTAAGGCTATTAATAGATTACAGTTTTAGGGAACTTAATCTCTATAGACTTCAGCTAACAGTATTCAGCTATAATACTTCAGCCATTAAAACCTACGAAAAATTAGGATTTAAAAAAGAAGGAGTCTATAGAGAAGCAATCTATAGAGATAATAATAGATATGATATGTATTTATATGGATTATTAAAAAAAGAATGGTGTATGGGGAGATATAATGAATAAGATAAAATTGTCAAAAGATATAAGAGGGGTTATGAAAGAAGAAATAATTAGATTCTTCTTAGAACAAAAGGAGAAAGAAATAAGTGATTTTCAAGCAGAAATATTTTTAAATTTTATAATAGATGACATTGGAATATATATATACAATGAAGCAATTAAAGATGCTTGTGCTTTTATGAATGAAAAAGTAGATGATATGTACGGATTAGAAAAAAGGATAAGATAAGTTTGGTTTAATTATAAGGATAATATATAAATAGTTAAATATAAGTCCTCTTTTTTTAACTATTTATATTTTTAAATTTTATTTTTGCAATGATCTCATTTCTAGCTAGAAAAATGTTAAATTCCATAATAAATATATTTAAAGCCTTCTAAGTTCTGTGTTCCTATTATGCTTACAGACATTTTTTATGCTTGGCATCTAACATATTTGCCTTATGTGAAGGTGAATTTAATCATAAAGTAAATAAATTTTTAGTATTATATTTTGAAGTATTGTCTGATGCAGCCATAAGTATGTTTTCACCATATCCAATATACCTATACTTGAAAGCTTCTGCTAGTACCTCTGGCAAATTTAATCAATTGAGAATGGATAATTAATGAAGTAGTGTCCAATGAAAAATAATTACGTAAAATATAATAAATAAGTGTCAGAGGTGTGTTTATGTGAAGAAAAGAAAATTTATTACTAAAATTTTAATTTTAATTATTATATTTTATATGATACTTTATAATTTAAGTGTAAAATTTTATATAGATGAAGGAAAATTTGCATTAATTCATTATAAGTATGAAGAAATTTATGATAAAAGTGATTATATATGTGTAATTAGACTAAATAAACCTTTAGCCTATATCGAGAAATATAAAATAGAAAGAGGAAATATTGTAGATATAATTACTAAAGATGAAGAAAAAATTGTAGTATCTTTTTTAGGAGAGGCAGAATTTTACAACATAGAAGATGAAAACGCAATAGAGTTAATAGATACCTATTATTTAAGGCCTATAGAGCTTAATTTTAATATGGATTCCTATAAAGTAAAAAGAAAAAACTTTGTCTTTAAAGTAAAGAGTGGTAAAGAAAATATTATAAGCTTTAAATATAGAAAAGAGATAATAAATATAGTTTTAAATTAAAATAGCGAACTTATTTTTAAGTTCGCTATTTTAATTTAGCAAAGATAAATTTGAGATTAATATATAAGCTATAGCTCAGTTTTGTAAGTACCATTACCATATGTAGATAGCAAAAAAAACTCTAATTGTGTTATAATTAAGTGAATAATCCTAAAAGTTTTACGATTTTGGTGGTGATGAAGTGAGTTTAAATTTTGATTTAAAGCTTACAATGGAACAAAAATTAATTATGACTATGGAGATGCAACTATCGGTAAAGCTTCTACAAATGTCTTCATATGATTTATTGAAGCATATAAACAATGAATTAGAGGAAAATATAGTTTTAGAAGCAAAACAACAAGAGAATGATGAAGTGAGAAAAGAAGAAGTTGATTATTCCAAGCTGATAAAACATTTAGAAAACGATAACAAAACCTTTGAATATGGATATAAAGATGAGGAGGTTTCTCCTTTAAACTTTGTTTCTGCAAAAAAAAGCTTAAAAGATTTCTTGAAAGAACAGTTAATAGAAATAAGTCTTAAAAGACCAATGATAGATTTGTGTAATTATATGGTAGAGAGTATAGATGAAAGAGGATATTTAGATACTTCATTAGAACAGATAGCAAAGATAAAAAAACAATCATTAGAATATTGTGAAAAAGCCTTAGAGATAATCCAGGATTTAGAACCTGTAGGAATAGGGGCTAGAGATCTAAAAGAATGTCTAAAAATTCAATTAAAAAGAAACAAACTAGGGAATTCCTATATATATGAAATTGTGGATGAATACCTAGAGTTAGTTTCTAAAAATAAATATAATGATATAGCTAAAAAACTGAAAATAGATAGTAAAACTGTTCAAGATTATGTGGACATAATTAAAACTTTAGAACCTAAACCTGCAAGAGGCTATTTTACAGGTGAAGAAATAAGCTATATAATTCCTGATGCTACTATAAGAAGAATAGAAGATGACTTTATAATTATTATGAATGACTCTATTCTTCCTAAGTTAAACGTAAACACTGTGTACAAGGAAATATTAAATAATAGTGAAGAAAAAGAAGTTGTAGATTATGTAAAAGGAAAGATGAATAAGGCAATGTTTTTAATTAAAAGTATAGATGAGAGAAGAAATACATTATATAAGGTTATAGAAGAAATAATTTCACTACAAAAGCCTTATTTTATGTATGGAGAAGACTATTTAAAACCTATGACTATTAAAAATGTAGCGGATAATATAAATTTCCATGAGTCTACAATAAGTAGAGCTATAAAGGATAAATATATTGCTCTTCACACTGGAAGAGTAATTAAAATAAAAGAGCTATTTACAAATTCATTAAATACTATGAATGATGATATTTCTACTAATAATATAAAGAAAAAAATTAAAGAAATAATTGATGGTGAAAATAAGAAAAAACCTCTTTCTGATGCAGCTATATGTAATATGTTGAATAATGAAGGAATAATGATTTCAAGGAGAACTATAGCAAAATATAGAGAGCAATTGGGTATTTTCAGCTCTTCTCAAAGAAAAAGGTTATAATTTCCACTATTGAAAAAATACACTAAAATTTTACAAAAGCTATTCACAAAAATAGCTTTTTATAGTATAATATAAGAGGGACAAAAAATGACCTATGGGCATTGAACGTCCCAAAGGAGTACAATGATGCAAGAAATTTTAAAACTACAACTAAAGTTAGTACCAGAATTATTGGAAATTATGGAAGAACGATATAACATTTTAAAAAATATTTACTATAATCAACCTATTGGAAGAAGACTTTTAGCGGCAAATGTTAATTTAAGTGAAAGAGTGGTAAGAAGTGAAATAAACTTCTTAAAGGAGCAAAAACTTATAGACGTTAATAGCTTAGGAATGACTATTACTAAAGAAGGAGAAGAGATATTACAGGGATTGAAAAGCTTTATTGGAGAATTAAGAGGTTTTCAATCTATGGAGTGTTATATTAAAGAAATATTAAACTTAAGAGAAGTTATTATAGTTCCTGGAGATATAGATGAAGATAAAGCTGTATTAAATGAATTAGGTAAAGTTGCTTCTAATTATGTTAAAAATATTTTAGAGAATAACATAATAATTTCTTTAACAGGAGGAAATACTGTAAAGGAGATTGTAGATAATTTTCCGAAAATAAATAATTTTAATAATATAACAGTACTTCCTGCTAGAGGTGGTATAGGAAAAGATATAGAAATTCAATCAAATACACTAGCTGGTAGATTGGCATCAAAATTAAATGCCAACTATGAGATATTACATATTCCCGATAATATCAGTGAGGATACCTTTGAGGTGTTAATAAATGAGAAGGGAATAAGAGAAATATTTAACAAGATAGAAAATTCTTATATAGTTATTCATGGTATAGGTGATGCCAATGAAATGTCTCAAAAAAGAGATTTAAATAAAGAGGTTATTGAAAAGATAAAAAAACTTGATGCAGTAGGAGAAGCTTATGGACATTATTTTAATTATAGTGGAGAGATTGTTTATTCAATGCCCACTATAGGTATAAAAATTGATAAGATTTCTTCTATAGAGAATATGATTGCTGTAGCAGCAGGTAAATATAAAACTAAAGCAATTATATCAGCTGTAAGAGGCAGAAGTAATGAAGTTTTAATTACTGATGAAGCTACTGCTAAAGAAATTTATAAAACGTTATTAACTGATGGTATTAAACTTTATTAAGTTAAACAGACACTTAAAATATATAATTGTTTTTTAGGAGGAGAACTTAAATGATAAAAGTTGGAATAAATGGATTTGGAAGAATAGGAAGAAATGTTTTTAAAGTATTAATTAAGAAATATGGAAGTGAATTAGAAGTTGTAGCTATTAACGATCTAACTGATCCAAAGACACTAGCTCACTTATTAAAGTATGATGCATTATATGGTAAATTTGATGGAACAGTAGAAGCTAAAGAAAATTCTATAGTAGTTAACGGAAAAGAAATAAGAATATTTGCAGAAAGAGAACCTAAAAATATTCCTTGGGGTATTTCAGGAGTGGACATCGTTATAGAATCAACAGGATTATTCACTGATGCAACTAAAGCTAAAGCGCATATAGAAGCAGGAGCTAAAAAAGTATTAATTTCTGCGCCAGCTAAAAATGAAGATATAACAGTAGTTTTAGGTGTTAATGAAGAAGAATATGATAGTTCAAAGCATAATATAATATCAAACGCTTCTTGTACAACTAACTGTTTAGCACCATTTGCTAAAATATTAGATAGAGAGTTTGGAATAGTAAAAGGTCTTATGACTACTGTTCACTCTTATACAAATGACCAAAAAATATTAGATGCACCTCATAGTGATTTAAGAAGGGCAAGAGCAGCAGCAGAATCTATGATTCCAACTACTACAGGAGCTGCTAAGGCGGTATCATTAGTTTTACCTCAATTAAAAGGAAAATTAAATGGTATGGCTGTAAGGGTACCAACACCAACAGTTTCAATGACAGATTTAGTTTGTGAATTGGAAAAAACAGCTACAGCAGAAGAAATAAATGCAGCATTTAAAAATGCCGCAGAAGGCGAATTAAAAGGAGTATTAGAATATAGTGAGGAACCACTAGTATCTATTGACTATAGAGGAAATGATAATTCATCAATAGTTGACGGACTATCAACAATGGTAATTGAAGGCAATTTAGTTAAAGTTGTTTCGTGGTATGATAATGAATGGGGATACTCAAATAGATTAGCTGACTTAGCAAAATATGTTGCTGACAAACTATAATATTAAATTTGATTATAGTTTAAGTAAAAATAAAAATCTAGTTCTGTAACATATGCGGGACTAGATTTTTTTGTTATAAAATATAAGGCATATTCAAGAAAATATAGGGTTCCACAATGAAAATTTAACTTATGTATGATTTTAATTTGTGCAACAAAAAATCTTTTCTATGAATGAAAAATTAAGAATG
>NZ_DKLM01000024.1:6864-18233 GCF_002455975.1 Clostridium sp. UBA6640
AATTATTAATCCTTAATTTTTACGGGATAAAGCTGCTTTTATAGAAAATTTATTTTCCAGAGTATATATTAAGTTTCTACATTGGATCCCTATAACTAGTCAGCATGCTTGTCTGTTTTTCATCATACTGCATCGCAGAGCTCCATGGTAGCTAAGGGTATCACGAAGACCTGTCTTCTTGTCTGATATAAAATATACATCCATCTTTGAACAGTTATTTTTTTCATATACCTAAAGCATGTCAAAAAAATTTATAAAGAATTAAATATAATTAAATATGTTGTTTTAGTTAATTGCAATGAAATCCAAATTATTGTAGAATTTTAAGAGAAGTATCCAGGAGAAGGAAAGGGGATTAACAATGGTATTCAACAAAAAAACTATAGAAGATGTAATTGTTAAAGGAAAAAAAGTATTAGTTAGATGTGATTTTAATGTTCCAATTGTAGATGGACTAATAACAGATGAAAACAGGTTATTAGGTGCTCTTCCTACAATAAAATATTTAATTGATAATGGTGGAAAAGTAATTTTATGCTCACATCTTGGAAAACCAAAAGGAGAGCCTAAGAAGAAGTTATCTTTAGAACCAATAGCAAAGAGATTATCAGAGCTTTTAAGTATAGAAGTTAAATTTGCAGATGATAATAATGTAGTTGGTGAAAATGCTATAAGACTAGTAAAGGAAATGAATGAAG
The DNA here is from genome assembly GCF_002455975.1 of Clostridium sp. UBA6640. Classification (GTDB taxonomy): domain Bacteria; phylum Bacillota; class Clostridia; order Clostridiales; family Clostridiaceae; genus Clostridium_J. Next base: position 7,563 of record NZ_DKLM01000024.1, read on the forward strand.
GTGAAGTGGTATTACTTCAAAATACTAGATTTAGAAGTGAAGAAACTAAGAACGAAGATACATTTTCTAAAGAGTTAGCGTCACTTTGCGATATTTTTGTTAATGATGCATTTGGTACTGCACATAGAGCTCATTCATCTACAGTAGGTGTTACTAAATTTGTAGATGTGGCTGTTTGCGGTTATTTAATACAAAAAGAACTTAAATTTTTAGGCGAAGCAGTTGAAAATCCAGTTAGACCTTTCACAGCAATCTTAGGAGGAGCTAAGGTATCTGACAAAATAAACGTTATAAATAATTTATTAGAGAAGGTTGATACCTTAATAATTGGTGGAGGAATGGCTTATACATTTTTAAAAGCAAATGGACACCAAGTAGGGAATTCATTAGTAGAAGAAGATAAAGTAGAATATGCACTTGATATGATGAAAAAGGCAGAAAAAAAGGGAATTAAACTTTTAATTCCTCTAGATCATGTAGTAGCTGATAAATTTTCAAAAGATGCTAAACCTATAATAACAGAAAATGAAAATATTAATGATGGATATATGGGATTAGATATTGGACCGAAGACAAGGGAGCTTTATAAAGGTGCAATAGCTGTATCCAAGACTATAATATGGAATGGACCTATGGGTGTATTTGAGTTTAGTAACTTTGAGGAAGGCACTAAAGCTGTTGGAGAGGCAATGGCAAATAATAATGAAGCTACTACTATAATAGGCGGAGGAGATAGTGCAGCAGCGGTAAATATATTCGGGTTTGGAGATAAAATGACTCATATATCTACTGGTGGCGGTGCATCACTTGAATTTTTAGAAGGAATAGAGCTTCCGGGAATAGTTGCTCTAAATGATAAATAAAAAAATATTAGGCTTGGAGGGATAGTTATGAGAAAAGCAATAATTGCAGGTAATTGGAAAATGCATAAAACTATAAGTGAAGCTGCAGCTTTAGTAGAAGAATTAAAACCATTAGTTAAGGGTGCAACTTGTGATGTAGTTGTATGTCCAACTTCTATATGTCTACCAGCAGTAGTAGAAGTAGCTAAGGGAACTAATATAAAAGTAGGGGCACAAAATATGCATTTTGAAGAAAATGGTGCTTTTACAGGAGAAATTTCACCAATAATGCTTAAGGATTTAGGCGTTGAATATGTAATTATAGGCCATAGTGAAAGAAGACAGTATTTTAATGAAACTGATGAAACTGTTAATAAAAAGCTAAAAGCTGCTTTTACTCATGGACTGATTCCAATATTATGCATTGGTGAATCATTAGAAGAAAGAGAAGCTAATATAACAGAAGAGATATTAGCTAAACAAATTAAATTAGATTTAAATGGAATTACATCAGAAAATGTTAAAGAAATGATTATAGCTTATGAACCAATTTGGGCTATAGGAACTGGAAAAACAGCTACAGCAGATGATGCTAATGAAACAATTGGTTTTATAAGAAAAGTAATAGAAAAGTTATATGGCAGTGAAGTAAGTGAAGCTGTAAGAATTCAATATGGTGGTTCTGTAAAACCTTCTACTATTAAAGAACAAATGGAAAAAGAACATATAGATGGAGGTTTAATTGGAGGTGCTAGTTTAAAAGCACAGGATTTTAGTGCCATTGTAAACTATTAATTTAAGAGGTGGGATAAATAATGGCTAAGAAACCAGTGATGCTAATGATCTTAGATGGATTTGGCTTAAGTGATAATTTAGATGGCAATGCAATAAGAAATTCATATAAGCCCAATTTTGACAAGTTAGTTAATGAATATCCACATACTACATTAAAAGCTAGTGGTATAAGTGTAGGTCTTCCAGAAGGTCAAATGGGAAACTCAGAGGTTGGCCATTTAAACATTGGTGCTGGAAGAATAATTTATCAAGAACTAACAAGAATAAGTAAGGCTATAAATGAAGGCTCATTTTTTAAGAATGATGCCTTTAATAAGGCAATAGATAATGCTATAGTGAATAATTCTTCTATGCATTTAATGGGGCTTTTATCGGATGGAGGAGTACATTCACATATAAATCATCTTAAAGCATTAATTACATTATGCAAAGATAGTGGACTTAAAAAAGTATATGTACATTGTTTTCTAGATGGAAGAGATGTGCTGCCTTCTTCAGCAAAGACTTTTATAGAAGAATTAGAAGCTCATATGAAAGCTGAGAATATAGGAAAGATTGCCACTATATCTGGAAGATATTATGCTATGGATAGGGATAATAGATGGGAGAGGATAGAGCTTGCCTATAATGCTTTAGTTAAAGGTGAAGGTATTAAAGCAAATAATCCTATAGAAGCTATTGAGATGGCTTATCATGATAATAAAACTGATGAATTTGTTATTCCTACAGTGCTATTAGAAGATGGAAGTCCTGTAGCTAAAATATCTAATAAAGATTCAGTAATATTTTTTAATTTTAGACCAGATAGAGCAAGAGAGATAACTAGAGCCATAAATGATAAAGTATTTACTCATTTTGAAAGAGAATCTTTTGATTTAACTTATGTAACTATGACTCAGTATGACAAGACTTTAGAAAATGTAATAGTGGCTTATGCTCCTGAGAGTTACAATAATACTCTTGGACAATACGTAAGTTCTAAAGGGTTAAAACAACTTAGGATAGCAGAAACAGAAAAATATGCCCATGTTACATTTTTCTTTAATGGAGGAGTAGAAGCTCCAAATCCTAATGAGGATAGAGCATTAATTCCTTCACCTAAGGTTGCTACTTATGATTTAAAACCTGAAATGAGTGCTTATGAAGTAACAGAAGAAATTTTAAATAGATTAAATAGCAATGAGTATGATATGATAATACTGAATTATGCTAATCCGGATATGGTAGGTCATAGTGGTGTTATAGAAGCGGCAGTTAAAGCCATAGAAGCAGTAGATATTTGTTTAGGTAAGGTAGCAAATAAGATATTAGAAATGGATGGAACATTATTTATAACTGCTGACCATGGAAATGCAGAGCAAATGATAGATTTCTCAACAGGAAAACCAATGACTGCACATACAATCAATGAGGTACCATTTATTTATGTCTCTAAAGAAGCTAAAGAATTGAGAGAAGGCGGAATATTAGCAGATATTGCACCAACTATGTTAAAAGTTATGAATTTAGATATTCCAAGCGAAATTACTGGAAAATCATTAATTAAATAGTAAATATCTTAATATATATTTCTAAATATTTACCTTATGAGGAGGAGAACTTATATGAAACAACACGTTGAAATTATTGACGTATACACAAGACAAATATTAGACTCAAGAGCATTCCCAACTGTAGAGGTTGAAGTAACTCTAGAGGATGGAACAGTAGGAAGAGCTGCAGTACCATCTGGAGCTTCAACAGGAATATATGAAGCTGTTGAATTAAGAGATGGAGATAAGTCAATATACAATGGAAAAGGTGTTCTAAAAGCTGTTGATAATGTAAACGACATAATAGCTGAAGAATTAATAGGAATGAATGTATTTGATCAAGTTGAAATAGATAAAACTATGATTGAAATTGATGGAACAGAAAATAAAGGTAAATTAGGAGCTAATGCTATGCTTGGAGTATCTTTAGCATGTGCAAGAGCTGCTGCTGAATATTTAGGACTTGGAATTTATCAATATATTGGTGGAGTAAATGCAAAGGTTTTACCAGTACCAATGATGAATATACTAAATGGTGGAAGCCATGCTGACAATAATGTAGATTTACAAGAGTTTATGATAATGCCTGTAGGAGCTAAGTCTTTTAGTGAAGCACTAAGAATGTGTTCAGAAGTTTATCATGAATTAAAATCTATATTGAAATCTAAGGGATTATCAACTGGTGTTGGTGATGAAGGTGGATTTGCACCAGACTTAGCTTCAAATGAGGATGCTATAAAAGTTATCATGGAAGCTATAGAAAAAACTGGATACAAAGCTGGTGAAGAGATATTTATAGCACTTGACCCTGCTTCATCTGAGTTCTATGAAGATGGAAAATACAATTTAGCAGGAGAAGGTAGAGTTCTAACTCCAGAAGAAATGGCTAATTACTATGTTGAACTTTGTGAAAAATATCCGATAATTTCAATCGAAGATGGTATGGCAGAAGAAGATTGGGAAGGATGGAAACATATAACTGAAAAGCTTGGTAAAAAAGTTCAATTAGTAGGAGACGATTTATTTGTTACAAATACTAAGAGATTAGAGATGGGAATTGAAAAAGAAGTTGCTAACTCAATTCTTATAAAATTAAACCAAATAGGTACATTAACTGAGACAATAAATGCTATGGAAATGGCTTCTAGAGCTGGATACACTGCTGTTGTTTCTCATAGAAGTGGAGAAACTGAAGATACAACAATAGCTGATTTAGTTGTAGCAATGAATGCAGGACAAATTAAAACTGGTGCTCCAGCTAGAAGTGAAAGAGTTGCTAAGTACAATCAATTATTAAGAATTGAAGAAGAACTAGGTGACATGGCTGAATATAGAGGAATAAAAGCATTCTATAATATCAAAAGAAAATAATCTATTGTAACACAGGAGATTTAAGCCTCCTGTGTTAACTTTTATGGAATTTATAGTTAATTTTTATATACAATAATGACTTTACATTGTAAATTATAAATTAATATGTTAAAATAAGTACATTAATGGTTAGGTACAGGAGGGGTGTACAAGTGAAAAATGCACTTTTAGCAATTCAAATAATTTCTGCAATTGTAGTAATAGTGTCTATATTATTACAACCAAGTAAAGGAAACGGAATACAAGGATTAGTATCAGGATCTTCAGATACATTTTATTCTAAAAACAAAACTAAAACTAAAGAATCTTTTCTAATGAAACTTACTATAGTTTCTTCAATAGTATTTGTTATTTCTATAACATTAATAAACATGAATTTATAAAAGTTAAAGTAGCGCAGGCTGCTTTAGCTTTTTTTTAACTGTTATAATTCTTTAAATAGATAATTGAGAATATTGAACATGAAATTTTTAACTTTTATAAGATATCATTAAATTAAGATTATATTCAATTTACTTACTAAGTATAGATATACCAGCTCTAAAATTAATATATATGTAAAAAAATAGCATTTATCGGTATTATCACTAATACTACTAAATTCAAAATTCATAATTTAGAATTGATTAACTGTAGCGGCGAATAGTGTTCGCCACATAATAATTAGCAATTGCATTGCTAATTAAAAAATCCATTAAAGAAATTATTTTGATCAAAAATAATTTCTACCTTAATTGTGAATTTTGCATTGTGAATTGTGAATTGAAATACTCAAGGGTGTAACCACATTTAGCTATAAATTAAATTTTAAGGTAGCTTATCTATATATTTATGGTATCTCCTTTCTTTTGTTACAAATATTCCTTAAAATTTCTAATAATTGCAATGAAAATAAAATATAACTTAACTTATTTATAAAAATAATAATTAATTAACATTTATAAACTAAAATATATTTTCCTTTATGAATTCGTATTTACATGCTAAATCATTAAAGTATATAATTAAGGTATGGTAAAGAATAGGTTTATAACAAGGGGGAGAGAGCTCATGGGGGAGTATAAATCAAAGCTAGAAAGCAAGGAAATGGACTTCTTATTTGAGGGAATAGCAAGTTTAAAAACTAAGGAGGAGTTTTATAGATTTTTTGAGGACATATGTACAGTTTATGAAATAAAAGCAATTGAGCAAAGATTACAGGTTGCAAGAATGCTTATGGAAAAGAGAACATATCTTGATATTGCTAGTAGTACTGGAGCAAGTACTGCAACTATTAGTAGAGTGAATAGATCTTTAAATTATGGCAGTGATGGATATAAAATTATTTTTGAAAGAGTAAAGTGGATAGAGGATAAATAGTTAATTATAGAGTAAGAAATCGTGGCATTAAGTCACGATTTTGTTTTTTAGGTTTATTAGAAATGTATCTGTGTTATAATAATAAGATAGTATGTTCGTAACCTATATTTAGTTTAGGAGTGATTTGATGGACTTAGAGCAATTATTAAACAAAGAACAATATGAAGCAGCAGTATATGTTGATGGACCATTACTAATATTAGCAGGTGCAGGTTCAGGAAAAACTAGAGTTTTAACTTATAGAATAGCTCACATGATAGAAGATTTACATATATATCCTTCTCAAATCCTTGCTATAACTTTTACTAATAAAGCAGCAGGAGAAATGAAGGAAAGGGTTATGGCTTTAGTAGGAGAAAAAGCAGAAAATATGTGGATTTCTACTTTTCACTCTAGTTGCGTAAGAATACTTAGAAGAGAAATTGATAGATTAGGCTATAATAAAAATTTTACTATATATGATAGCTATGATGCTAAAACTTTAGTTAAGCAATGTATGAAGGAACTAAGTATAAATGAGAAAGATATAACTGATGGAGAAATTATAAGTAAGATCTCTTCCGCTAAGAACGATTTAATTTCCTCAGAAAAATTTAAAAAAGAGAATGAAAGTGATTTTAGAAAGAATAAAATAGCAGATGTTTATCTTTTATATCAAAAGAAACTTAGGGCTAGTAACTCATTAGATTTTGATGACTTGATATTTAAGACTGTAGAAATTTTAAGGAACTATCCTGATGTAAAGGAATTTTATCAAAAGAAGTTTAAATATATAATGGTTGATGAATATCAAGATACCAATAGAGCACAATATGAACTTGTGAGGCTTTTAGTAAATGAAATGGAGAATATCTGTGTTGTTGGGGATGATGATCAATGTATTTACCAATGGAGAGGTGCAGATATCAGAAATATTTTAGATTTCGAAAAGGACTATCCTAATACAAAGATTATTAAGTTAGAGCAGAACTATCGTTCTAAAGGAAATATTTTAAATGCAGCTAATATGGTTATTAAAAATAACGCTCAAAGAAAAGAAAAAGTATTAAGAACAGAGAGTGAATTAGGAGAAAAGCTTAAAGTGTATAGGGCTTTTAGCGACATAGATGAAGGAAATTTTGTCGCTAGTGAAATTAAAAGGCTTATGAAAGAGCAAAATAAGGGGTTTAAAGATTTTGCTATACTTTATAGAATGAACTCTCAATCTCGTATTTTAGAGGAAGCTTTTAGAAAACAAGATATTCCATATAAAATTGTAGGAGGATTAAAGTTCTACGATAGAAAAGAAATTAAAGATATAATGGCATATTTAAAACTTATAAATAATCCATTAGATGATATAAGTTTAAGAAGAATCATAAATGAACCTAAAAGAAGTATAGGGGATACCACTGTAGGTAAAATTCAAGAGGTAGCAAATCAGCAGGAAGACTGCCTTTATAATACTCTTTTAGATGCAGATATGATACCTAATTTAACTGCAAGAGCAGTGACATCTATAAACAAATTTACAAGTCTTATTAATAGTTTTATAGCAAGAGCAGATGACATGCCTATTTCGGAACTTATTATGGCAATTTTAGATGAAAGTGGTTATATGGCTATGCTTAAAAATTCTAATACTACAGAGGATGAAAGCAGGATTGAAAACTTAAAGGAATTAGTTTCTGATGCTGTAGAATTTGAGAAAACTAGTGATGATAAGTCATTATCAGCATTTTTAGAAAAAGTTACCCTTGTTTCTGACATAGATAATTTAGAAGAAAAAGAAGAAACTTCTGTAATGATGACTGTGCATAGTGCAAAAGGACTTGAATTTCCTGTTGTATTTTTAATTGGTATGGAAAATGGAATTTTTCCAGGTATGAGTTCACTAAATAGTTTTCATGAAATGGAAGAGTCAAGAAGACTTTGTTATGTTGCTATAACTCGTGCTAAAGAGAATTTATATATATCCTCTGCAGAAACTCGTATGGTTTTTGGAAGGACAGTAAATTATCCTGTATCAGACTTTGTATCTGAGATTCCCCAAAGTCTTAAAGAAATCGTAGGTGGAGAAAAAGCAAGGGGAGTAAATACATTTAAAAGTAAAGCTAGGAGTACTTCAGCAGTAAATCCACACTCTTTAAGGGGAATGGAAATGCAAAGAATTACAAATTCTATAACAGAATCGGCAAATTTTATTATAAATGGAGATGAAGATAGTAAAAGTATAGATGCAACTGAGGCTACTCCAGGAAGAAAAGTTAAACACACCAAATTTGGTGTGGGAACAATAATTTCTGTTTCAGGAACTGGAGAAGATATGCTGTTAACTATTGCTTTTGATAATATGGGAATTAAGAAGCTAATGCTTACTAAATCACCAATGGAATTTCTTTAAGGTCTCTGAAATAAAATAACTAGTCAAAGGTAAATGAATATTTTCTTTCATAAAGTCTATAAAATTCATTGATAGCGATTTTATGTAGAAAATATGGCCATATTGACTAGTTATTTTTAAGATGGCTAATATTCGAAAGGAAGTTTTATGATGAATAATAGAGATAGAATGATTTCATTAATTGAAGAGCTTAATAAGTATGCATATGAATATTATGTTTCAGATAAACCTTCAATTTCAGATAAAGAGTATGATAAATTATATGATGAATTAGTTGCTTTAGAAAAGGAATTAGGAGAAATACTACCTCATTCTCCAACTCAAAGAGTTGGAGATGTAGTGCTGCCTGAATTTAAAAAGTATGTTCATAAAGGGAGATTATGGAGCTTAGATAAAGCTCAAAGCTTGCAGGGAATTATAGATTTTCATAATAGAAACTTAAAGGCAATAAGAGAATATAACAATAATCATGAAGATAAATTGCCTAATCCTAGTTATATAGTAACTAAAAAGTTTGATGGACTTTCTATAAACTTAACCTATAATGAGGATGGGGTACTTATAACTGCTGCTTCTAGAGGTACTGGAGAAATAGGAGAGGATATTACTGCACAAGTTAAAACTATAAAGTCTATACCACTTAAGATTAATAATGATAGTGTAATTGAAGTACGTGGAGAGGCTATAATGACAAAGGAAGCCTTTGAAAGTTATAATGCTACTGCAGAAGTTCCACTTAAGAATCTAAGAAATGGTGCTGCAGGAGCTTTAAGAAATTTAAATGTAAGAGAAACAGCGAAGAGAAATTTATCTGCTTTCTTTTATGATATGCCATATAACGAAGGGAATCCCTTTAAAACCTATGAAGAAATGATAAATTTCATTATAGAAAAAGGACTACCTGTAGACTCTTATTTTAAGGTATGTACTACTATTGAAGAGTTAGAAAATGAGATATCTTATATAGAGAGCATACGTAGCGAGTTAAATTATGATATAGATGGAGCAGTTATTGCTATAAATGATATGAAGACTCGTGAACTTTTAGGATACACAGTAAAGTTTCCTAAATGGGCAATTGCTTATAAATTTGAAGCAGAAGAGGCAACTTCTAAAGTATTATCTATAGAGTGGAATGTTGGAAGAAGTGGAAGAGTTACACCTACAGCCATACTAGAGCCTATAGAATTAGGTGGAGTTACAGTAAAGAGGGCTACGCTTAATAATATGGATGATATTAATAGAAAAGGTGTTAAGCTAGGTTGTGATGTTTTTGTTCGCCGTTCAAATGATGTTATTCCTGAAATTATGGGTATAGTAGAATGTACTATAGAAAATTCTTCTGAGATAGAATCACCTAAAGTTTGCCCAAGCTGCGGAGCTGAATTAATTCAAAATGGAGTTCACTATTTTTGTGAAAATACGTTATCTTGTAAACCGCAAATGGTAAAAAGTATAGTACATTATGCTAGTAGAGAAGCAATGAATATAGAAGGGTTTAGCGAAAAAACCGCGGAGGCATTATTTGAGAAGTTAAATATAAAATCTATTCCAGATTTGTATAGAATTAAAAAAGAAGAGCTTTTGAACTTAGAAAAATTTGGAGAAAAAAAATCTCAAAATTTAATTGATGCATTAGAAAAAAGCAAGAATTGTGAATTAGCTTCATTTATATATGCTTTAGGTATTCCAAATGTAGGAAAGAAAACTGCAAAAGATTTGGCTAGTGAGTATAAAACAATGGAAAATTTAGTGAATTCTTCTTTTGAATCTTTAATTAATATTCCGGAAATTGGAGAAATTGTAGCTGAAAGTATTATAGAGTTCTTTAAGTTAGAGAAAGTTGTAGAAAATATTCAACAATTATTCCAATTAGGGGTAAAACCTTATTTTGAGGAGCTAGAGATAAAAGAAAATCCTTTTGCAGGGAAAACTATGGTAGTTACAGGAACTTTGGAAAATTATTCGAGAAATGAAATTAAAGAAAAATTAGAAGCTTTAGGAGTAAAAATATCTAGTAGCGTAAGTAAAAAAACTGATTACGTTTTAGTAGGTAAAGACCCAGGTTCTAAGCATGCTAAGGCATTAGAATTAGAAATTAAGGTATTAAATGAAGAAGAATTTGAAAAAATGATAGATGGATTATAGCATATAAGTTTAGTTAAAACTTTATTATGAGCTTTTATGTTTAAATTTAATAAAAATAAATGAAGAAATAAAGATAAATAAAGCGTTAATCAAAGGATTAACGCTTTGTTTTTTATTCTATAGGAAATTATAAAAAGTTAAATCTGTGGATAACTTTATAGATATACTACTCTAAAATTTAATGTATGCTTGAATATAAGTTATAGCTTGATATATTAATTCACAACTTAGATTAGTGCAC
>NZ_DKLM01000002.1:0-9245 GCF_002455975.1 Clostridium sp. UBA6640
ATGAAAAATTTAGGATGAAATTCACTAAAAGTGAATTTCTAAAATGAAGTTTATTAAAAAAAACTCCAGAGGCTTTGACGGTGGAGTTTTAACCGCAATTCTTCATTCTTCATTCTTAATTTTTAATTCATTGCAAAAATTTTATTATGGAAATTAAAATCAGGTATAAGTTAAATTTTCATTAAGGAACCCTATAATATATAAATGGATATTCAAATGGATATTCTTGAATGTATAGGAACTCAGAAATACATAGGAAAAGCTTAGTCTTATGCATCTGGAATCAGAAAGAAATATTTATGAAAAGGCTGCAGGAGTTCTTGTGAAAAAGCAGAAATAATAAAAGAATTGTATAACATAATCAGGAATATTTCGTCATACTATATATATGCAAAAGAATGGAATGTTATTTTTCTAATTATTGATAAACGTGATAAAATAATAACTGAATATAAAAAATATTCATAAATATCATACAATAGTAATGTAGATTTGTAATCATTAACTATATTTTAAATAAAAGATTGAGAAGGTGACAAATATGAATAATGTGATTGGACAAAACATTCCGAGAGTAGATGCTTACGAAAAGGTTACTGGCAGAGTAAAATTTACGGATGATTTGATTTTAAATCAATGTCTTGTGGCAAAAGTGTATCATTCCACCATTGCCAATGGAATTGTAAAGTCAATTGATACCAGTGAAGCAGAAGCTTTAGATGGGGTTGTAAAAGTTGTAACATTTAAAGATGTACCAAAGCAAGCCTATCCAACTCCAGGTCATCCCTGGTCAGTGGAACCTGCTCATCAAGATGTGGCAGACCGTAATATTTTAACAGGAAGAGTCCGTTATTATGGAGATGATATTGCGGCTGTTATTGCAGAGGATGAAGTAATCGCAGCTCGGGCTTTAAAATTAATTAAAGTTGAGTACGAAGAATATAAGCCTGAGATACATCCAAGAGAATCTATGAAAGGGAGCAATCCTCCGATTCATGAAGAAAAGCCTGATAATATTCTTGCCAAAAGCGAATATGAAATCGGAAATGTGAAAGAAGCTTTTGAATCAGCGGAAGTGGTTATAAACGGAACTTATAAAACCCAGATTGTGCAGCATTGCCATATTGAAAATCCTATCTCATATGCGTATACGGAGAAAGGACGTATTGTGATTGTCAGCTCTACACAAATTCCTCATATTGTAAAAAGAGTTGTAGGACAGGCATTGGGAATTTCATGGGGAAAAGTAAGAGTTATAAAACCTTATATTGGCGGAGGATTTGGTAATAAACAGGATGTATTATATGAGCCATTGAATGCTTTTTTAACAACGCAGGTAGGAGGTCGTCCTGTAAAATTAGATGTTACAAGAGAGGAAACCTTTATTTGCACTAGAACAAGGCACGCTANNGTAAACAAAGAAGGAATGATCATTGGCAAAGAGATGCATGCTTATTCCAATCAAGGAGCATATGCTTCTCATGGTCATGCGATTGCTGCCAACGGTGCAACTGCATGGAGACATTTGTATCATGCAGACAATATTAAAGCAACAGCTTATACGGTCTATACCAATACTCCTGTAGGTGGAGCCATGAGAGGATATGGTATTCCACAGATGTGCTTTGCCAGTGAATGTTTTATAGATGATATAGCTTATAAAATTAATATGGATCCATTAGAATTCCGTAAGAAGAATTTAATTAAGGGATACTTTCAAGATCCTTATCTTGCTCCTATAGCAGCCAATACAAATGGTGTTATGGAATGTATAGATAAGGGAGCTAAGTATATTGATTGGCAAAAAAAACGAGAGCAATACCGAAATCAGATAGGGAATATCCGCAGGGGAGTCGGTATGTCGGTGTTTAGTTATAAAACTGGTGTATGGCCTATTTCTCTTGAAATAGCAGGTGCCAGACTGGTTATGAATCAGGACGGAAGTGTACAGCTTATGGTTGGAGCTACCGAGATAGGACAGGGTTCAGATACGGTATTTTCACAAATGGTAGCGGAAACTTTGCATATAAATGTTGACGATGTTCATATCCAGTCTGTTCAGGATACAGATGTTACACCATTTGATACAGGTGCTTATGCATCCAGACAGTCTTATGTAACAGGTACCGCAGTAAAACAGTGTGCAGAACAGATGTATGAAAAGATTTTAACTTATGCCAAAACACTTTTGAAAGAAGAATATAACCAATTAGAGATTGAAGACGGATGGATATTAGGAGATGGGAAAAAGGTATTGTCCTTAGAAGAGTTAGCTATGGAAAGTTACTACAGCCTTAGCAATTCCTCAGCTATTACATCGGAAGTATCTCTTCAGGCGAAAAAGAATGCAATAGCAACCGGATGCTGCTTTGCAGAGGTAGAAGTAGATATTAAGCTTGGAAAAGTAAAGATTATAAAAATAATCAATGTCCATGACAGCGGAGTGTTACTGAATCCTCAGCTTGCTGTTATGCAGATACATGGAGGAATGTCCATGGGAATTGGTTATGGATTAAGCGAGCAATTGCTTGTGGATGAGAAAACAGGCAGAGTCTTAAACGGTACATTGTTAGATTACAAAATGCCGACAACAATGGACTTACCGGATCTAGATGTTGATTTTGTAGAATTAGAAGAACCTACAGGACCTTATGGTAATAAAGCATTGGGAGAACCGCCGGCAATTCCGCCAGCTCCAGCTATTCGTAATGCTGTCTTACATGCAACTGGTGTCAGTCTTCATGAGATTCCTATGTCTCCCCAAAGATTAATTGATGAGTTTATCAAAGCAGGTCTAATATAGAAAGGAGGGAATGTTATGTACGATATTAATCATTATTATAATGCAACAACAATAAAAGAAGCAGTTTCCCTTCTGAAGGAACATTCCAATGCAAGAATTATTGCAGGAGGAAGTGATGTGCTAATCAAGATTAGGGAAGGGAAAATGGCGGGAACAGATCTACTTTGTATTCGTGATATCAAGGAACTCCAAGGAGTTACTTTAACAGAAAATAAAGATATTTATATTGGTGCTGCCACTACTTTCAGTCATATTACTAATGATCCGATTATTCAAAAATATATTCCTGTTTTGGGAGAAGCAGTAGATCAAGTTGGTGGACCTCAGGTTCGAAATATTGGAACAATCGGCGGTAATATCTGTAATGGTGCAGTTAGTGCAGATAGTGCTCCCACAGTCTTTTCTTTGGATGCCAAATTAAAGATTGTTAGCAGTGACAGTGAAAGAATTGTACCGGTAAAAGAATTCTATTTAGGACCGGGACGTGTGGATCTACATCCGGGCGAATTGCTTACCCATATTATTATTCCTAAAGAGAACTACTGGGGATATTGGGGACACTATATTAAATATTCCATGAGAAATGCTATGGATATTGCTACATTAAGCTGTAGTGTTGTAAGCAAAGTAAATCCAGAGACTAATGTTTTAGAGGATGTAAGAATTACTTTTGGAGTTGCAGCACCTGTTCCTTACCGCTGTCATATGACGGAAAATGCCATCAAAGGAAAAATGATTGAGGAATCTCTTTGTCAAGTAGTAGAAGACACCATTCGCCAAGAGATTAATCCAAGAGATTCATGGAGAGCTTCTAAAGCATTCCGCCTTCAGATTGGTGGAGAGATTGCGAAAAGGGCACTGACAAAAACAATAGAACTTTCAAGGGGGAACCATCATGAATAAAGAGATGAGACTGGTAAAATGTATCGTAAATGGAAAAGAAGTAGCCGAATATGTAGACGTGAGGGAATCCTTATTGGATATGTTACGTAATCGTCTAGGACTTACTTCGGTAAAAAAAGGCTGTGAAGTAGGCGAATGCGGTGCTTGTACTGTAATTATTGATGGCGAAACAGTTGATTCTTGTATCTATTTGGCAGTATGGGCAGAAGGTAAGAATATTAGAACATTGGAAGGGCTCCTTGGAGAGAATGGGGAGTTAACCAGAATTCAAGAGGCATTTATTGAAGAAGGAGCAGTTCAGTGCGGATTCTGCACACCAGGCTTTGTAATGTCAGCTACTGTTTTATTAGAACGAGGAGAAAAAATTTCTAGGGAAGCTATTAAAAAGCATATGGCAGGAAACTTATGCCGCTGTACTGGATATCACAATATTGTATCCGCAGTAGAAAAAGTGATAGAAGAAAATGGAGCTAATCAGAATTAGGCATGTTTGAAAATCAAGTAGTGCAAGATTATGTTTATGTAGACATAAAAGGAGATGTAATTTTACGATGGCCACTTTAATAAAAAATGGAATTATTGTCACTTCAGGTGATATTTTTAAAGGAGATATTTATATAGAAGATGGTATCATAACTAAAATAGGCATGAACCTTATTGAAGAAGCTGATGAAATAGTTGATGCTGATGGGAAATATGCAATTCCTGGAGGAGTAGACGTTCATACCCACCTAAATTTAGATGTAGGAATAGCTGTGGCCACAGATGATTTTTATACTGGAACTGTAGCAGCTGCCTGTGGTGGCACTACAACTATAGTTGATCACTTAGCATTTGGACCAAAGGGATGCAGCTTACATCATCAAGTAAATTTATACCACAAATATGCTAAAGGTAATGCAGTTATAGATTATGGATTTCATGGAGTTATACAACATGTAAATGATGTTATATTAGAAGAACTTCAGGAACTATATGATGAAGGAATCACAAGTAATAAAGTTTATTTAACCTATGACTATAAATTAAGCGATTTGGAAGTATTTAAAGTACTTAAAAGATCTGAAGAAATTGGTATAATCACAGCTGTACATCCAGAAAATAATGACGTTGTTAATTATCTTAGGGAATATTATTCAAGCAATGGTCTTACAGCACCGATATACCACTCAAAAAGTAGACCGGTGTGTTGTGAAGGAGAAGCTATAAATAAAATGCTCAATATTGCTAAAATGGCAGGGGATTCTCCTTTATACATAGTGCATCTTTCCTGTAAGCTTGGGTTAGATTATATAAAAATGGCTATGGATAATGGACAAAAGAATATTTTTACAGAAACATGTCCACAATATCTTTTTTTAGATGAAACTAAATACAATGGTGAAAATAATGAAGGATTAAAATATATTGCTAGTCCTCCTTTAAGAGAAAAGTCTAATCAAGATGCATTGTGGAAGGGAATTCAAGATGGCTATATACAAGTTATTGCAACGGATCACTGTCCATTTAATTTCAATGTAGAAAAACAACTAGGAAAAGATGATTTTACTAAATGTCCAGGTGGAGTACCAGGAATCGAAACTAGAATTCCACTGATTTTTTCAGAGGGAGTTATGAAGAAAAGAATATCATTAAATAAATTTGTAGATTTAGTAAGTACAAAACCTGCAAAAATATTTGGATTATACCCTAAAAAAGGGACTATTGCAATTGGCTCTGATGGAGATATTGTTATAATTGACCCTAATAAAAAAGTCAAAATTACAAAATCAATGTTACATGAAAATGTCGATTATACTCCTTATGAAGGATTTGAACTTCAAGGGTATCCAATAATAACAATTTCAAGAGGAAAAATTATAGTAAAAGATAATGAGTTTATTGGAGAAAAGGGGTATGGGCAATTTTTAAAAAGAGAAAAAACAGACTTTTCCAATGTTTAAATAAATAGTGATTTTTCTAATTATAAAGAACTTTTTGTAAAATGAAAGGTTCTTTTTTTTTGAAATTTATCAAAATGATAAGATATATAGGTTATTAAATTAAGTATTAAAATGAATATTTACAACATTCTCTAAATTTATTATTAAAATGATAAATTTATCATTTTAATAATAAATTTACGGCTATAATTTTTAAAGATTAACTATTTATAGGCTTTAACCATTTGGCATAGATATTGCTTATAAAATATAGTACAAGGAGGAGTCAAATATCTAAAAGAAAATATAGAATTTTTCATTTAAAAGATTGTAAACAATTTTAATATACAAATTTAAAATTAATTATAAAAAATTTAGGAGGCGTAGTCATGCAAAATATTAAAAAATTAACTGAAGAATTAGGAAGATTTAAATGTGAAAACATGTATGATAATGATTTCTTTTTAACTTGGGAAAAAACAGATGATGAACTTAAATCAGTATTTGCAGTAGCAGATATTCTACGTGGAATGAGAGAAAATAATATATCTACAAAAATATTTGATAGTGGATTAGGTATTTCATTATTCCGTGATAATTCTACAAGAACAAGATTCAGTTTTGCAAGTGCATGTAACCTATTAGGATTAGAAGTTCAAGATTTAGATGAAGGAAAGTCACAAATTGCCCATGGAGAAACAGTACGTGAAACAGCAAATATGATTTCTTTTATGGCTGATGTTATAGGTATCAGAGATGACATGTTTATAGGTAAAGGAAACAAATATATGCATGAAGTATCTGATGCAGTTCAAGATGGACATAAAGAAGGAGTTTTAGAACAACGTCCTACACTTGTAAATCTTCAATGTGATATAGACCATCCAACTCAATGTATGGCAGATTTACTTCATATAATTCATCATTTTGGAGGAGCAGAAAATCTTAAAGGTAAAAAAATAGCTATGTCTTGGGCATATTCGCCATCTTATGGTAAACCACTTTCAGTTCCACAAGGTGTAATTGGATTAATGACAAGAATGGGAATGGAAGTTGTACTTGCTCATCCAGAAGGATATGATTTAATGCCTGAAGTAGAAGAAGTAGCAAGAAAAAATGCTGAAGCAAGCGGCGGTAAATTTATAAAAACTAACTCAATGAAAGAAGCTTTCGAAAATGCAGATATAGTATATCCTAAGAGCTGGGCACCTTTTGAATTCATGGAAAGACGTACAAACTTATATGGAGAAGGCAAATTTGAAGAAATAGATGTACTAGAAAAAGAATTATTACAAGAGAATGGTAAACATAAAGATTGGGAATGTACAGAAGAAATGATGAAGCTTACTAAAGATGGAAAAGCATTATATTTACACTGCTTACCAGCTGATATCACAGGAGTTAGTTGCAAAGAAGGAGAAGTAGCTGCATCAGTATTTGATCGTTACCGTGAACCACTTTACAAAGAAGCTGGATATAAACCTTATATTATTGCTTCAATGATATTCTTAAGCAAAGTTAAAAATCCAGTTGAAACAATTGAGAAGCTTTTAAAAGCAAATAATCCAAGATTTTACGGAAAATAATTTATGATATAATAAAAAATTTATTATATTTTTAAGGGGGAAAAGTTTGTATGGGCGACAAGATGCGACCACTTTCATTTGAAAGAATGATTACATGGATTATAAAAGAACTTAAAGAAAAGGAATCTATTTTTGGAATTCACAAGAATAAATTCTACAAAAATAATACTAATAAATATATAGAATTATTTGGAGAGAAACTGGCATCTCCACTTGGTCCTGCAGCAGGTCCTAATTCTCAATTAACACAAAACATAGTTGCATCTTACTTAACAGGGAGCCGTTTTATTGAATTAAAAACAGTGCAAGTTATTGATGGAGAGGATTTACCGGTGGCTAAACCATGTATTCATGCAGAAGATGAATGCTATAATGTGGAATGGTCTACAGAACTAACAGTACCAGAAGCTTATGATGAGTATATAAAGGCTTGGTTCTTACTTCATGTTTTAATGAAAGAATTAAACTTAAGCAAAGAAAGAGATTTCATGTTTAACATGAGTGTAGGGTATGATTTGGAAGGTATAAAATCTCCTAAAGTTGATGCTTATATAGAAGGAATGAGAAATGCATCCACTACAAAGGTTTGGAAGGAATGCAAAGAAACATTACTTTCTAATATGGATTTATTCTCTAATTTTAGTAAAGAAGATTTGGACAAAATTTCACCAGTAGTTTGCCCGTCTATTACTTTATCTACACTACATGGATGTCCACCAGAAGAAATTGAAAAGATTGCAAAGTATCTTTTAGAAGAAAAAAATCTTCATACTTTTATAAAGATGAATCCAACTCTTTTAGGAGAAAAATTTGTTAGAGATACCTTTGATCAAATGGGATATGATTACGTAGTTCTTAATCCTAAACATTTTGTAAATGACTTGCAATATAAAGATGGAGTATCTATGCTTAGACGTCTAAAAGTTATTGCTAAAGAATTAAAATTAGAAATAGGAGTAAAGCTTACAAATACTCTGCCAGTTAAAATTGAAAATGGCGAATTACCTGGAGAAGAAATGTATATGTCAGGCCGTTCTCTTTTCCCACTAACTATATCTTTAGCAAGCAAATTAGCTTCAGAATTTGATGGAGATTTACAGATATCTTATTCTGGTGGTGCAGATTTCTTTAATGTAGAAAAAATATTAAAAGCAGGCATTCAACCAATCACTTTTGCAACTACTATATTAAAACCAGGTGGTTATGAGAGAATAACTCAAATGGCTAAAAAGGTAGAAGATGATCTTAAGGGTGCATTTAAAGGTATAAATACAGAATATTTAAACGAGTTTGCAAAATCAGCTTTAAATGATAAATATCACCTTAAAGATCTTAGACCTGTAAGTAGCAGAAAGATTTCGTCTGAACTTCCAATTTATGATTGTGCAATAGCACCTTGTACAATAGGATGTCCTATAAATCAACAAATACCTGAATATGTAGCTTTAGTTGGTGAGAAAAAGTATGATGAAGCTTTCAACTTAATAGTTAAAGATAATGCTTCACCAGCAATTACAGGAACTATATGCAATCACAATTGTCAATACAAATGTACAAGACTTGATTATGATGAATCAGTTTTAATTAGAGACATGAAAAAAGTAGCAGTTTTAAATGCTGCAGATAAATATATTTCAAATATTAAAAAAGCAGACATAAAGAGTAATAAAAAAGTAGCAGTTATAGGAGCAGGTCCAGCAGGACTATCTGTTGCACTTTTCTTAAGAAGAAATGGTGTAGATGTAACTGTAATGGATAGAAAAGAAAGACCTTATGGCGTTATAGAATATGTTATTCCAGAGTTTAGAATTTCTTCTGAAATGATTAAAAAAGATTTTGAACTTGTTAAAAAACAAGGAGTTAATTTTAAATTTGGTATTGATGAAAATTTAGATGTAGATGCACTAAAGAGTGAATATGATTATGTGGTACTAGCAATAGGTGCTTGGAAACCAGGTAATTTACCATTAAAAGAAGGTGGAGAAAAAGCTGTTGATGCTATTTCATTCCTTGAAAATCACAAAAGTTCTC
>NZ_DKLM01000002.1:9292-16586 GCF_002455975.1 Clostridium sp. UBA6640
CAGCTAGCTTAGAAGAAATAGAGTTAGCTCAATCAGAAGATATATTATTTAAAGAATTACTTTCACCAATATCAATAAAAGATTCCAAACTAATTTGTGAAGAGATGAAATTAGGAGAAAAAGATGCTTCAGGAAGAAGAAGACCTGTAAGTTCTGGCAAAATTGTGGAGATAGAAGCAGATACAGTTATTTCTGCTGTAGGACAGCAAATAGACAGTGATTTACTTAGAAAAAATAAAATAGAATCGGATTCTAAAGGTTTCTCTAAGGTAAACAAAGCTTGTGAGACAAACATTAATAATGTATATGTTACTGGGGACATGAAAGAAGGGCCATCTACTATTGTTAAAGCTATAGCTGATGGTAAAGCGGTATCTAAAGATATTTTATTAAAAGAAGGATTAAGTAATGATTTTGATAAAAAAGTCTTTACTGCAAATGAAAAGGAAACATATAACAAGAAAGGTATATTAAAAGCTTCTGATTGTTTAGAAAAAGAATCAGAGAGATGTCTATCTTGTAACAAGGTATGTGAAATTTGTGTAGACGTTTGTCCTAATAGAGCAAATATAGTGGTTAATGTGGATGAAGGTTTCCAATCTTCACATCAAATAATACACTTAGATGGAATGTGCAATGAGTGTGGTAACTGTGGTATATTCTGTCCTTATAAAGGAAATCCATATAAAGATAAAACAACAGTTTTCTGGAGCAAAGAAGACTTTGAAGATAGTACAAACAAAGGATTTTTAATCATAGATAAAGATAAAGGAATCTGCAAAGTTAGAAAAGAAAATGCTGAAGTTGTAGATTATACCGTTGGTGAATTAAATGTCATTTCAAATGAAATGGAAAATATGATTAAAACTTTCATAAATAAATATAGCTATATGTCATAAAGGATATTTAGAATTGGGGAGGTGAATCATATGTTGTTGATTGGAAATGGAAAAGTTATAACTAGAGATAATACTAGACCAATCATAGACAATGGATGTGTTGCTGTTGAGAAAAGTAAAATTATTGAAATTGGATCAACTGAAACGCTAAAGAATAAGTATAAAGAATACCAATTTATAGATGCAAAAGGCAAGCTTATAATGCCAGGATTTATAAATACTCATATGCACTATTATAGTACTTTTGCTAGAGGGATGGCTAATGACAGCCCTCCAGCAAAATCATTCCCTGATATACTTAAAGGTCTTTGGTGGAGATTAGATAAAGCATTGAACTTAGAAGATGTTTACTATAGTGCTATGGTACCTATGGTGGATCAAATAAAAAATGGTGTAACCACTGTATTTGATCATCATGCTAGTGCTCATGCTGTCAAAGGAAGCTTATTTAAAATAGCAGAGGCAGCAGAGACAATGGGAATTCGTAGTAATTTGTGTTATGAAACTTCTGATAGAGATGGAGAAAAAATTGCACAAGAAGGCATCGACGAAAATGTAGAATTTATTAAATATTGCAATGATAAAAATGATGATATGATCAAAGGAATGTTTGGACTTCATGCATCTATGACAATTTCTGAAAAGACTTTAGAAAAATGTGTGGATGCAGCTAAAAGCTTAAACACAGGCTTCCATGTTCATTGCGGAGAAGGTATTGAAGATTTAGAAGATTCAAAAGAAAAGTATGGCAAGGGCGTTATAGAAAGATGGTACGATGCAGGAGTTCTTTGTGATAAAACCATAGCAGTACATTGTATTTATGTTTCAGATGATGAAATGGAAATGATCAAAGAAAAGAATTCAATAGTAGTTCATAATCCTGAGTCAAACATGGGAAATGCAGTAGGTGTTTCTCCAGTGCTTAAAATGTATAAAAAGGGAATTTTATTAGGATTAGGAACTGATGGATACACTCCAGATGTTACTGAATCTTATAAAGTTGCTAACATTATTCATAAACATCATGCTAAGGATTCAACTGTGGCATGGGGAGAAATTCCAGAGATGTTATTTGAAAATAACAGAAAAATTACTGAAAGATTTATTGATGGTAAAGTTGGAATTTTAAAAGAAGGTGCACTAGCGGACATAATCGTAGTAGATTATAATCCACCAACACCAATTAATGAAAATAATATTAACAGCCATATATTATTTGGTATCAATGGAAGACATGTAGATACAACTATTATAAATGGTAAAGTTTTAATGGAAGATAGAAAACTTCTTCATGTTGATGAAGAAAGAATCATGGCTAGAAGCAGAGAACTAGCAACTGAAGTTTGGAAAAGATTTTAATTTAGAAACAATTTAAGTTTGAAATTTTTGGAGGGGTTTAACATGGAAACTATTAATAAAGAAGAAATACTAAAATTAGCTGAGAAATATAAACCAGAGATGTCAAAATTCTTAAGAGATATGATTAGAATTCCAAGTGAAAGCTGTCAAGAGAAAGAAGTAGTACTTAGAATAAAAGAAGAGATGGAAAAAGTAGGATTTGATAAAGTAGAAATAGATCCTATGGGAAATGTATTAGGATATATAGGTCATGGAAAACATGTTATAGCTATGGATGCTCATATAGATACAGTTGGAATAGGTGATAGAAATCTATGGAATTATGATCCTTATGAGGGCTATGAAGATGATGAAATCATAATAGGTAGAGGAGGAACAGACCAAGAAGGCGGAATGGCTTCTATGGTTTATGCTGGAAAGATAATCAAAGATCTTGGACTAGAAGATGATTACACATTAATAGTAACTGGTACTGTTCAAGAAGAAGACTGTGATGGATTATGCTGGCAATATATAATCAATGAAAGCAAAATAAAACCAGAATTTGTTGTAATTACAGAACCAACTTCCTTAAATATATACAGAGGACATAGAGGAAGAATGGAAATAAAAGTTACAACTCGCGGTGTTAGCTGCCACGGATCAGCACCAGAAAGAGGAGATAACGCAATATTTAAAATGGGTCCTATACTAAATGAATTAAAAGCTTTACATGAAAACTTAATATGTGACGAATTCTTAGGAAAAGGTAGTTTAACTGTATCTGAAATATTCTTCTCATCACCTTCAAGATGTGCTGTTGCAGATGGATGTACTATATCTGTAGACAGAAGACTTACTGATGGTGAAACTTGGGAATATGCAATTCAACAAATTAAGAATTTACCAGCAGTTAAAGCTGCAAATGCTGAAGTTGAAATGTATAGCTATGAAAGACCTTCATATACTGGTTTAGTATATCCAACAGAATGTTTCTTCCCAACTTGGGTATTAAATGAAGATCACCCAGCATGTGAAACAGCTGTAAAATGCTACGAAGACTTATTCAAGAGTGAACCAAAAGTTGATAAATGGACATTCTCTACAAATGCAGTTTCTATAATGGGTAGATATGGAATACCATGTATCGGATTTGGGCCAGGACATGAAGATCAAGCTCATGCTCCTAATGAAAAAACTTGGAAAGATGAATTAGTAAAATGTGCAGCAATGTATGCACTTATTCCAATAACTTATGTAAAAGAATTTGCTAACAAATAGTAGGGGGTATAGGATATGGGGTTAAGTAAATTAGTTATAGCATTAGGTGGAAACGCACTTCAAGAATCTGGAACCCCTGCGACAGCAGAAGCCCAATTAGAAGTAGTTAAAAAGACTTGTGAGTATATAGCGGAGCTTAGCTGCAGAAAATATGAAATTGCAATAGTTCACGGAAATGGTCCACAAGTAGGAAGAATTCTACTTGCATCAGAAGCAGCTGCAGATGTTACACCATCTATGCCTTTTGATGTATGCGGGGCTATGAGCCAAGGTTATATAGGATATCATATTCAACAATCTCTTAGAAAAGCTTTAGCTGATAGAAATAAGAATACACCAGTGGCAACAATTGTTACCCAGGTAGTAGTTGATAAAGATGACACTGCTTTTAAAAACCCTACTAAACCTATAGGAGCTTTTTATAGTGAAGAAGAAGCTAAAAAACTTCAAGCAGAAAAGGGTTATGTAATGAAAGAAGATTCTGGAAGGGGATGGAGAAGAGTAGTAGCTTCACCAACACCTAAAAGAATAGTAGAAATTTCATCAGTTAAAGAATTATGGAATTCAACTATATGTATAGCAGCAGGCGGCGGTGGTATTCCAGTTATTGAAAAAGAAGATGGATCATTAGAAGGAGTTGCTGCAGTTATAGATAAGGATCTTGCAGCTGAAAAACTTGCTGAGGATGTTAATGCAGATACTCTAATGATACTTACAGAGGTTGAAAAAGTATCAATAAACTTTAATAAACCTAATCAAGCTGATCTTAATCATATTACTGTAGAAGAAGCTGAAAAATATATGGAAGAGGGACATTTTGCTCCTGGATCAATGCTTCCAAAAGTTAAGGCAGCAGTAATGTTCGCAAAAGCTAACCCAAACCATAAAGCTATAATAACTTCACTTTACAGTGCTGTAAATGCACTAGAAGGTAAGACAGGAACAGTTATTACATTAAATAAATAAGATTAAATTTAATTTGAGAGTTGAAAGTAAAGAATTGAGGGCTAAAAAACTTCTTAACTTTCAGCTCTCAATTTTTAAATATAGTCTATTCTAAAGGTTTCTTTATGAGTAATAAAATATAAATATATTAATTATGGGGGGAGCTCTTATGTCTGAATTTATTTTAAATGGTGAGAAAACCAATATTGAAGAAGATATAAACTTTCTTGAGTATTTAAGGGAATATAAAAATTTGACTTCGCTGAAAAATGGCTGCGCAGAAGGAGCATGTGGTGCTTGTATGATACTTGTAGATGGCAAAGCTATGAGGGCTTGCTTATTTACAACTGCAAAAGCAGATGGAAAAAATATATTGACTATTGAAGGGCTTTCAGAAAAAGAGAGAGATGTGTTTATTTGGGCTTTTTCAAAGGCTGGTGCAGTTCAATGTGGTTTTTGCATACCAGGTATGATTATAAGTGCAAAATCACTTTTAGATAAGAATTTAAATCCAAGTAAAAAAGAAATTAAAGCTGCTATTAGAGGAAATGTTTGTAGATGTACTGGATACGTTAAAATAATAAAAGCTATTGAAATGGCAGCAGAAGCATTTAGAAATGGTGGAATTTTGCCTGATGAAAAATATAAAGGTAAAATAGGTGAAAATATTCCAAGAATAGATGCAAAGGATAAAATCTTAGGTACTGGAAAATATGTAGATGACATGAAGGTAGAGAGAATGGTTTATGGTTCTGCTTTAAGGACGAAATATCCTAGAGCTTTAGTAAAGAGCATTGATATTTCAGAAGCTTTAAAACATCCAGAAGTAGAAGCGGTACTTACGGCAGAAGATATACCGGGAAAGAGATTTATAGGACATATCTCAAAAGATTGGCCAGCTTTAATAGCGGTAGGAGAAGAAACAAGATATGTAGGAGATTCAGTTGCACTAGTTGCAGCAAAGAGTAAAAGTGCTTTAAAAGAAATACTTAATCTTATAAAAGTAGAATATGAAGAGCTAAAACCTTTAAGTAGTCCTTCTATGGCAATGGAGGAAAATGCACCTAAAATTCATCCTAGTGGAAATATTTTAAAAGTGGAAAGAGTAAAAAGGGGTAATGTAGATGAAGCCATAGCTAATTCTAAATACATAGTTACAAATCATTATTCTACGCCTTTTACTGAACATGCTTTTTTAGAACCAGAAAGTGCTATAGGTATGCCAGACGGTGATGGGGTTATTATTTATACCGGATCTCAAGGGATATATGATGAACAAAGGGAAATTTCTGAGCTTTTAGGACTTCCAAGTGAAAAAGTAAGAGTTATAAGTAAATATGTAGGAGGCGGCTTTGGTGGAAAAGAGGATATGAGTGTACAACATCATGCTGCTCTACTTGCTTGGCATATGAAAAAGCCTATAAAAGTAACTTTAAGCCGTAAGGAAAGTATAATGATTCATCCTAAGAGACACGCTATGGAAATGACTATTACCACTGCTTGTGATGAAGAAGGAAATTTAACAGCATTTAAAGCTGAAATTATAGCAGATACTGGTGCTTATGCATCACTAGGAGGACCTGTACTTCAAAGGGCTTGTACTCACGCAGCAGGACCATATAGATGTTCAAATGTGGAGATAAAAGGTACAGCAGTATATACCAATAATCCTCCAGGTGGAGCTTTTAGAGGGTTTGGTGTAACTCAGTCAGTTTTTGGATCAGAATGCAATTTAAATCTTTTAGCAGAAAAAGTAGGTATATCTCCTTGGGAGATAAGATTTAAAAATGCAGTAAAACCAGGAGATGTATTGCCTAATGGGCAAATTGCAGATGAGGGAACTGCTATAAAAGAAACTATAATGGCTGTAAAAGATGCATATGAAAATAATAAATATGCAGGAATAGCCTGCTGTATGAAAAATGCAGGAATCGGTGTTGGACTGCCTGATATTGGTAGATGTAATTTAGTAGTGATAGATGGAAAAGTTCACATAAGAACTAGTGCAGCTTGTATAGGTCAAGGACTTGGAACAATTCTTACACAAATAATATGTGAAGCAACTAATTTATTACCAGAGCAGATAATTTTAGATTTACCAGATACCATGGTTGCACCAGATTCAGGAACAACTACAGCATCAAGGCAAACAGTATTTACTGGAGAAGCTACAAGGGTGGCAGCATTAAAGCTTAAAGAAAGGCTATTAACTAAGTCACTAGAAGAGTGTGAAGGGGAAGAATTCTATGGAGAATATAAAGGTATCACAGATCCTATTAATTCTGACAAAGAAAATCCAGTAAGTCACGTAGCATACGGTTATGCAACTCAAGTTGTTATTCTTGATGAAGATGGAAAGGTAGAAAAAGTAGTTGCAGCACACGATGTAGGAAAAGCTATAAATGTTACTAATGTAGAAGGACAAATTGAAGGTGGAGTAGTTATGGGGCTTGGATATGCACTTACAGAGGATTATCCATTAAATAACTCTGTTCCTACTGCCAAATTTGGAACCTTAGGATTACTTAGAGCTACAGACATACCAGAAATCGAATCTATAATAATTGAAAAGAATACAAATGATTTAGCTTATGGCGCAAAAGGAGTAGGGGAAATCACAACTATACCAACAGCTCCAGCAGCTCAAGGAGCTTATTTAAAATTTGATGGTCAATTTAGAAAAAAACTTCCTTTTGATGATACAGCTTATAGAAGAAAGAAATAATTATCTAAATGTTTCTTAATAAACAGACTTAAATAAAGGATTCCTATAAAAGGTTAAGCTAATAGAAGCTAACTATAAGTTATTGAAATCTATATTGATAAGAAAT
>NZ_DKLM01000002.1:16605-38569 GCF_002455975.1 Clostridium sp. UBA6640
CATGAAAGTCATAATATGACCTTCATGCCTAATTATAAAAATCTTGGTTTTATTACTTAATTTTTCTTTTCTTATAATAAAACAGTCTCCTATGATATTTTTAAGTATAAGTATTTTAATTAGGTATAAGCTGCTATTAGATTCTACCGAGTAACTAATTTAATTAAATTATAAATTCGCACTTATACAATTCTAACAATCTATACCCTTTCTTGATAAAACTCCTTTAGTATAGTAATGTTTAACTTCTTTCATCTCAGTTACTAAATCAGCTACAGCTATTAGTTCTTCAGGTGCATATCTACCAGTAATTATTATTTCACATTTCTCATCTTTATGGTTTAAAGTTTCTAGAATTTCTTCTATTGTTAAAAATTTAAAATACAAAGCTATGGTTATTTCATCGAAAATAACTAAATCATATTCTTCACTGGTTAGTATATCTTTCATTTTATTTAGACCAGCTTTAGCTAAATTTTTATCCCTTTCACTGGGGTTTCTATCTATTATACATCCATCTCCAAACTGTTCTATAGTTATATTAGAAAAATGTTTTTCTAAATTGGTTTCACTATATTTCATATCTTTAACAAATTGTCCTACATAGACTTTCCCACCATTAAATAATGTTCTTAGAGCAACCCCAAAGGCTGCTGTAGTTTTTCCCTTTCCATTTCCTGTATAGACATGTATATAACTCATGTGTATTCCTCCTATACTATTTAGTAATTTCTTTTTCAAATATTATTTCATAATCTGTAGGTTTTCCATGAGAATTATAATACATAGGAAGAACTTGTACTAATCTCCATCCATTTTTCGCATATTCATCTATGATTTTATGATGGTCAGCATCAGAAAAAAATCCTCCTAGTGTTGTTGGAACATATTTATATTCATACATAACTATTCCTCCATTAAATTATAATTTTTCTATTTTAACTTAATTATACTATATTCATGCAATTGAGAATTGACTATTGANNGAAATTATTTTTCTAAAAAAATAATTTCTTCATTAACTGTGCACTGTGAATTGTGCACTAATCTAAGTTGTGCCTTGTGAATTAATCTAAAAGTTGTGAATTAATATATTAAGCTGTTAATCTATGTTCAAATATACATTGGACTTTAAAGTAGTTTATCTATAAGAGGATTATCCTTATATATGAAGAATAAAGAAGATAAACATATAGATAATTATATGGAAAAATATGATGTTAGTGAGGAGAAATAAAATGAAGAAAAAAACAATGCCTATTTTAGTATTCATATTTAGTGTCGTTTCATTACTTATTTCAGTTAAATTATTTTGGAATATGGGCATATTTGTAGATGAATATAATTTAACTCCTGCGATTGTAAATGGGGGAGAATTTTGGCTTCTAATGGATTGGCTTAGATTGTTTTTATTATTTTTAGCAGCACTTATTTCAGGCATAAATATTTTTGGAAAGAGAAAAAAAGAATAGATTATATAAAAAAATTAGTAAATATCCTATTATTCAGGAACTGAGATAGGGTATTTTTATATTCTTTAAACTCATATTTTTTCATTGTTATTTTAAGAAATATTGAGGACAAGGTCTATGTTTACTGAAGAAAAATGAAAAAATAGCTATAGGGTGCTGATAGCACCCTATTATACAATTATTTTAATTTTTTAATCCCAATTAATAAATACAACAGGTTTAATTAAATCTGCTGGTTTCTTATCCATTATATGGAATGCTTCTTCAATTTTATCAAATCCATAATATCTATGAGTAATTAATTTAGTTGTATCAACACGGTTATATTGTACCATGTTAAGAAGTTTCTGAATTCTTAATGCACCGCCAGGGCAAAATCCACCGCGGATATCTTTATTACTCATGCCAAGTCCCCAAAGATAAGCAGGCATACTCAAGGTATCTTTTACATCGAAGAAATTTACATTGGCAATTATACCGCCTTCTTTTGTCATAGCAACAGCTTGAGCAAAGCTATCTTGATTTCCTCCAGCAATAATAACAGCGTCAACTCCACCTTTTACAAGTCCTAAAATCTGTTGAACAATGTCTCCTTCTTTATAGCTTATAACATCTGTTGCACCATATTCTTTTGCAATTTCAATACAGTCTGGCCTAGTACCTACAACAATAATTCTTCCAGCTCCTTTTAATTTAGCTCCAGCTACTGCCATAAGTCCAACAGGACCGATACCTAATACTACCACTGTATCTCCAAACCCAATTTCTGCAAGTTCTACACCGTGAAATCCTGTAGACATCATATCAACAGTCATAAGCGCTGCTTCTGGTGCCATGCCTTCAGGTAATAAAACTAAATTGGAATCTGCATTGTTTACATGAAAATATTCTGCAAAAACACCATCTTTAGAAGATAAAAACTTAAAGCTTCCCATTAATCCAGTATCATGAGCATTGTATTTTCCCTGTACACCTAAAGCGAGCCAATCAGGGGTACCAGCAGGAACAACTACAATATCTCCTACTTTAAAATGAGTAACCATACTACCTACTTCTACAATTTCTCCAATAGCTTCATGACCTAATATTAAATCTTTCTTTTCACTAGATCCACCATGTAAAACATGCACATCAGAAGAACAAGGAGCAACTGCGATAGGACGTAAAATTGCATCTAAAGGACCCGCTACAGGCTTTTCCTTTTCTAACCATCCTGGTTGATTTATTGATTTCATTCCAAAACCTTTCATAAAGTGCACCTCCTAAAATTGTATTTTATGTGTATAAGTAATTATCTGTTTTTTATATCAGATTATACCATATTTATATTAATAGCAATACAATTATAATAGTTTTTATATAAACAGATAGATGCATTTGTTTATTAGAAATGTTCATTTATAGTTATAATTATATAGAGATTAATAGAAGATTTATTTTCTACAGTATATTTTAAGTTTTAATTTGGATACCTCATTTATTCCCTAAGTATATCCCTAAGCTCCATTAAATTAGAAATTTCATAATTAGGTTTCATCTCTGTTTTATTTGTAATTTTATCAGGATTAAACCAACAGGTATCTATGCCAAAATTTATTCCGCCTTGTATATCAGAGGTTAAGCTATCTCCTACCATTAACACCTTACTTCTATCAATATATTTCATATTGTTTAAAGTCAGCTCAAATATTTTAGGATCTGGTTTTGATACTTTAACTTCCTCAGATATTACTATATCCTCGAAGTATTTTGCTATAGCAGATTTTCTTATTCTATTATCTTGAACTTCTGTAAGACCATTAGTTATTATAGAAAGTCTATAATTTTTATGTAAACTTTCTATAAGGACCGTACTATCATCATATAAGAAGGATGCAAAAGACAAATGCTTCATATATGATTTTGCAAATTCAACCTCATCAAAGTCAATATTTAATTTATCAGATAATCTTTTAAATCTTTCAATTTTCAATTCTTTTTGGGTAATAAGTCCATCCTCAAATTCTTTCCATATAGCTGCGTTTATATCACTGTATATTTTTAAATGATAATTTTCATCATATTCTATATTAAATTCAACCATAGTATTTTTAAAAGCATCTCTTTGGGATTTTCTAAAATCAAATAAAGTATCATCTGCATCAAATATTATAATCTCATATTTCATAATAAGCCTCCTCATATATATTAATTTAGATTTAATGTATAGATAAGATAACTGTAATTTTAAAGAATGCACAATTTAAAATTCATGATTCACAACTTCTCATATAAAGGAGAAGTATCAACAATTCTTCATTCTCAATCGTCAACCCTCCATTGTATAAAGGTGCAGTGTACATCGAAGCAATATCCATTGAAGTTAATGATTCTAATTGTAACATAGAAATTCTTTTATAAAAGAGCCTTAGAATATTGAATAATCCAATAGGTCTAAATATTTTTATTTAATTTAAGGTCTTTTTGTTTATACTTAGTATCAATTCTTGCATTAATTACAAGGCCTATAAGAAATAGTGCTCCTCCTATCACCTTACCTTGAGAAAAAATACCTAGGTATATATAATCTATAACAGCACTTGCAAGCATTTGACCTATAAAGCGAAGTATAACTATATATACTGCTGGTACTTTAGGAACTATAATGTTAAACATATAAGTTGTTAAAACTCCTATGAATCCCCCTAAAAAATAGGGGATGGGAATAGACTTTATAGAAGTGTAAGATGGCATAGAGTTTATCATGATGGCACATAATAAAATTGATGATATGGTAGCCATTAAATAGTTTATAATAACACCATTTATCATGCCTTCTTTTTGAGCAACTTTTCCATTTAACATCATACTTATAACTATTGTCACTCCAGTTAGGAATGATAAGAATATATATATCATATTACTCCTCCTTACATAGTAATCATAACTATTATTCCAAGCGAAATTATTGAAAATCCTAATATTTTTTCTTTCTTAAATTTATTAACTGGCATTCCAAACAATCCAAAGTGCTCTACCAAGCTAGACATTACAAGCTGTCCGAATAAAGTTATTCCTATAGTAAGAGTTAATCCTATTTTAGGGATAGATATATTGTTTAAAAGGATAGTTATAACACTTAATATACCCGGTAGAAAAAATATAAGCGGTAATTTCTTTAAATTTGAAAGCTTATTTTTCTTTATTATAGATATAATTATAATCAATATAAATCCTAATATATGAAATATTAAAGTACTCATATAAGGGCCTGTTATATTGGCTAGCATTCCGTTAAAAAAAATCATTATGGCAAGTATAACACCATTTATAAGTGCTAAGTTTTTATACATACATAAATTCCTCCTACACTTTACAATACTATATAAATAAATTACAATATTTCTATGAGCTTGAACATGACATATGTCATGTTGGGAGGATCTTATGAGAAGAATTTCAGACAATAATCTTTTGAATTATTACATTAATAAACATAATATGGAAAATATTTTTGATAAAGATATGTTGAAGTATGCACAACTCCATTTTTATGAAAAAGATGAATATATACTAGAAGCAGAATCTGAGCTTCAGTACTATTATTTACTTGTAGATGGAAAAATTAAAATTTCTTATCTTTTTGAAAATGGAAAATCTATGTTTTTAAAGTTTTATAAAGAATTTAATACCATAGGAGATTTAGAACTTTTAAAAAATATACCTATAAGGTGCAATATAGATGCAACAGAAGATACTTATTTGATAGCAATGCCTGCAGATATACTTAGGAAAAAATATTTAAACAATATAAAGTTTTTACACCATTTAATAGATTCTTTAAGTGAAAAACTTTATGCAACTATTAATAATAGCTCCTATAACTTTGTATATCCCCTTATAAATAGATTATCGAGCTATTTAGTTGAGCATATAACAGATAAAGAACAGATAATTTTAAGTTCATCTTTTATAGAAATTGCTCAATTTTTAGGAACAACCTATAGGCACTTAAACAGAACTTTTAAAGAGCTTGAAACAGAAGGAATTATAAAATGTGAGAATAAAACAATATATATATTAGATGAGAATAGACTTCGAGAACTATCTAAAAATTTGTATATAAAATCCCTATAATCTTAGAATGCTGTACAATGTATGATTATGTTAAGTAAGTATTTTACTGATTTACTATATAACATAGTATATTTAATTTGTGCAAAATGAAGAAATGTAATATAAAACATTATCATTTGGTGAGTAATGTGCTTTTGTAGTATGATAGCTTTCAAAGGGGTATATATCCTAATACTTATACGCTTAGAGGAAATAGTTTATAATAATGAAAGAGAATAGCGCTGCTATTCTCTTTTTAACTAACTCTAATTTTTATTTAAATAGTTTTAATGCAAGCTAGTGGTTTAATACTAATCTATATAGCTATATAGATATTTAGAAATACTATTCTTATTAAGTATTTCAGATAGTATAAACACTAAAGAAGCATACCAATTGAAGACTCTGTTTCTTTATAAAATTTATATCCTACACTACTATAAACTGACAATGCTCTTTTATTTGCACTCCAAACTTCTAATCTTGACTCTTTAACATCCAAATCTTTTAAATCTTTAAATGCTCTTATAAGTAGATTTTTACTAATGCCTCGTTTTCGCCATTCTTTTGAGACAAATAAATCATCTACCCAACCATATTTAGTGTTTAGTTCATCTTCTTTCACAACAATAACTATATTGCCTACAATTTCACCTTCATGTTTAGCTGCTATACTAAACCATTGATTTTTATTTCTCAATTTTTTTAAATCATCAACAGAATAACCCCAAGTAAATACTTTATTTTGTTTTTCCACCAGTTGCATTAACTCATCTTCATCTATAAACTGAAGTTTAGTAAAGTTAATACCATCAATATCTGGAATTTCAAAGCTATCCTCAGTTATCTCTTTTTTAATTACATGCATACCTTCATCATACTTAAAACCTTCTTTAGAAGAATAATATGCTATGTTTTCTTTGTTATCTGAAAAACAACAATGATAGACTCTTACATCAAGATCTTTATTTTTTTCTTTTATAGCACGTGAGCGCTTCATTATTTCATCAAAGATTTGATCTTTTAATTCAATCTTATTTATAACATCTGTCACCATAATATCAATATAAATATTTAATCTAGGCCTTTCATATAAATCTGACTCCATAAAAGGTGAAATAACAGCTTTTCCTACTAAATTATTATCTTTATCATAAGCCTCTAACATATCTTTTCTTTCGCTATCTTTAATTGCATACATAGAACGTCCCCCTATTTTTAGCTTTATTTTCTAGAATAGTTTTATCTTTGATAGATTACATTTATAAATCTATATAGCCCATGAGTACTCTAGAAAATTTTATATATTATACCATTTAAGGTGCTTATTTACAAGGTTTTATGTATACATCTTTATGTGAATAGTTGACTAAACTATATGATACTGAGTCAGTAAATAGAAAGAGTACTATATAAAAAATATATATATATTTACAAATGCTTCTAATTCATTTATAATGTAGCAAATATGTTAAATGCTATGACGGAGATAGTAA
Source organism: Clostridium sp. UBA6640 (assembly GCF_002455975.1). GTDB lineage: Bacteria > Bacillota > Clostridia > Clostridiales > Clostridiaceae > Clostridium_J. Next base: position 23,669 of record NZ_DKLM01000002.1, read on the forward strand.
GTGTTTATTGAAAGTTACAGAGAGTCGGAAATGGTGCGAGCCGATACTAGTAGAAAAACATCTGAAAATCCCTCCTGAGTTGTAACCCGAAATCAATAGAATACCATATGGTATATCTATATATAGTAGGGGATGCCGGTTTCCTACCGTTAATAAGGACGCATATGTAGGTATGTCGTAATAGGTGGTATAACGAAATTTAGGCTTTCGTCCTGTTATAGGGACGAGAGTTTTTCTTTTTTGTACCACAAAAATCAAAAGTTACTTTAGGAGGTGATAGCTATGATTGGCGATGACATTAGCGATATTTTTTATATAGATACTGCAATAATTAATTATTTTAGGAGTGATAAATATGAAGTATAACCCAGAAATTCCAAGAGCCCGCTATGACAAAGCTGGAAATAGAGAGTGGGAGCGACTGGAAAAGGATAGATTAGGAGAACTAATATATCATGTACATCTTGATATATTAAAACGCTATATCTCTTGTTCGGATCATGTTATTGAACTAGGCGCAGGAGCAGGAAGATTCACAAAAGATATTGTGAATATGTCCAAGTCCTTAGTTACGTCTGATTTATCCCCAGTTCAAATTGAAATCAACAAAAGAAAAATGGAGGAGTTGGGGTTAGTTGATAAAGTTCAAGGTTTCAAAATTTTGGATATAACTAATTTGGAAGGCATCGCAGATAACACTTATGATGTTGTTGTATGTATTGGAGGACCTATTAACTATTTATTCGATAAGGAAGAAAATGCGATAAACGAAATGCTGAGAATACTTAAATCGCAGGGCAAGTTGATTCTTGGGTCAATGTCATTAATAGGTGCATTAGTGTACCATTTTGATGGGGTAATATATGAAAAAGGTATGTTCGGAATTGATGCGACAGAATGGCTATTTACCACTGGGATGCAAGATGAAGAGCATTATCCAGTAGAGAGTAAGCATTATGTACACATGCTGACAAGTAAGGAACTTGATGCTTTGTTCGAAGGAAAGCAGGTAAAGATTCTGGAAAAAAGTTCTGCAGGGTTATTTATGCATTCACAAGAAGAAACTTTATCCAAAGCAAAACAAGATAAAGAACTTTGGGAACTCCTTATAAGAAAAGAGATTGAATTTACTAAATTACCAGGGACGTTAGACTGCGGAATGAACATTATTTATGTAATCGAAAAGCTATAGGTATTTTATAATATCTACAACTGGAATGCTCTGAATAAACTGTTGATTTGTCAGAATATTCTTTTTAGTCCATAATACAAAATGAAGATAATTATGATTATCGTATTAAATGATGTAGTAATAATTCAATAAATAAGATTTAAAGATATTAATGTATATTTTAATACCGTATTACTTAATAGTAAGTTTTACGGTATTTTAATTCACAATTCATAATACAAAGTGCACAATTAAGGCGGAAATTATTTTTGATCAAAATAATTTCTTTAATAGATTTTTTAACTAGCAATACAATTGCTAGTTTTCCACCTCTGGGGAATTTAATCAATTGAGAATTGAAAATGGAAAATTGACAATTGTGGTAGAAATTAATTCTTACAAATTAATTTCTTTAAATAGATTTTTCAATAAAATTGACTGAGTCACTTTGAAAAGAAATAAACTAAGAACTTCTCTTATAAAAGAGAAGTATCAATAATTCTCCATTGTCAATCGTCAATTTTCAATTGTATAAGGGTTCCCCTGAGGTGCAGTATAGCTCAGAACAGGCTACATTTGCTAGTGTTTTATTGTAGATGCGAATAGTGCTCACCAGTTTTTTAAAATACGTTCTATAGTTTAAGATATATTTAATAATATATGGCGAACACTGTTCGCCGCTACGGTTATGCAGAAATATTATCAAAGGAGAAGTATCACAATGAAAATCGATCGATTACTAGGTATAATAACAGTCCTTTTAAATAATGATAAAGTAAAATCAAAGGATTTAGCTGAAAAATTTGAAGTATCAATACGTACCATATATAGGGATATAGAAGATTTATGTAAAGCAGGTATACCAATAGTTACATATCAAGGCGGCAATGGAGGTATTGGCATTTCAGAGGGATATGTGCTTGATAAAAATATGTTCACTATTGAGGAACTTGACAATATAATGATAGGCTTAAAAAGCATAGAAAGCATATCACATGATAGCAGTGTTAAGTTACTTCTAGAAAAGTTTATGCCAAAGGGAGAGGATATTATATCCATTAGTAATAACATGTTTATAGATTTATCTTCATTTTATAAAACAAGCCTTTCTCAGAAAATAAGTATATTAAGAAAAGCAATTTATGATAAAAGTGAAGTGAACTTTGAATATTTCTCCCCTAAGGGAATATCTAAAAGATGTATAGAACCTTATTTTATTACTTTTAAATGGGCTGCATGGTATGTTTTTGGTTATTGTAAATCACGTAAGGATTTTAGACTTTTTAAGCTTAATAGGATGAATTCTGTTAAAGAAAGTGATATGAAATTTATTATTCGCCATATTCCAACTGAACTAACTGAATTAGATAACTATTTTACTAAAGATGAAAAAGTTATCACTATGCTTATAGATCGATCTATTGAGTATGAAGTGGTTGAGAGTTATGGAGTTAATTCATATGAAATCACTGAAGATAATCGTATTAAGTTTGATTTGCATTATACTAATCATGATTTTGCCATGAAATTTATAATGGGACTAGGTGACAAGGTAGAAGTTTTATCACCTAGATACATAATAGATCAGCTAAAAGTATCTGCAGAAAATATTTTAAATAAGTATAAATGAACATGACATATAGTTGGCAAGTTCATTATGATATCATATAGAAAAAAGATAGAGAGGATGTTTTTTCTATGACAAAGGACTTACTTATAAAGGCTGAAAAGCTAATGGAGAGAGCAGAGGTGGCTACAATTTCATCTATTGATGAAGATGGCTATCCAAGAACTGCCACAATCTCAAATTTAAAGACAGAGGGAATAAATATTGCATGGTTTTCTACGGGGACAAGCTCCAATAAAACTAAGAATTTTCAAAGAAATTGTAAGGCTAGCATTTGTTATAATGTGGATCATAATAGCATTACATTAAATGGTTATATTACTATTGTAGAAGACAAAAATGTAAAGGGGGAACTTTGGCAAGAATGGTTTATAGAGCATTTCCCACTTGGAATTAATGATCCTGAATACTGCATATTAAAATTTGAAACAAACTATATTCAAGTTTGGATTGACAATATATTTGAAGATTTAAGATTTCTTAATTAGCAGTTTTAGAGATATTCATAGGAAAATTTTTAACAAGTTAAATAAAAATTTTATGACTTGTTTTATATAGAAGAAATTTTAAAAAATAAGAATGGGGATTATATATGGATAAGCAAATGATTGGAATGTGTGGTGCCTATTGTGGCGTATGTGAATGGAAAGAAAAAACAAACTGTACGGGCTGTCAAGACTGTGAAAGCAAACCTTTTTGGGGAGAGTGTTCAATTGCAAAATGCTCTATTAATAGTGGGTATAATCATTGTGGACATTGCTCACAGCTACCCTGTGAGAGGCTGCAAGAAGCTTTTAACAATAAAGAGCATGGAGATAATGGTGAACGGTTAATTAATTTAAAAAATTGGGCAAGTGGCAAAGAAACTTATCTAAAATTAAGGACACTAAATCCAGATAAATAGCAATTTAAATTGAAAGAAAATTATAAATAATTATACCATATTAACTAAATATATTGATGTATATTTAGCTAAATATGGTATAATTTTATTTAAAAGTAAATATAGGTTTTTATAAAAATAAGTGAAATTAGACTACTTCTAAGTGACTTAACATTTATTTATATTTTTGAAATTAGTAATTAATAGCAAAGGATTTTTTAGATGGGAAGTGTATTTATGATTAACTTTTACAATTTAGATTTTACAAACAAAACTATTCTTGAAGTTGGTACTGGAAGAGGGGGAACTACTTTAGAATTGGCAAGGATATTGCAAAATTTTAAAGGAGCAAAACTTATAACCACAGACATATATGATGGAAACTTTAAGAGAGTTCAGGATGAATTAAGGGGGTACAGGTTAGATATTGACTTTATAAAAACCGATGGATGTGAATTGAATGGAATTGATAAAAAATCAATAGATATGTTAGTTTGCAATTATACATTATGTGCCATAAATTCTAAAAGTGGAAGTGAGATTATAGCTTTAAACAAATTTAAAGAAGTTTTAAAATCAGATGGAATTATATATATAGAGGAAGAGTATCCGTTAAATATTGTAGAAAATAAAATGCAACAAGTTTGGGCAAGAAAATGGCAATTACTTAGAGCTGCTAATATGCTGTTAGGAGAATTACCTTATAATGAAATTAATCCTGAAATATTAGAAGAAATTTTACATAGTCAGGGTTTTAAAAATATACAATGGGAAAAGGAAACTTCTCAAATACTAGGAGAAGACTGCCTAGAATTCTTCAATTACAGATTTAATAATATATTAGGAAATTTAAATAATATGTCTCTTGTCGAGGGACTGAAAATGGAAAGAAAGGATTTAGAAGATTATGCAAAAAAAGCTGGAGGTATGGAAATACCTGCATATAGAATTATAGCAACAAAGGCTTAAAAAATAATTTAATTAATAGGCGATTAGATTTAATATAATTTTGTGTTTTAATGGAAAATTTATATAGATAAACTACCTTGAGATTTAATGCATACTTAAGGGGTGGCTTATCTATAGCTTTTACGTTGTACATAATTTTGGAGGTATAGAGAGGATGGATTTTGTAGAAGAAATCGTTAAGTTCATACCAGATAACGAGCAGGAATATAACGACAAAAAGATAATTTTAGATTATATTGACCAATATAGAGATAATGTTTTGCTAAGGGAAAATGAGATTGCACATATTACAAGCTCAGGATTTATAATGAATGAGTCATTAGATAAAGTGTTAATGATTCACCATAATATTCGCGGCGTATGGGCATGGACAGGTGGACATGCTGATGGTGATTCAGATTTATTACATGTAGCTATTAAGGAAGCAAAAGAAGAAACCGGTGTATTAAATATAGCCCCTCTATCTAAAAAAATTGCATCTGTTGATATTCTCCCAGTCTTTGGTCATAATAAGAGAGGAAAATATGTGAGTTCTCACTTGCATTTATCAATAGCATATATACTTATATGTAATGAAGTTGAGAAATTGGTAGTAAAGCCAGACGAGAACACTGATGTGGCATGGTTTGAAACCAAAATGTTTACAGTTGAACATTTTGATGCACATGATGTTTATTTATATGGTAAACTTATAAAAAGAGCAAAACAATACATTAAATAATATAAGTGTTGTTCATTATATGTTTTTAAGTTAGTGCAATATAATGTTTAAAGGTCTTGTCTATTTTTATGACGAGGCTCTTTTTATTCTATAGGAAATTATAAGAAGTTAAATCTAAGGATAACTTTAAGCAATACACAAACTTAAATAATGCACAATGCACAGGTCACAATTCACAATTAAGGTGGAAATTATTTTTTAGGAAAAATAATTTCTTTGAAGAAATTTTTTGACCCGCAATGTAATTGCTAGTTATGTGGCGAACACTATTCGCCGCTACAAGATCAATTCAAAATTTCTCAGCGATAACTGAGAAATATCTATAATTGTGCATTGTGAATTATAAAAAGGAGTTCAACGAACTCTTTTTATATAAGAATCTTTAACTTATTATTTTAAATACTAACATTAAATAAAAATATTCTGAAAGGAAGGGTGCTTGTGAGAAATAAGGTTTTAATAGGTGAGATGGCTAAACTTCATAATATATCCGCACAAACCCTAAGATATTATGATAAAATAGGTCTTTTTAAACCTCAACATATAGATTATGAAAATAAATATAGATACTACGACATCGAGCAGTTTGCTGCCTTAGATTCAATACTATTCTTTAAAAAGCTAGGGGTTCCATTAGAGGAAATTAAAGATTATTTCCATGATAGAGATTTAAATTCTATGATCGGGTTGTTAAAACATCAGGAAAAAATGATAATAACAGAAATAGAAACCCTTAATAAACATTTAAATAGTATAAGAAGTAGGGTAGAGCTAATCGAAAGTTATCAAAATAATGACAGTGCTTATAAATGCTCTATTAGAGAGCTAAAATCTAGAAAAATAGTGTATTTTAATTTAGAGCATAATATTGACACTATAGACTTTGAGTACGGTTTGAAAGAACTATATAAAATGCTTAAAGATGATCTTTCACTCTTTAATGGAGTAATAGCATGTATTACGTCAAAGGAAGATATAGAGGAAGGTAACTATAATCATTGTAAAACCGTAGGATTAATATTTGAGGAAGATATAATAAATGGAGAGAACCTAAATATTTTACCTAAAGGTAAATATGCCACTATTGCATATAATGGAGATAATGATGAATGTGGAAAATATTATGAAGAATTGATGAGATATATAAAAGATAATAAATTAGAAGTTATAGGTGACGGTATAGTAATAACTATAATAGATAGTGCTTTTTCCGATTATAAAGATGAATATATAAAAGAAATACAAATTCCTATTAAAAGCTCTTGACATTATAGCTACTATAACCTTTAAAATAACTTTTAGCTGCAATTTTATTTTAAGGGAGGTAATAATATGAGCAAGAGGACAGATTTATTAAATGATGATATAAAAAAGATATTTATTAAATATTTGATTCCAAGTATTGCTGGTATGCTTGGTATATCTTTAAATATACTTTTTGATACTATATTTATTGGTCGTGGAGTAGGAAGTGAAGGATTAGCAGCTCTTAGTATTGCTATTCCTATGTATAATGTATTAGGTGCTGTGGGGCTTTTATTAGGAATTGGAGGAGCTACAGCAGCTTCTGTATCTATGGGACAGAAAGAATATGATAAGGTCAATGAAATATTTACAACTTCCATCATAATAAGTATATTTTTAGGAGTTTTATTCACTGTTTTTGGTGTAGTATTCATTGATAAATTATGTTATTTTTTAGGAGCTACAGAAGAAATTTTTTCACTAGTTAAAGATTATTTAGGAATATTAATGATATTTAGTTCTGCATTTATATTGTCTCAAGTGCTGGCAGTGTTTGTTCGTAATGATAGAAATCCAAAGCTTGCTATGTGGAGTGTGCTAATAGGTAATCTTTCAAATGTGGTGCTAGATTATATATTTATAATGAAATTAGGATGGGGAATGAAAGGCGCAATAACAGCTACAGTTTGTTCTCCTACAATAACTTTACTTTTATTAAGTCTTCACTTTATAAAAGGTAACAATACTTTAAAAGCAAAAATTAATAAATTTAAATTAAATGTTCATACCATAACTAGAATATTTAAAAATGGTACACCGAGTTTTATAATGGAAATGTCAAATGCAATGATAATATTTGCTTTTAATAATGTTATTTGGAGATTAGTAGGCTCTATAGGGGTTTCTGCCTATAGTATAATAGCTAATATTTCATTAATTTGTTCAGCTATATTTTATGGCATATCACAAGCAATACAGCCAATAATAAGTATAAATTATGGTGCTGGAAAAGAAAAAAGAGTTTATAAATCTTTAAAATTAGCTATTATAACAGCAGGAATATTTGGAATAATATTTTATTCTATAGGTTTAATTTTCCCTGAACTCATAGTTTCTTTATTTAATAATGAAAATGCCGAATTAATGACTATGACTGCAATAGGTATAAAGCTTTATTTCACAGCTTTCATATTTATGGGATGTAATATTTCTATGGCTTCTTATTTCCAATCAATTGAAAATGCCAGAGCATCATCTATAGTTTCTATTAGTAGAGGTGTTGTATTTATTTTAATAGGACTTATGATATTACCTAAGTTTTTGGGAATTAATGGTGTATGGTTAACAGTGGCTTTTGCTGAAAGCATAAGTTTAATAGTAGCATTCGTATGTTTTAAGAAATTCAAAAAAAGTTATACATTAAAACAAGTAGAAGTAGTAGCAAAATAAAGTACTAGATTTATCTAGTACCTTATTTTCAAAATATAGAAAATTATTATAGTTTACTACTTGAAAAATATTTTGAATTATGATAACATTTTAAATGTTGAAAAGTTAATAGAATAGATTAGGTTCAATTAAAATATTTTAATTGATTAAAAGGGAAGTTGGGTGTAAATCCCACGCGATCCCGTCGCTGTAAGAGAGGAGTTTTCCTAGATATGCCACTGAACTTTTGTTCGGGAAGGTTAGGAAAGTATTGATTCTTTAGCCAGAAGACCTGCCTATATCTAAGCACAGTTAAGCTACGAGAGATGGTGAGTGTTATTTTGGAATTATTAAATATATGTAATTAGCGTATGTTTGTATTGGCATGTAACTTCTTAATCATTGTGGTTGAGAAGTTTTTTTATTTATATTTTAAAATCACAAATTTAAAGCTTTATTAAATATAGCATTGATTAAGTTTAAAATTATAAAAATATTTGTGATTTAATTAATAAATATAAATTTATCTTTAGTAGTAACTTTCTTAAGATAGAAAGAATCATAAATTTGCAAAGGGGGATAGACATGAATAATAGTTTTTTGCCATTACCTAACTTTAGAATGGGTTTTTTATGGACACTTTTAAACATTAAAAATAGCACAATTGTAGAGTATGGAGCTATAAGTACAGCCAATTGTTTAAATTCCATGTATGAAAAATTTAATGTTGATAGAGAAGGAGAAGTTCATTGCTGCCAATTAGATGAATCTCAAATTATTTCTGGAGACATAAAACCGCTTAAAAAAGAAATTTTAGAAATATATGATGATAGAAAACCTGAAATTATTTTCGTAGCTCCATCAACTTTATGTTCAATCATTGGATTTGATGGCGAAGATTCTCTTCTTAAGATGGATGGTGAACTAGAAGGAAAAGTTATTCCCCTATATTTTGGAAAGACAAAAGGAGACTTCTCTTTAGGAGTAAGAGAAGCACTAAAAATGCTCTGTGATAAAATTGTAGAACCTCCTAAGGAGAAAAAGTATATGACTTATAACATAATTGGGTTTACTCCAGATTACTATAATTTTAATAGTGATTTATTAGAAATAGAAGAAATTATGTTACAGGGCTTTGGAATGAAAATACACACAATATTTACAAACGGAAGTTCCATAGAAAAAATAAAAAAAGCTTCTGAAGCAAGCTTTAACATAGTTGTAAGATCTGAAGGAATAGATGCTTCAAAGATACTAAAGAGAAAGTATAATATGGAATATATAACTCCATGCCTTTATGGAACTAGTGGGACTGTAGATTTTATTAATTCTATAGAAAAGTTAACAGGAATAAAGTGTAACAGTGATTATTTAGAAAGAAGCAAGATCAAATGTAGAGAAGCTCTTGTAAGATTTAAACATCATACAAGAAATGTAATAAATAATACGAAGTGTTTAGTTACTGGTTATTACGATGTTGTAAATGGAATGAGTAGATTTGTAGAAGAAGAATTAGGTCTTGAAGTAGAGTCTGTAGTAATAAATCACAATTTAAAAGGTGAGTACATGAAGCTTAATGAGAAAATAGAAAGAAAGCTGTATGTGAACCCTACAGAAAGTAAAAAAGATGAACTAATAAATAGTAAGACTAATCTGCTATTAGGGGATGGAGAATTTATTTACAGTTTAAATGAAGAAGCCTCAAAAATACAAATCAGTGGTCCAAATGTGAAAAAAATACTTATATATGATAGAAAGCCATTGGTTGGTTTTAATGGAATGAGATTTATAATGGAAGAAATATTGCAAGGAATAATCTCATAAAAATTATTTTAATTAAAAGCTAATAATCTTTAACATTATCATAGATATTAAGCGTGACTTAGTATGTTGACGACTAAGTCACAATTAGTATTCCCTTCTGATACAATAAAAAAATTTTTTCCCGTGGGTAACCACGGTTTTTTTCTTTATTAAATTTATTTAAGTTTTTTATTATATGTAATAATTTTAATTATTTTAACTTATAGTAATATCCTATATAATTTAATAAAGGATTCTCTTTTTAAATTAGACATATAAAGGGGAATATATTATGAGCATAAAGATGATGCATCATGTTTGCATTCAAACAGAAAAATATAAAGAATCACTTGAATTTTACACTAAAATTTTAGGTTTTGAATTAATTCAAGAAACAGCAAATTTTCATAGCAGAGATTTTAATACTTGGTTGAGATTAGGAACATTTATGATTGAATTGCAAACTGGTAAAAAGGGAGAAAAGTTAAATAGCTGGAGTTCATTAAATGAAGGAATAGTACATATGTGCTTTTTAGTCGAGGATGTTCAAAAAGAATTTGATAGAATAAAAAAATTAGGTTATAACAATTTCAAGATTAAAAATGGAAAAGAAATTTATAAAGTTGAAGATGGATATTTATTTAAAATTAAAGCACCGGAAGGTACTGAAATTGAAATAAGAGACATGTATTAAAGAATTCACAATGCACAGTGCACAATTATGGTTGAAATTATTTTTAATCAAAATAATTTCTTTAATGTATTTTTGACTAGCAATGTAATTGCTAGTCATTGTAGGGGCGAACACTGTTCGCCGCTACAGTTAATCAATTCTTAATCGAGAATTGATTATATAAATTCATTTATTTCATGTAAATTAGAAATTATAATATGTGGTTTTATTTTTGTAGGATTTTTAACTTGATTTTTGTTTAACCATGCAGTTTTCATACCTAGGTCTAAAGCTGGCTTAATATCACATTTTAAATTATCACCTACCATAAGACAATCTTTTCCACATACATTCATTTTTTCTAAGGCTTTTTTAAATATTTCTTCTCGCGGTTTGCATAGTTTTAGAGAATAGCTGAAGGTAAAATCATCAATTAGCTCATATAAATTTGAAATTTTAAAACAATCAATCATAACTTCATCGTAATAACAAGTATTAGAAATTACTCCTATTTTATATCCTTTTTCTTTTATTTTATTTAGGGTTTTATAAAGATCTTCTTCGAAGTGCAGTTGTTTTTTATATTCACCATAAAATACATGGATTGCTTCAATACATTGATTAATTGTAAGATATACATCATAATCTTTAAGAAATTCATTTAGAAATGTTTAAATAGGATATTCTATAAGATATTTTTTTCTTGAATCCATAATACTCATCCATTTATCATAAAATCCTTTTTTAACATTTTCAAAACTTATTTCAGAGTGAAATTGATTTAAATATTTGGTTAACTTATGAAGTCCAATCATATCTTTTTCTTCATCAGAATCACCATAATGAAAATGTAAAAGAGTATTTCCCATATCAAAATATATAGTTTTAACATTATTAAACATAAAAATTCTCCTATACCTATATAATCATTATTATAATAATATCATAATAGACATTAAATAGATTTAAAAACAAGTGATTTATGTTATTCATATTAAATAATATTCATCTTCAATATTTAATTAAGAATAATATTTTATTAATAGCAAAAGATAACTTTGTATAAAGTATATAAGGAGGAATTTTAAATTATGAAGATGAAGAACATAATAATATCAGCTTTAGTTGCTCTTTTTATTGTTTCTATAGGTGTTCCTGTAATGGCTAGAGAAAAACATAGAGGACCAATATTTATGGGTGAAGTTTTAGAAGTTAATAAAGATAATCAAGGAAATACTATGGTATTAGCACAAGGATACATAAAAGGACAGAAGGTCTATAAAGAAAAATTAGTAGCTGTAGTTGGACCAGATACTAAAATTTTAGACTGTGAGGGCAGAGAAGTTAAAGAAGGCAATTTTGCAAAAGGTGATGTTGTATTTATTAGATTAAGTGAGGTAATGACTAACTCAATTCCACCTCAATCTCCAGCATTAAAAATTCAATCCTGCAAACCAGTTAATTAATGCAATCTTTATGATTTGTTAAAGTTAAATAATTATAAGTTTATAAATGATGAATGTATTTGTAGATAATCAAAGCATTCATCATTTTTTATTTAAATTACGAAATTATTACATTTATTATATATATATGAATTATATGAATAATTATTTAAAATGTGGTATCATATACATAATAAGTAAAAAAATAATAAATGGAGATGATTACAATTGGTTGATAAGAAAAAGTACAAACAAATTTTAAGCAGCATTTTAGTATTAGCAATGCTGTTATCTTTTAATTCAACTATGGTATTTGCAGAGACATCATTACAAGTATCTAATGATAATTCAGAGATTTCTGTAACTAATGCTGAAAATAATTTAACTCAATATGATATTAATGTTAAATTTGATGAACCTAATAAAACTTTCACAGCTACTGAAAGCATAAAATTTACTAATACTTATGAAAAAGATCTTAAATCACTAGTATTTCACCTATATGCTGATTCTTATGGAAGTGTAGAAACAATGCCAGGTGTGGGGATACAAAAGGAAAAGCTTGAGAAAGAAGAAATTGGTGATATAAATATAACTAAAGTTACTATTGGGAACAAGGAAATGAAATTTACTCAAGATAATCAAATCTTAAAAATTATACCTACAGTAGCTATAAAGCCAAATGAAGTGGTAGATATAAAAATAAATTTTACACTTAAATTACCAATGAGCCAAAATAGATTAGGATATTATAATAATGTTTATTCTGTTACAAACTGGTATCCTATAATATCTATTTACGATGTTGAAACTGACACTTGGGATGAAAATCCTTTCCATCCTGTAGGAGAGTCAAACTATAGTGATATAGCAAATTATAAGGCTTCTATAAATGTACCAGGTAATATGGAACTAGCTTCTACTGGTATAACTAATTCAAGTGAAAATGAAAAAGATGGTACTAAGACCTATGATATTATAGCTGAAAAAGTTAGAGATTTTGTATTTATTATGAGTCCAGATTTTAAGATTTTAACAAAAAAGGTTGATGATATAACAGTAAACAGTTTTTATCTTTATGATGGAAAGAAGGAGACTACAGAAAGAGCAGAAGAACTATTAGACTTAACTGTAGATGCAATAAAGTTCTTTGGAGAAAATTTTGGCAAATATCCATATAAGGAGTTTGATGCTGTTGAAACCTATGTACAAGGTTTTGCTATGGAGTATCCTCAATTAATTCAAATGGGGAAATATTATCCTAGATATAATGATAAAATTACTTTTACAGAAGGATCAACTGTTCATGAAGTAGCACATCAATGGTGGTATGTAACTGTAGGTAACAATGAATTTAAAAATCCTTTTTTAGATGAATCATTAACAGCTTTTTCTACTGCATATTATTTTGAAAAAACTCAAGGTAAATATTCACAATATGGTGTGGCACTTAGATTAAGAAATGAGATGAAAGATATCTCAAGTCCGATAAATTCATCTGTTGCTGAGATGAATCCAGAAGAATGGGGAAGCATTGTTTATATCATGGGTGCGTTAGTATTTGAGGATCTTAGACAAACACTAGGTGAAGAGAAGCTCTTAGAAATAATAAGAACTTATTATAGTGAAAATGCATTAAAAAATGCTACTTTAGATTCACTTTTAGATGTAATTGAAAGGATTGGTGGAAAAGAGTCCAAAGAAAGAGTGCTATCAAATATTAATTCTAAAGATTTCTATCCAGAAAATCTTAAATTAAATGAAAATGAATTAGCTGAAATTAGAGAAATAAGAAAAGAAGAAAGCAAAGAAGGAAGAGAGAGAGTTAAAGAATATATTAATTACTTAAGAAAAGAAGGAAAAGATAATGTTGGAGCATTTTTCGTACAAGCTTTAGATAATTATGATGTATATTTAGTAAAGCCTTCAAAAGCAAATATAGCTAAAGAAGATATTAATAAATTTAATTCAATGATAAATACAGTTAAAATGAACTTAGAAAATAACTTTGAATTAAATGTTATAGTTAAAGAAGATAAAGATATTACAGAAAATGAGCTTAAAGAAAAGAGCTTAATATTTATTGGAGATAATAATGAAAACACAGCACTTAACTCTCTTATAGACAAGCTCCCTATAGATTTTTCACAAGAAGAAATTAAATTCAATGATGCTACTATAAAAAATAAAAACATATCAGGAATGTTAGTTGGGAACACTTCAAAAAATAAGAACAACAATATTTTAATTCTTTTAGGAATGGATAAACTTGAAAGTTTTAATTTATTAAATATTCCTGATTTATATAGCAAACAATTTATTTTAAACTTTAATGATAAAACTTTAAAAGGAAATTATGATAAATAAAATTTAAAGATGAAGATATGTATTTTCTATAATGTTATTAGAGGATACATATCTTTATTTTATTCTAGCTTAAGAAGTTTTCATCAAAATGTGGAAAGAGAAAAATAATTTATCGCTATTATGTAAAAAATAAGTTAAATAAAACTTTGAACTTTTTAATGATGAAAACAGTTATATAATGTAGGGAAAGATAAGAGAAAGGAGGTTTCATTTTGAATGATGAAAAGCTGATAAAAGAAGCCCAAGATGGAAATAAAAGTGCATTAAATACATTAATTTTAAATAACTATGATATTTTATCAGGATATATTTTGAAGATGACAGGAAATGCTGATGAAGCCTCTGATATTATAAATGACACCGTAGTAAAGGTTGCATTGAACATAAAAAAATATAAACCTACCGGAAAGTTCTCTACTTGGATGATCACTATTGCAACAAATATTTATAGAGACAGTTTAAAGAAGAAAAAAAGATTTGTGTCTATTGAAAATTATGAGGAAATCTCAAAAGTAGATATAGAAGAGGAAATTATAACTAAATTGAATTATGAAAATATATTAATGTTA
>NZ_DKLM01000125.1 GCF_002455975.1 Clostridium sp. UBA6640
AGACCAAGTTTTTTACTATTTTGCTGCCGTTTTTCGACTGCTTAATTATCTTATCATCTACTCACAACTTTGTCAACAACTTTTTTCACATTTTTTTCTTAGTTATTAACACTTTATCTGTCGCTTTCGACAAAAAATATAATATCATCATATTTTGATATAGTCAATAGCTTTTTCAATAATATTTAGTTATTTATTAAAATATTTGCTATTTAGTAAAACTTTATACACTATTATCTATTTTTATATGAAGAAGTATTACAATAACGTGGTCTTCATTTCATTACATTAATATATATTTTCAAAATAATTTGCAAAAATTTTATCTTGGTTAAATTTACTACATGGTTATATTATAGCTTTTATTACGTTAATGAATAAACATTCCACATTTCGGTTAAATTAAAGCATATTACAAAAAATATTAATTGATTTATGGTGGTTTTTAAATGAAGATAAGAAAAAAAATTTCTAAAGATAAACTAATTAATATATTTTTTACTTATGTTATAGTATTTTGCTGCATATGCACCTATACCTTAATATATTTATCTAATAATAATGAGAAGTTTCATAAAATCAATCGTGCAGAAGAAGATTTCTTCTGCAATTTAACTAATTTAAATAATTATGAAACCTCATACAATCTACAAACGAAATATACCTTTAATGATCAAACTAATAATAGAGCATTAGCTTTTTCTAACAATAATGTACACTATATTACAACCCTTAATCTTACTAATGAGAGACAAAAACATCTTTCAAAGATGTACAAAGAAATTGCAAGAGAATCAAAAAATGCTCATCTTCACGATAGTTTTAAGTATAGAGAAATAGATAGGGATAGTTTAAAAAAATATCTATCTACTAGAAATTCAATCTTAATGGAAGAACCCTATTTTTCTACTATAATAAATATTTCAGAAGAGTTTAACTTAAATCCATTACTGCTCTTTGCAATAACTGGTCAAGAACAAAGCTTTGTTCCTAGAAATCATCACAATGCTGAACAAATAGCCAATAATCCTTTTAATGTGTTTAATAGTTGGCAAAAATATAATACAGACATTGAAGATTCAACTAAAATAGCCTCAAGAACTGTAGTCAATTTATCTAAGGATAGACCTCCTAATGTAGATCCTTTCATATGGATAAACAGAAAATATTCAGAAGATAAAAACTGGTCTCAAGGTGTTAAGAATATATACTACCATCTAGAGCAGTTAGTGCCCTATATGAATTAAAATTATAGCTTATAATATTTAATTACATAAATTTTCAATATAACTTATTGCATAAGTACTTTATATATTTTATATTTATTTTAGACTTTAAATTTTTATTTAAAGTCTTTTTATTATCTTTTAATTGTGATAAAGTAAATAAATTAAACATATTATTTATTTAATAATTTTAGTTAGGAGGTTTTATTTATGAAATTAGACTTAGGAATAAGTAAATCAGAACTTATTAAATTCTGCATTATGATAGTGTTAGGCAGTTTTATATGTGCTATTGGTATAAACCTATTTATTATACCTTCTAATCTATTGAGTGGAGGTATTTCTGGCATAGCTTTAATATTTCAGTACATAGCTAAAGTCCCTATGGGTTACACTATACTAATATTAAATATTCCGCTATTTGTTTTAAGTGCTCGTAAAATAAACAAGAAATTTACTGTTTTAACGGCCTTTGGTACTTTATCTCTTTCTTTAGGACTAATAATATCTCAACCTTTAAATACTGTATTATCACCTGTAGCAGAATCAAATTTATTATTATATTGTATTTATGGTGGAGTTTTAAATGGCCTTGGTCTTGGAATAGTATTTACTAATCATGGTTCAACTGGCGGATTAGACATAGTAGGTGTATATATGAAAAAGAAATTTGGTATAAACTTAGGTTCTGTAAGTTTTGGCATAAACCTTATAATAGTATCAGTCGGAAGTTTATTATTTGGTTTTAATGTTGGATTATATACTCTTATCTCTATGTATACAACTGCTTTTATTATGGAAAAAGTTATTAAAGGTTTTAATAGCCAAAAAATGATTTTTATAATTACTCAAAAGCAAAAAGAAGTTACAAAAGCTATCATGGAAGAGTTAGGTAGAGGAGTTACTGTATTGTATGGTGAGGGTGCTTATACTCATGATAAGAGAAATGTGCTTTATTGTATAGTCTCCTTAGGACAGCTTCCTAAAACTAAGCATATTATAAAATCTGTTGATAGCTCTGCATTTGTGTCAATTATAGACACTGCTGAAGTTCAAGGAAAAGGTTTTTCTAATCCTTTATCATAATAAAAAAGTAAAACCCCAATATTAGGGTTTTACTTTTTTATTTAAATTTAACTGCTGTACCATAAGAGATAACTTCAGAAGCTCCGGTCATTATCGAACTTGTAGTATATCTTATATTAATAATCCCATTAGCTCCTAAGGTCTCAGCTTCTTCTACCATTCTCTTTGTTGCTATTGCTCTAGCTTCATTCATCATTTCAGAATAGGCTACTATTTCTCCACCTACTAAAGTTTTAAGCCCACTTAATATATCTTTTCCTACGTTTTTAGACCATACAACTGATCCTTTTACTATAGATATTGTCTCTATTTCTTTTCCGCTAATGTAATCAGTATTTACTAATATCATCTTCGTCACCTCGTTTAATTTCATTAATTCTCTCAATCATATTATACACAAGAGCTAAAACTAGAATTATGCCAAAGATTAGCATAAAAATCATAGCAACTTTTGATATTAAATCACCTGGAAGCTCATTCATCATAATAAATTCTTTAATTGATGAGTAAATAAATACTCCACCTAAGCATAAAAAAATTAATGTTATAATTATGGTTGTTAATATTTTTTTCATAAACTCACCCTATTTTATAATATTTAAATACTATTTATTATACTACTAATAAACTATATTATTCTTGAGAATTTTCAACATATATACTTCTTGTAGGAAGAGCTACTGAAACTTTTTCTTCTTCAAGTATCTCCATTATTTTGAAATTAATCTCTTCTTTAATAGCTAAATAATCCTTAAGTCCTGCCTTATTAGTGTAATAAGAAATAGATATATCTAAACTATTTATGTTAAAGCTTTCAAAAGTAACTAAGATACCATCATTATCAACATCTTTATGTAATTCTAACATCTTCTTTATTCTGCCAATACATGTTTGTATTTTTTCTTTAGAAGTATTATAAGTTACCCCTAAATTAAACTTAATTCTTCTTTTATCTCTTCTATTAAAATTAAATATTGAATCATTAGCTAGAATTGAATTAGGTACTGTAATTAATGCCTCATCAACAGTTCTAATCTTAGTACTTCTAAATGAAATATCTTCAATAGAGCCTTCTAAGTCTTTACACTGAACCCAGTCTCCAATTGAAAAGGGTTTGTCTAATATTATTATAATTCCTGCAATAATATTAGAAGCAGCATCTTTTGCTGCTAAAGCAAATGCTAATCCCCCTAATCCTAATCCTGTAATAAACGCTTTTAGATTATATTCCCATTTTTCAGCAATCATATATATTGCTAAAGCTATAATTATAAGCTTTAATGTCTTTGATATAAAAGGATATAATATTTTATCTACTTTAACATCGTAATTTTCCATTTTATCAAATATTAATGATGAATCCTCTGCTAAATTCATTAATCCTTGAGCTATCAATATAATAACTGAGCTATCAAATATTCTTTGTATTATTTTAGGACTTAAATAAAGCATATCCTTAAAAGCCATAGCTACTATATAAAAACCTAATACTAAAAAAAAGTTTCTTAATGGCCTTTCAAAGGCTTTCACTATTTTTAAAGCGCCTTTAATTCCAGCTTTAGATAAAACTTTCATTAATGCTTTCATCACATACTTAGCAAATATATTTCTTAAAAATAGTATTAATACAAATACTCCAACAGCAATAGCAATCTTTCTCCATGTAACGTATAATGGATTTTTAACTATAGCTTCCATAAATTCATTATTAAATACATCACTTAAAACTAATGCTAACATAAAATCTCCCTTCTTATTATCCTATTAAATAGTATATATCAAATTTTCTATATTTATATTCTATAGCAATTATATACATGTATACATTATATTCGCCATATATTGAGATATTATTATAAAATATCTACTTCAATAAAATATAAATGTTTTTATCAAATTCTGCAGAAAATTTTTAATACTACTTTAAAGTATTATACATAAAAATACATATAGTCTCTAAATTTTATTATAAATAGACGTAATCTACATAAATATAATTTGCGAACTTATATTTATATATGTTAATAATAATTATTATAAATATATTTTCAGAGATTTGAAAGGCATTTCGACAAATTATGATATAAAGTTATAAACTTTAATTATTTTATATTTCATTTTATTTACTTTAAAATATAAACTTCTAAATATGAAAATTTGTGACTAATTATCAGGAGTTTTTGACAATTAAACGTTAGAATGAAAATTTGTTAATGCCTATTTCCTCAAATTTATCATCTTAGCAATTTAAAACTTGAGTTAAGCATAGATATGTACTTTATAGATAGTATTAATATATGTAAATTTCAGTGATTTAGTATGCTATAAAATATATTAGAATAAACCCTTAATTCTTTTTTATGAAGCTAAAAAAAGCTTAGTACTTTGTACTAAGCTTTGGTGGCTCACCGGGGGATC
>NZ_DKLM01000071.1:0-17041 GCF_002455975.1 Clostridium sp. UBA6640
TAATTACAGGCTTTTTTGGACATAGATACAATGAAAGCCACCTGTGATAGGTGGCTTTCATTGTATCTAAATTTGTCCTTTGATTTGGTGCGGAGAACGGGACTTGAACCCGTACGAGCGTACACTCGCCACCCCCTCAAGATGGTGCGTCTGCCAATTCCGCCATCCCCGCATATAAACTTGTATTATAATAATATCATATTTACATTATTATAACAATAATATTTATAGATTTTTAGTCGCTATTGTACTTTTATATATAAATATATATAATTTCTATATTTTAAAAAGGCACTGAAAAGTGCCTTTTATTTTAAATCATATAACTTTTTATAAATTTTATAATTTTTATTTACTTTTTTTACATAACCATCAGTTTCTTCAAATGGAATTAAATGAAGATTTTTACCATCTTTAGAATATTCTTCATTATTAAGCCATTTTTGAACATTGCCTCTTCCACCATTATAAGCAGCTAAAATTAAGTTAATGTCACCATCAAATTCTTTACTTAAATTATCTAAATACCAACATCCCATTTTTATATTTATTTCAGGTGTATATAAAGCATCATAAGTAATTTCCTTCATGCCACTTTGAGCAGCTATCCAGTCAGCAGTATCCGGCATAATTTGCATAAGTCCGTAAGCACCTCTATGAGATAGTGCATCCTTATCAAAGTCACTTTCTGCTTTAATTACTGCTGCCACCAAATTTGGATCTAAATTATATTCCTTAGAATAAGTAAGTATGTGCTCTTGGTAATTTAAAGGATACATAGTTTTGATGATATTTTTATAGTTAAAAATCATATAAATCATCAAGATAAATATACATAGTTTAATTAATGCTTTAAATTTTTTCATTGTTCCCCCTTACTAATAAATTAAAAATTATATTATCCAATTGTTCTTCTGTATGTGAAATTGTATCACTATTATCAATAGTATAGGTAGCGTATTTAAGCTTCTCTTTTAATGACATTTGACTGCTAATCCTATTTAATGCATCTTTTTTACTTAGGGAATCTCTTGCCATCACTCTTTTGATTTGAATTTCTTCATTTACTACTATAACTATTACTTCATCCATATATTTATGAAGATTGTTTTCAATTAGTGTAGGAGCATCAACTATGCAAAGTTTTTCCCCATATTCCACATACTTTTCTATTTTATCAAAAATTTCTTTTTTAATATAGGGTATTATTATATTTTCCAGCTTTTTTCTAAAAATTTCATTAGAAAATATAATAGCTCCTAATTTTTTTCTATTTAAATTATCATTTTCGTCAAAGACTTCTTTACCAAATTCTTTTTTTATTGACCATAGAACCTCTGGATAAATAATTAGTACCTCTCTTGAAATTTTGTCTGCATCAATTACTGGGATATTTCTTTCTATAAGCATGTTTGAAACGGTACTTTTACCACTGCCTATACCTCCAGTAAGACCTGCTACTATAGTATTATTTTGCTTCATACCAAGTTTCTCCAATATTTATATCTACTTCAAGTGGAACACTTAAATCTAGAACTTCTTCCATTTCTTTTTTTACTAGAGCTGTAACTTCATCTAATTCATCTTTATAAACATTTAATATTAATTCGTCATGAACTTGCAATATAAGTTTACTTTTTAAATTTCTCTTAGTCAATTCTCTATATACATTAACCATTGCAAGCTTAATTATATCTGCTGCACTACCTTGAATAGGTGCATTCATAGCTAACCTTTTACCTAAGGCTTTCAAAATTTTATTAGACGCAGTTATTTCAGGAATGAATCTTCTTCTATTTAATATAGTTGTGACATATTGCTTACTTTCTGCCTCATTTATTACGTTATCCATATATTCTTTAACTTTAGGATATCTTTCTAAATAATTATCAATATATTTTTTAGCTTCAGCTTTTGTAATATTTAAATCTTGAGCTAAGCTAAAATCTCCTATACCATAAACAATTCCAAAATTTACTGCTTTAGCATTACTTCTCATTGTAGAAGTAACTTCATCGATAGGAACACCAAATACCTCTGATGCTGTTATAGTATGAATGTCACTATGTTTTTTAAAAGCATTGATTAGATTTTCATCCTGAGAAATATGAGCTAATACTCTAAGTTCGATTTGAGAGTAGTCTGCTGATAAAATAATAGAATTTTCGTCCTCAGGAATAAATACCTTTCTTATTGCTCTTCCCATTTCATATTTTATTGGTATATTTTGAAGGTTTGGTTCTGTACTTGATAATCTACCTGTAGTTGTAACAGTTTGATTAAAGCTAGAATGAATTTTTCCATCAGTATCAATAACCACCCTAAGTCCTTCAATATATGTAGAATAAAGTTTAGTCAATTGTCTATAATAAATTATTTTTTCTATAATAGGATGCTTATCTTTTAAAGCATCTAATACTTCTGCATTAGTAGAATAGCCTGTTTTAGTTTTCTTTATTACAGGTAAGTCAAGTTTTTCAAATAATATCTTGCCTAATTGCTTTGGTGAATTTATATTAAAATTTTCATCTGATATCTCATATATTGATTTAGAAGTGCTATCAATTTCTTCTTTAAAGTTTTCACCAAGTTCCTCTAACTTTTCTCTATGGATTTTAAAACCTGCACATTCCATAATAGAAATAGCTTTAGTTAATGGTTGTTCAATTTCATATAAAAGATTACTCATGTTAAGTTCTTCTATTATTTTCTTTTCTTCTTCATAAACTTTAGGAAGCATGGCTAGAGAATTAATCTCTAATTCTAAATTCTCTCCACCAACTGTTTCATTTATAAAGTCTTCTATAAGAGTCTTTAAACTATATTCTGATTTAGAAGAATCGATTAAATAAGCAGCAATTTCACAGTCAAATTCTACTGATTTTAAATCAATGTTTAATTTATTTAAAGCTGTATATACATTTTTTAATTCATGAGAAACTTTTTTTATTTCTTCATTTTCAAATAGGCCTTTTAAAACTTCTATTGTTTCATTTCCATTCTTACTCATAAGTTCGCTCATATTAATGATGTAATACTTACTATTATGAATAATAAATATATATTCAATTTCCAGTTTTGAATATACACTTACATCTTTAAGTCTAAAAGTTAAAAACACTCTTTCTTTTATATCATTTATTAATTCTTTTAACTTAGTTAAATCTTCAATTGTTGTATATTCCATATTAACTACAGCTTTTTCTTCAATGCTATCTTGACCATTCATATCATTTATTTTAGATAGCAATGATTTAAATTGCAGCTTATGGAATAAGTCTTTTAACCCTTTATTATCATATTCTTTTTTAGATTTTATAGAGTTCAAATTCATTTCCACAGGCACATCAGTAATTATAGTAGCAAGCTTTTTACTAAATATTGCTTGCTCACTATGCTCAATTAAATTTTCTTTTAGCTTTTTTCCACTGACATTCTCCAAATTTTGTAGAAGATTTTCTATACTGCCATATTCTTTTATAAGTTTAAATGCAGTTTTCTCTCCTATGCCAGGTACCCCAGGAATATTATCAGATTTATCTCCCATTAATCCCTTTACATCTATAAATTGCTTTGGAGTAACTCCAAACTCTTCAATCATTCTATTTTTATCGTAGATTTCTTTTTCTGTCATTCCTTTTTTATTAATAACTATTTTAACGTTGTCTGTGGCTAACTGAAGTGCATCTTTATCTCCTGTTACTATATATACCTCAATATTATTTCCTTCTGCAAATACAGATAAAGTTCCTATTAAATCATCAGCTTCGTAACCATCAATTTCAAATATATTAATAGCCATTTTTTGTAGGAGATCCTTTACTATTGGAAACTGCATTCCAAGTTCGTCAGGCATTTTTTTTCTTCCAGCTTTATATTCATCATATTCTATATGCCTAAAGGTAGGAGCAGCTCTATCAAAAGCTGTAACAATATAATCAGGCTTTATATCTTCAATCATTTTAAATAACATATTTGTAAATCCATACACTGCATTAGTATAAATTCCTTCTGAATTTGTTAATGCAGGCATAGCATAAAAGGCTCTGTATAATAAACTATTACCATCCAGAATTAATAATCTTTCTTTTGACATAATTTCACCTCTATTTATTTATTGGCCAATTTAAAAAGTAAATTTTATAGCTATAACTTTTATTTATTAAGATATCTTTTTAAACTATTAAAATCATCGCTAGGATAGGTGTTTAAGATTTCCTTTAAAAGTTCAAAAGCTATTACATTTTCAAGAACTACTGATGCTGGAACCACTCCACATACATCAGATCTTTCATATCTTGTTGTTATATTAGTTCTCTCTCTTAAATTTATAGATTTTAAAGGTTTTTTAACTGTAGGTATTGGTTTCATAAAAGCAGTTATTTTAATATTTTCTCCATTAGATATTCCTGCCTCAATTCCTCCAGCATTGTTAGAAGTTCTTTTTATAGTATCCTTTTCAAAGTAAATTTCATCATTAAAACTACTTCCAAAAATTTTATCTTTATTTAGTATATCACCAAATTCTACTGCTTTAATACCTTGAACAGACATAATGCCGAAGGATAAAATAGCATCAAGTTTTCTGTCATAATGAGCATAACTTCCAATTCCCATAGGAACATTACTTACTTCAAGTTTAATGCTACCTCCTAGTGTGTCCCCTTCACTCTTACATAAATCTATTTGTTTTTTTATTTTTTCTTCTACAGTTTTGTTATAAACTCTTAGCTCACTATTATTAATGGCTTCATATATACTATTATCAAATAAATCTACATTATCATCACAATAAGTTCCGATAGTATGAACTTTGCTTCTTATTTCTATATCTAAAGACTTTAATATGCTTTTACAAATAGCACCTACTGCCGTTCTTATTGCAGTTTCTCTAGCAGAAGTTCTTTCAATAGAATTTCTAATATCTCCAGTATTATATTTATAAAAACCTACTAAATCACCATGTCCAGGTCTAGGAATGATTATTTTATTTTCCTCTTCTGGTTCTTTGCTCATAATTTCTTTCCAATTTTCATAATCTTTATTAAATATAACTAAGGTTAGAGGATTTCCTGTTGTCGTATTTCCTCTTAATCCACACCAAATTTCAACAGAGTCTTTTTCAATTTTCATTCTTCCACCTCTGCCATAACCCTGTTGTCTTCTACTTAACTCATTATTTATAAAATCTATGTCTAACTGAAAATTTGATGGAATACCTTCTAATATAGCAACTAAAGCTTTACCATGAGATTCTCCACTATCTAAAAATCTTAACATCTCATTTCTCCATTCTTAGTCAATATTTATATGATAGTTTATTATAGCATTACTTACTATTATTAACAACAAAGCAACTATCTTGTTAATTATTATGCCCAATACATTTTAACTTAACTAGTAGATTCAGCTTCAACGAAGTAAGTGGCGGTAATTCACATAAATGCTATAGTAAAAATATTAGCTTTAAAATTAATTATAAAAAACAAGAGATAAATATCATCTCTTGTTTCTATAAATAACTTATTTAAAACTTTAAGAATATTTTCTCTTAATCAAAAGTATTAAAATATACTTAAATCTAATTCTCTTGATAAATTCTCTAATACCCTAATACCGCCTATACTATTTCCTTTTGGATCTAATGAAGGACCTACAACTCCAATTCCCATCCTTCTAGGTACTGCTGCCATTATTCCACCACCTACACCGCTTTTTGCAGGAATACCTATATGTACAGCAAAATTACCAGATTCATCATACATGCCGCATGTAACCATTATTGTCTTTATTATTCTACAAGCTTCTCTTGAAATCACTCTTTCTTGGTTCATTAGCACTCCTTCATTAGCAAGCATTGCACCTATTCTCGCTATATCCTTACATGTAACCTCTATAGAACAAGCTTTAAAATAAACATCCAATATTTCGTCTACATCACCTTCAATTATGCCGTTACTTTTCATATAATAAGCTAATGCTCTATTTCTATCTCCAGTAGCTTTCTCACTTTTATAAACTTCATCATTTACATCTATAAGATCATTTTCACAAATTTTTCTAGTAAAATTAAGTATATTATTAAACTTTTCTTCTGAATTTTTACCAGAAATTAAAGAACTTGTTGCTATAGCTCCTGCATTAATCATTGGATTTAAAGGCTTTTTTTGCGTACGTGATTCTAAATTTGTTATAGAATTGAAAGAAAACTCTGTAGGCTCCATTCCAACTTTTGAAAAAACGTATTCAGTGCCATTATTAAGAATTGCAAGCATTAATGTAATTACCTTTGATATACTCTGTATAGTAAATTTAGTTTCGTAATCGCCAGAATAATATTCTTTCCCATCTAAAGTTGTTACACAAATACCTAAAACATTTGGATTTGCTTTTGCCAGTTCTGGTATATAAGAAGCTACAGTACCTTTACTAGTCCATTCCCTATTGTTTTCAATTATTGTATCTAATATCCTTTTCATAGCAACACCTCTTTCATGAATATAAAATATCTTAATCATTACACCCATATTATATATATGCAGACTATAATTTGCAATAAAAATAAGGATAAAAATAAGAATAAAATTATTGATATTAAAGGATTGATTACAAGTTTTTTCTTTTATAAAAATATTTATTTTTGCATAATTATAAGTTTCTCTTGAAAAAATTTTAATAATATGTTAATATAACAATGTACTAAATAGGGATTGGCAAAAAAACCTATTTATAAGTTAATTGGTAGTTCTTTCTAAGGTGAAAGAAAAGTAACAATTAAATAAATAATATGCCGGTGTGATGGAATTGGCAGACGTAGAGGACTCAAAATCCTCCGGTAGCGATACCGTGCCGGTTCGAACCCGGCCACCGGCACCATAAAAACTACAGCTCTTTAGCAAAGCTAAAGAGCTGTAGTTTTTATGGTGTTAATACTTATTATCAATTTAATAACGCTAGTAGTGCTTTAATGTCATAAATCCATTTAGTAATTATTTTGCTTTTCTCAATCAGCTTATTAGGGTCTTTTTCATATCCCTGTAACAGTTGGAGCTGATGTTCCCAGTATGATTGTAATTTTACAAAAAGGTCTCTAGATATATTTGTTATTTTTAACGAGTTATTAAGCTGTTCTTTTATTTTAAATAAGTCATCTTGAACCATATCTGCTGAAACACCCATATACTTTTTGAAATCTCTAAATACCCATTGACGTTCAAAAATATTCATTTTTTTCCAACCATTATATTGTTCTTCAAATGTAGTTATAATTTTGTTTAACAATTCTTTATTTATAGACGTTGCATTACTATTTTCATCTTGGTGTTTCTTATAAAAATTAAAATCATTTAAAACTTGTATTGAGGATATTTCCTGGCCATGATATTTTTCTGCATTTAATACTGATAAAGCAAATCCCAATCCAGCAGCTTCCACATTTAAGATGTAATCTTTATTCATGCGGTAAAATTCATTTATACTTATACCCATTTTAGAAGCAATAATTTCTATGCTTTTTTCCGCTGTTTTGGTTTTTACTAGACCTGGACTGATAGTATAAGCATAGATATTTGTTTCCTCTAATTCTATAGCTAAAGTATTAGAAAATTCTACTTGTGCTGTTTTGAAAGTTTCGTATGCACTCATATATGGAACAGCCCCAGATGATGATACAAACACAAAACATCCATCATTTCTTTTTTTTATGTGAGGTAAAAAGAAAGTTGTAAACATTATTGGAGCTTTAAGATTAACAGCGTAGCTATTATCCCAAGTTGTAATATCAATTTCTTCTATATTACCTAAAGGAGCAATAGTAGCATTATTAAAGATAATATTAGGACAACCGTATTTTGAAAAGATACTTTCACATAATTGATTAACTTGCGATTCCTTAGATAAATCGGTATGATAAAATATCGCAGCCTTTGGATAAAGTTTGTTGATGTATTCTGTTGCTTCCAATCCTTTTTCTCTATTAACTTCTACAATGATGATTTTTGCACCCATTTTTGCAAATGCTTTTGCAGCTTCAAATCCAATACCTCCACCTGCACCTGTAAGCAATACAGTCTTACTAGCTAATGTAGTTTTTTCTTGTATACTATTCATAGTGGTTACCCCTTTACCATATAAGATGAAATTTTAATTAGCAATGTATTTTTATGTTTCCTCTAGTCCTCTTATAAATCTAGTTCCATATCATTCATTTTGTACTCACCATTGTATAATACGAATATCGCACTTTAATTGTAAATAATTGGTGTGATACTATCAAGAACGATTGTACTATTTCACTATAAGTGATNNATATTATTATATTTGTATTTCTAAATTTATATTTATGTTTTTTACGTTTTTAACATATTATAGATTAAATATGTTAAAAATTTGTATAAGTATAAAAAGAAAAATAAAAAAGCTATGAGTTACAACCACTCACAGCTTTCTTATTTTATATTATTGACTTAGCCATTTTTATAATTCTATTACCTAATATATTTTTATCAATTAATTTCTTATAATTAATCTTATTGTAAAATTTTGATGTGGTTTCATCTTTTGCAAGCAGAACGCATCTTTTATAATGATTGGTTTTTGCTAATCGTTCTGCGTATTCCATAAGGGTTTTACCAAAGCCTAATCCCCTCACATTTTCACTAGTAGCAATATTAGCAATATAAAGATCACCTTTATTACATTCTTTTACGAAGATATATTTTAATCCTTCAATCAAAAATGTAAATTTGCTTTTAAAGCCATTTATTGATCTTAATATTATTTTTTCTGTATTAATGTTTAATTTATCAAGCTTTTCATGAGGTATTATTATAATAATACCTGCAACTTCACCATTGTGCTCTACTACTTTTATATAATTTAACGAATATCTAGTGTTTGGAATAACTATAAGTTTTTTAATCATTCTTATATTTTCTTTTTTAGACTTTCCTCCCCAAACATATTCATGGTCATTTTCTGTACTATAGATAAGTTCTGCTATTGCATTAATTTCCTTTTTTTGAGCATTTCTAATGCTCTTGATAGTCATGGTTTCAAACCTCCCTAGAAATATAACAAGCATATTTAACCACATGTGATTGAGTATATTTGTATACCCAGTTTTAAATATATTTTCTATAGTATAATTATATAGCTATTTGAGAATTTATATAATAGCTTCAAGTGCTGTGTTTTATGTACAAAAATCCATATATATTATTTAAATTTTTAAATTAGAAATCTTACATAAGTACATTTAATATTGATAAACAAAAAAATAATCTATGAAAGTAACCATATATAAGCCATTTATCAGTTACTTTCATGGATTATCTTATAAGTAAAATTCATTATTAATTAATAATTTCCAATACTTTAAATAAGTCCTTATCGTGAAGTTGTTTTAATATATTGTTATGAATTATTTTCAGCTCTTCAGGGGTTGTTACACCAATTCTATCCTCTTCCTTAGGATGTTCCTTAAAATATACTTTTGCATGCATATACTTTTCATGCACGACTTTTAATATCTCCAAAGCTTGATCATCATTTATTTTTAAATTAAACTCCATAATGAATCACCTCTAAAAATAAAGTTCGGCATAAGATTTAAAAATCCTCTTATAGTACTGTTATATATTTACTTTTAGTTTTTAATTGTAACTTATTATCGTTAATTAATTTTTGAGAGTATGGTTTACTTTAAAATTTAAAAGAGCATAATTATGATTATGTAAACTACAATTATATTCTTTAATTGGGGTACGGCAACCATTCGTGTAAAATAGGGCCACATTGAAAATATTGTAAAATGGCCCTTGTAAATCTATAGTATTAAGCTTGCTTTAATAAATCAATATTAAAATTCAAATCAGGTACAGATCTTTCTTTATCTAAACTATGCCTACCAAATCTGTTAATGGTTTAACCACTTTTTTATTACATCATTTTTTTACTAGATAGCCATCAAGATATCTAGTTATGATTCTTGAGACCACGGTCTCTATATCCATCGAGCCATTGCAAAGACACCACTCAAAGACCGCGCCTTTGATGATTGTACATAAGTCTTTACAGACCATATGTAGGTCTGTTCCTTCCAATATCAGTCCCAGCTTGTAAGCCTTCTCCATTTCATCTTCGCTTTTTGCCATGATGGAATTCGTCATGAACTTTCCATCAGTTTCTGTCATGTACGCAGACAATGCCGAGTTATTATTGGAATAGAAGCTTTTCACAAACGGAAGCCCAAGTTCCAGATAATGATTGATTAGGGTCATATAAAGCTCGATAATTCTGCCTGTAATATTGTTTTCAGATGACCTAAGGTCCGCATTGTAAAAACCTTCAGATACGAAATAAAACATAAGATCATCCTTGTTATGAAAATAATAATAGAAAGTCCCGACTGCAATGCCCGCTTTTGCACACACATTCCGTACAGTAACCTTTTCAACACCTTCTTCCTTTAGAAGTTGAACGGTAGCTCCCAATATCTTTGATTTATTCTCTATTCTGTTCAATTTTTGCTTCATGATTCTTTCTTTAGCCATATTCCACCTCCACACGTATTTTTTGATTTTATATTATACAGTCATTTTCCGATTTCTTCAACCGTATATATCAAAGTATAGCGCAGAACCTGCCACTATGATATAGCGACAGGCCATATAATAAATGTGGTTGTTTATTTTTTAGTGTTAAATTTTCAATGCTGTGAAGAATCCTGACTCTATTGCTTTCTGAATGTTGGCCGTTGAAGCAGCATCACCTACCATATAGTATTCCTGGAATTTTGCTTTCAGACTGTCATCCAGATAGCGTACTGGTTTTGTTCCAAATGCAAGTACTAAAGTATCAAAAGATAATTCATTAGTTTCATTGTTATTAAGATCTAATACAGTAAGCTTATTATTTTCTACTTTCTGAATCTTATGTCTGGTATAAATTTCAATTCCGGACTTTTCGATAATAGGAAGTAGCGTAAGTCGCGTCATAAGCTCCTCATTAACTGCCAGTTCCGAAAGCATTTCTATGACTCCTACTTCCATCCCTTTCTCTCTAAGGTAATGGGCAGTTTCTATACCTACCTGACCGCCACCTGCAACCAGTACCTTGCCTTTAGCTTCAGATTTTCCGACAAGTACATCGTCAGCAGTCACTATATTCTCTCCTAGTGAAAGACCGGGAATCTTCGGAATTACTGGTTCTCCTCCAGTAGCAAGAACAGCTACATTCGCCTGAAGAGACGCAATCTTTTCTTCTGTCATCTCATAATTAAGATGAACAGTTAAATTCTTCATTTTCGAGAACTGTGCATTGTAGAAACGTTGAATATTCGCTAATATGCTCTTTCCAGGAGGACACATAGCAGCTTTGATCTGACCTCCGCATAATTCACCTGACTTTTCGTATAAATCAACAGAATGACCGCGCATTACAAGCCTGTACGCAACCTCTAATCCTGCAGGGCCTGCACCGATAACAGCAACATGTTTCTTCTTTGCTACCATTGGAATACCATCGCCATATTTTGATTCTCGACCTACTGTTGGATTCAATGCACAGCGAATCGTCAAGTTGTTAATGATACGGTCTCCGATACAATGATTACATGAAACACATCTTCTAATACCTTCATGATCACCTGATTTAATCTTATTTACCCAATCTGGTTCAGCAATCCATGCGCGGGCGATGGAAACGAAATCTGCCTTTCCATCTGCAAGCACTTGTTCAGCAAGTTCAGGATCCTGCAATCTGCCTTGAGCGATTACAGGAATGTTTACTGCATTCTTAACGGCTTCTGCCAAATGTACGAAACAACCTTTTTCATGATAGATAGTTGGGCAGATAAGTTGCATAGTCATGAACAAACCTGCTTCNNCTCCTGCCTTCTCAAGCATCTTTGCAAGTTCAATTGTCTCTTCAACGCATCTGCCAGCATCACCGATATATTCATCAATTGCCATTCTTACAACAATGGGGAAATCATCTCCCGCATTCTTCTTACAGGAAGCAACCAGTTCAAGAAGAAAACGAGCTCTGTTCTCGAGGCTTCCGCCGTATTCATCATCCCTGTTGTTGAAATATGGTGAAAGGAATTCAGCTATCAGATAACCACAATGTGCATGAATATAAAATGCATCAAAGCCAGCAGCCTTGGCACGTCTTGCACATAATCCGTAAACCTCTACAGACTTCTTAATTTCATCTACAGTAAGCTTTCTTACTTTTCTCTGTGCTACAGGGCACTGAATCTCGCTTGGGCCTACATTAGGGATATCATAGACACCCTCTGAACCACTATCATACGGTGTCCCAAGAGCCTGTGCACCACCACCTGGTGAAACTAATGGAGCAATCTTAGCTCCTTCTAGATGTACAGCTTCTGTCAACTCAGAAAGCATTGGAATGTACGCATCATCGTCAAGACGTAGCGATCTTGGATATGGATCAATAGGGTCAATCTTTGTATTTCCCGCTATTTGATGCGTAACGATAAGACCTACTCCTCCTTTTGCCCTTCTTACATAATAATCAATTTCAGGCTGCGTAACCTGACCATCAGAAGAAGCAAAATGACTTTCTGTTGGTCCCATGATGACATGATTNNAGTGTCATATTACCAATCTTACCTGGTTCAAGTAAATGTTTAAACATATTTTCGGCCTCCTTATTTTCATTATTTCGAACGTGTTCTACTGATATTATATTAAGAATATTATATATTGTCAATAAAGTTCGAACGCGTTCTATTATTTACGAGAAGTTTTTATTAAACACCTTCTGTATACATCTCTAAAGCCTGATATCAAAGGCTTTAGAGGATTTTAAGTAAATATTGAAGTGTGTTTTATGTTCCCTCATACCACTGTACCAGGGGAATAAGAAGGCGATTTGAACAAGGCAAAGTAGCAGTTAATTGCACAAAATTCTTAAGCTATGACAAAAGTGAAAATGGTAACCTAGTTATTAATGAAAAGCAAGACTAGACTGTAACAAGAATTTATACCGATTATCTTGAGGGTAAAGGGACAAATAGAATAGCTAGAAAACTTGAAGAAGAAGGAGTTTCAAATTGGAATGGTACAGTTAAATGGTATGAAAGCAACATCAGAAAAATGCTAAGCAACGAGAAGTATAAAGGATATGCTTTACTCCAAAAGGCATATACAGTGGACTTCTTATCAAAGAAAAGAGTTGAGAATAATGGGGAGATTCCACAGTATTACATGGAAGAAAGTCACCCTGGCAGGCATTGATTAATCCAGCCAAATGCAAAATCAGGCTGCCAAACTTTATTTTATTGGCAGCCTGAAAGTTATGTTCAAAAATACAACTAATCTATTCATAGAATATTATGCATTTATAAATTTTTCAAATCCTTCTGCATATTTTGTAGGTGAAAATTCTATTATTTCGTATTCAGCAATCTTTTTAGACGAAAATGGGTCTTCTTTAAGTATTTCTTTGACTTCTTCTTCATTTTCAGACTTACAAAGAATTACTCCACCTATTCTTAGATTTCTTCTTCCTGAACAAACAAATTTTCCTAAAGAATAATACTTATCTAAATATTTAATATGATTTTCTAATTCTTTATTGATTTCCTCAACTGGTTTTATATACTTTGATAATAAAATAAACATAATTCTTTTCCTCCAATATTATTTTTTATACGTAATACAACTTCTATGCCATATTTTTTATAATTACTTCACAAATATCACAGCGTTACCATTTCTCTTCAATGGGCTCATATTGCTCTGTTTTGAATATCCTAATGAGATGGCCCCACAAATCACCTCATCCTCTGGAATTCCAAGTTCACTCATATAATCACAAATTAGTTCATTATTATTCAACCATTTCAATTGGTTAATCCAACATGAGCCTATACCCAATGAAGTTGCTGCTATCATCATATTTTCAATTGCCACTGCACTGTCAGCCATTGCATTCCCATAATCCTTTTTGTTTGATACAACAATCAAAGTAGGCGCATTATACGAAAAGTGTAATCCACCTTTCCTTGCTCTCAAAATAAAACTCTTAAGACTTTTATAAGTATTTTCATGAATTTCTATTTTGGCTAGTTCATTTTCCACCAATTCCTCTAATTTATTCAACACGCTTTTGTTCTGAATCACAAGAAAACGTGTTGATTGGCTATTTCCTCCACTAGGTGCATATCGGCCTGATTCAATAATCAAATTTAGTAGTTCATCTTCAATTTGCTTTTCATCATAAATACGAATACTCCTTCTCTTTTGAATTGTTGCTATAGTATCATTCATCATTGTAAAAAACTCCTTCACAATATAAATTTAAGTAAATTAAAACTACTTACTAGGCATATTAAAATAAGGATTTGTATTTTTCTCATTTCTTACTGTTGTTGCCTGACCATGTCCTGGATAAAGTACAGTGTCTTCCGGCATGGTTAAAATTTTATATTTAACTTCAGTAAGCAATGTAACTAAATCTCCGCCATAAAAATCACTTCTACCTATACCACCACAAAAAATATTATCTCCTACAAATGCTGATTTTTCATTTTCACTATAAAAAACCACTCCATCTAAAGTATGACCAGCCACATGAATAGCTCGTAATATTATGTTAGAATTAGACTCTAATTTAATTAAATCATTATTCTTCATATAATTTGTTGCTTCTATAGTAATATTTTCTCCACAACTAGCTGATAAATTCCATATTGGATTCTGGATATATTTTTTACCTTCCCCATGTATATAAACTGGTATATTTAGCTCTTCACTTATTTCTTTTACTGCACCAATATGGTCAAAATGACCATGTGTTATAAGAATTTTTTCAATTATTAAATTATTTACGTTTATATAATTTAATAATTTACTACCTTCTGCAGCTGGATCAATTAAAAAGCCATGATTAGTTTCATTATCTATTAAAAAATATGAATTTGTTGTAAAAACACCTGTTACAGGTAATTTTATGATCATTTGTATCCTCCTTGCAAGTCATGTGCTACGAGCTTTATTAAAAATAATAGCAATATATAATTATTATTCCTAATTGAGAACACTACAACCATCGCTATTACAAACCATACCACCTAAATTGTCAGCTTCTATTTTTTCTTCTTGTAATGCTTTTTCAATAGCCTCTTTAAATACTTCTGGTGGTTGAGCACCTGAATCTGAATATTTTCCATTAATCAAACAAAATGGAACTGCTTGTATTCCAAGTCTACTAGCTTCATATTCATCATTACGAACATTTTCTGCAAACTTTTTATTTCTTAATACCTCTTCTACTTCTAATTTATCTAAACCAAGTTCAATAGCAATATCAGTTAATACCTTATGATCACTCATTTGCTTATTTTCAGTAAAATATGCATGGAATAATTTTTCTGACATTTCTAATCCTTTTCCTTTAGTTTCTGCATATTTTGCAATACGATGAGCATCAAATGTATTTGTATAACGTGTTGTACCATAATTATAATCTAGTCCAACTCTTTTAGCATATTCAGTTATACTATCTATCATCTGTTGTGCTTTTTCAAGACTTATACTATATTTACCTGAAATTCTTTCTCTTGTATTTGTTGTTGTTTCATAACTGGCACTTGGATCTAGTTCAAAACATTTAAAACTAATATCTATACCTTCATTACCTGAAAAACTCTCTAAAGCCTTTTCTAATTGACGTTCGCCTATATAACAGTATGGACATGCGTAATCTGACCATATTTCTATTTTCATTTATAAACACCACTTTCGATTATTTAATTTTTTTAAAATAAATGTATTTATATTAAAATTAACTCGAGTTAAATCTTGCTTACAAATCTAATTATATACATATTTCCAGGTCTAACAAGTACGCAGTAAAATAATAGATACTATAATAAAATATAGTATTGTGTATTTATCTGTATTATAATAGATATAAAAAATTACATATTAGAGGAGAGTTGATTAGATTGACCGTTGATAAATTCTCACTTCCAGATTGTCCACTCGAATATGCAGCTAATATTATAGGTGGAAAATGGAAAATAAGACTTCTATGGACATTATACGAATCAGAATATGTTAGATTTAATGAATTAAAACGACAATTAAATGGCATTACAGATACGATGCTCACTAAAACCTTAAAAGAGCTAATAAAAGAAAATATAGTTAAAAGGGTTCAATATAATGAAATTCCTCCACGTGTAGAATATTCGCTAACTCCAAATGGATTAAATTTAGTGAATGCATTAAATGAAATTAGAAAATGGTCAAAAGAAACACATAATAGCGGTAATTCAAAATAACTATATTTATGAATATATACTAATATGGATATTTATAGTTATATTTTGTTATTGTCTTAAAAAAAATATATATCAATAATTAAATGATATAAGCTGACATATTGAATTCTCTATTAAATTAAAACAACCCACTACAATTTGTCGTGGGTTTCATGGTGGAGGCGAAGCATGACCTTTGAAATCCACCAATAAAGTTCATCTCATTTTAGTTCTTAATATATTACATATTAACAACTTTAATTATAAAGATAATGATATTCTATTTAGATAATATAAATATATTCCTATGTATGTAACTTTGCAACATTTATCTAATACTTATTAAAATGATCAGCTACCAAATTTATTTTTATTATATTTGTATTAGCCTCAATACTTTATAAGCTGAATTCAAGAATCCTTCATCTCTAACTCCATATAAACCACCAGTCTTTTTAATTACCTTACCATCATTTGTTCCTTGCTTAGGTGTTTCATTTAGCCAACTCCTCAAATGCTTTTAGATGTTTGCTTAAGCTACTCTCTATCTTCATCATTTAGAACTTTCTTTCCTAATTCTGCTCCATCTTTTAGAGCACCTATTTTCCTAATATCATAATAAAACAGTTGCTTCTCTGTTAAATCCAAACTCCTCGGAATAAATTTTCGCTCCTTAATTCATAGTATGTTTTAATCTATAATACATTTTACGAATTTCCTCATAGGGGTACGGCAACCATTCAT
>NZ_DKLM01000071.1:17128-28686 GCF_002455975.1 Clostridium sp. UBA6640
ATGAATGGTTGCCGTACCCCTAATTAAATTTCATATTTATAAAACTTAGCTCTCAATAAAAAGA
Source organism: Clostridium sp. UBA6640 (assembly GCF_002455975.1). Lineage (GTDB taxonomy): Bacteria > Bacillota > Clostridia > Clostridiales > Clostridiaceae > Clostridium_J. Next base: position 17,193 of record NZ_DKLM01000071.1, read on the forward strand.
ACTAAATCTAAACAAATTTAAATTTTAAATTTAGTTCGTTTCTATATTTCTATTAATTTTTTAATAAGTACTTTTTTATTCCTTAAGCTTTATCATATAATTTAATATCTTTCCATGCTTTTTTAAAATACTATTTATTATAAAGAGAATGGAAAGATATTATTCTTCCCAAATATCTTTAGTTAATTCCTCTATTTCTTTTCTTAATTTTTCTGTTTCCTCTACATTTATATAAGTATTTTCGTTTTCAATAATAAGTACATCACCTTCCTTTGCCTCTTTAGGAAGTTTATTTCTAGAAACATTCACCATTATTCCTTTTTCATTTTCACAAACTGCAAATTCTTCTTCAAATCTATCAATAATAAATTTCAATATTTTCACCTCATTTTAACCTTTTATAGTTTTATTTTATATCTGATTGCAACAATTTGGAAGTAATATTATTAAATTCTTATAAATAATTTAACAAATTTAAAAAGATAATTTTAACCAATATAAGTTTATGATATAGTATATATGTAAGTTTTGGTACTATACCACAAGAAGGGAAGTGTAATATGAAGTATATACTAAAGACTTTTAAAAAATATGGAGAAATAATATTAGCTACGTTATTAACTTTTATTGGTATTAAATTAATAAATAATTATAAAATCTTTGTTGATTTATTTGCCTCACTAAAAATCATAGTATCTCCTTTCATAATTGGTGCAATTATCGCTTATTGTATTAACCCTTTAATGAAAGTTTTTGAGATAAAACTTAAATTTTCTAGAGGCCTTAGTTTGTTATTGTCCTTTATAATAATAATTTTACTTACTATTTTAAATATAAAATTCTTATTACCTGGAATAATATCAAACCTTAAAACTTTAATTGAAGCTACTCCATCCTTTATGTCAAAAACAATGGAGTTCATAGAAAATTATATTACTAATGATACAGTTAAATATTGGATTCAAACTAATAATATAATAGATAAAATAAATGCAAATATGTATAATATATTATCTACTATTTTTACATCCTTATTATCAATAACCACCTCTTTAGCTGGCTCTTTGATTAAATGGACTTTAGGTTTTGTAATTTCTGCTTATTATCTATATGATAAAGAACACTTCATTCTATATTTCAAAAAGCTTATGTATATGGTTCTTAAAGAAGATAGAGGAAATAAATTTATAGAATTGTTAAATACTTTTGATAAAATGATTGGTTCTTACATAGGTATAAGAGCAGTTGAATCTGCTATAGTAGGATTAGCAGCATTTATTGGTTTAATTTTATTAGACTCTAACTTTGTACTGCTAATTAGTTTATTCTTTGGCCTAACCAATATGATTCCTTATTTTGGACCTTTCTTAGGCATTGTTTTTGGTACCTTATTAAATGTATTTTACGGTTTGCAGAAAGCATTTTTTATACTAATTTTATTATTTATACTACAACAAATAGATGGAAATTGGCTTGGTCCTAAACTTTCTGGTAAAACTGTTGGAATCCACCCTGTCTTTTGCATATTTGCATTAGCTGTAGGAGGGGCAGTTTATGGAGCTGTAGGTATGTTAATTGCGGTACCTATTGCTGGGGTTATAAAAATATATTGGCAAAAATTTATGGACATATACGAAGAAAAGCATCCTAAATTTAAAGATTTAGTAAAAAAGTAATATTTAGTAATAAATCATCTCTCTTTTTCATAATTTAATATAGAAAAAAGGGGATGATTTTTTATGTGTAAAAAGATAGTAACTTTAATTACCATAGTATTAATATTAATCACAACTACTTCCTGTAGCTATGATATTAAAAATATATTTAAAGATGAAAAGCCTACTAATTCCTACCATACTTATAACTTAATAGATTGTTATGTAGACAGTACTCCTAATGAGGTGGGCGTATTTGATGTTAATTTGTACAAACAAAAGAATCTGAATGAAGAGGAAGCTTTTGACGTACTTCGGCTTATAAATTCAATAAAAAATGAATACTTCATTGATAAGCCTGATGATATTGATACAATACCTATATATAAAGTGTTTATAACCTTCGAAAATGAGAAATACATTATTAATGTGTATAATGAAAGATACATATCTATTTATCCTTGGGATGGAGAATATTCAATGGATTATATTGATATGGCTGAAATTCCATTAGCTTTTAATTTATATGGATTATGTAAGTATTTTTTATCTTAACAACTTATTTTAAGATTTAAGATCATAAAAATTAATGATTCAAGTTGAAATTAATTTCAACTTGAATCATTAATTCTCTATAATTTTAAATTAAATACTTGTCCTATTCTTTATTAGAATCCTTAAGAATACTGTCTCGTATATCTATTATTCTTTTATTTAATATTGGATGAAGTTTATATGGAGCAATATCACATAATGGATTTAATACGAATAATCTTTCTTCCATTCTAGGGTGAGGGATTATAACTTCTTCATCACTACTTATTAAATCGTCATAAAATATTACATCTAAATCTAAAGTTCTAGGTCCCCATCTTATAATTCGTTCTCTTTTTAAACTTTTTTCTACTTCAAGTAAAAACTTCATAAGATTTTTAGGATTTAACAAAGTTTTTATTTCTATAGCAGTATTTAAAAATTCATCTTGATCTGTATATCCTACAGGCTCTGTATTATAATACTTTGCAATTTTATTTATTTTAGTATGGTTCGAATTACTTATAATTTCAAGTGCTTCTCTTATATTTTTTTCTTTATCTCCTAAATTTGAGCCTATTGCAATATATGCTTTGTGCCATTGTCGCTCAATTTCAATAGCAACATAATCTAAATGCTTTCTTACCGGCGCCCATGGTTTTTTTAGTTTAAGCTTTACTTTATTAACAGCCTCATATTTTAATAGTATAAAATTTACTATTTCTTCTGCTGCCTTTTCTAGTAGATCATAACTAGTTTTAGTAAACTCTTTTTCAATTTCCTCACAAAGTATACCATAATGTACAGTTTTGTCTAAATCATCTTTCTCTCCAGCACCGCTTAAATCTAAATCCAATTCAAAGGATAATATAAATTTCTGTCCTAGTTTTTTTTCTTCTTGAAAATATCCATGATTTGCAAATATCTCTAGATCTTTTATATATATTTTGTCCATATTTATATACCTCTTAAATTTATTTTTTTCTATATATAGCATCGGCCATTAGTGCTGCTCTATAATTCTCTTTTACATCATGAACTCTAACAAAATCATAACCATTCATTACACCTATTACAGTGGTAGCAATAGTACCTTCAACTCTTTCCTCTGGTGAAAGATTTAAAGTATTGCCTATTAATGACTTTCTTGAAGTCCCTAATAATATTGGATAACCTAATTCTTTAAACCTTTCTAAGTTTCTCATAACCTCAAGATTATCCTCATAGGTTTTAGCAAATCCAACACCAGGATCTAAAATTATATTTTCAACTTTTACTCCACTACTTATCGCTATAGATATACTCTCTTTCAAATCTTCTAACATGTCTTCAATTAAATTATTATAATCTTTGTTTTCTCTATTGTGCATTAAACAACAAGGAACATTGTACTTTGCAGCTACTTTTGATATATATGGATCTTTTTTAAATCCCCATACATCATTTATTAAAGATGCACCTGCTTTAATTGCTTCTTCTGCAACCTTTCCTTTATATGTATCGATGGATATAGGAATATCCGTATGTTTTCTTATAGCTTCAACAATAGGAATAATTCTATTTAATTCTTCTTCTTCATTAACAGATTCATGTCCAGGTCTTGTAGATTCTCCCCCTATATCTATTATATCTACATTTTCATCTATCATCTTTAATGCATGCCTAACAGCATTATCTACAGTATTAAATTTTCCTCCATCAGAAAAAGAATCTGGAGTTACATTTAATATACCCATAATAAAGGTTTTTTTTCCTAATTCAAATTCACGATTTCCTATTTTCATTATTTTATTCATAATATCCTCTCCTACTAATAGGTTATAATCATATTTTTCTTTTCATTATTCCAATAACACTCATTAATAGCATTACAATTAAAACATAATCTTGAAAGTTTATCACAACTATATAGAAGTTTCGATAAATTCGTTTCATGATTTTTTTCTCTATGCTTTTCAATTGCCATTAATATTTCATCTATCTCGCTTTCATTATATCCAGAGTGAATTAATATATTTTTAGCAATAATAACGCTACCTTCATGATGTCCTATATTATCTTTATACTGAAGTACTCTTCCTAAATCATGTAATAGTGCAGCTGCATAAATTATATCCTTACTAATATCTAAATTATTTTCTAGTGCTTTAATATACATGATTCTTGCTACATCCAAAGCATGATCAATTCCATGTCTACAAAACTTTCTTTTTTCCTCTAACTCATTTAATTCATTACTATATTTAATAAATTCTTTATTGCTTAAAATTTTATTAATTCTAACATTATTATCAATTAAATTTTTCATTTGACCACCTTAATTATCCATTAATTAGAGAAATAACTTGATTTTGTAGAGATATATTATCTTTAAAAATTCCTCTTGAAACTATAGTTGCAGTTTTAGTTCCTGGCTTCTTAACTCCTCTCATAGTCATACATAAATGCTCGGCTTCAATAATAACTAAAGCACCTTTAGTTTGTAAATTTTTCATTATAGAATCTGCAATTTGAGAGGTCATTCTTTCTTGAAGCTGAGGTCGTTTTGCAAAGACTTCTACAGTCCTAGCAAGTTTACTAAGTCCTGCTACCTTTCCATTAGGTATATATGCAATATGAGCTTTACCATAGAAAGGAACAAAATGATGCTCACACATAGAATAAAACACTATATCCTTTTCAATTACAATGTCATCATTTTCTACAGTAAAGGTCTTTTTTAAATGTTCTTTTGGATCTTCATTTAGTCCAGAAAATATTTCACTATACATTCTAGCAATCCTATCTGGTGTATCCTTTAATCCTTCTCTTTCAGGATCTTCCCCTATTGCTTCTATAATCATGGCGACTGCTTCTCTTATTTTTTCTTCATTAACCATTTTTAACACTCCATTCTATTATCCTATGCTAATATCCATATTTACTATTTATATAATTATCGTAGTAAATCTTGATTTCATCTATAATTTTATTATTTTTAATATTTTCACCATCAACAGAATTTATTTTCATTATACCCATTAAGCTATTAGTTAAAAAAGCTCCATCGCTGTTCTTTAAATCATCTAATGAGATAAAATCTTCAATAACTTTATAATCCTTACTTCTTAAATTATTAATTAGAAAATTTCTCACTATACCAGGTAAGATACCTGAGCTTATTTTTGGGGTATAAATTATTTCATCTTTTACAACGAACAGGTTAGAAACTGAACCTTCACATAAAAAATTATCTAAATTTAAAAANNATTTAAAAATATAGCTTCATCAAATCCTTCTTTTAAAGCCAATTCTTTTTCTAAAATATTATCTAAATAATTTAAAGACTTTATATAAGTTGTTTTAGAAAATTGATTTCTTTTGTAATCACTAACTTTTAAATTAAAGCCCCTTTTATAATGTTCTTCTCTATAGGTTATAGGCCGATTTGAATAGATTATATTTTTTTCAGATACAATAATTTTCAAAGCACAATTTGTAAGCTTAAGTTCTTCCATCTTTTCTCTGATATCTTTCTCACTTATAAAGTTATCTATTCCTAAAAGAGTTAGTCCATCATTAAGTCTCTTTATATGCTCCTTTAAAAAAACCGGTTCACTTAATATCAATATAGTTTCAAAAAGTCCTTTTCCAAAAGCATATCCATCATCTAAAACTATACTTTGTTCTATTTCTTTATTATCCATAATCTTATCACCTATTTTAAAACCTTCATTAAAGCTCTAGCTTTATCTAAAGTCTCATCGTATTCCATTTGTTCAACTGACTCGTAGGTTATTCCTCCTCCTACACCAAAGTATGCTTTATTATCTTTAATTAATGCAGTTCTTATAACAATATTCAAATCTGCATTTCCCTCTAATCCTATATATCCAATAGCTCCAGTATAGATATTTCTTCTAACCTTTTCTAACTCATCAATTATTTCCATAGATCTAATTTTAGGTGCCCCAGTTATAGAACCTCCTGGAAAACAAGCTTTAATACAATCAATAGCAGAATGCTCATCTTTAATTTCACCAACAACTGTTGAAACTAAATGAAATACTGTACTGTATTCTTCTAATTTAAATAATTCTGTTACCTTTACTGTATTCGGCTTACACACCTTGCTTAAATCATTTCTTTCTAAATCAACAATCATTAATAATTCAGATTTATCTTTTTCACTTTGTAAAAGTTCAGTTTTATATCTTTCATCTTCCCTTATATTCTTTCCTCTAGGTCTAGTACCTTTAATAGGTCTTGTTTCTATAACTTTATTTTCTATTTTTAAAAATCTTTCCGGCGATGAAGATAGAATATAAAAATCTTCTAAAGCCATGTAAGCAGCAAAAGGTGCAGGATTTATAGACCTTAACTTTTCATATATATTAAAGGGCTTTTCCACTATTTCTTTGCTATATCGTTGAGTTAAATTTGTTATATAGATATCCCCATTTTTTATATATTCTTTTACGGAAGATACGGTATTTAAATACTCCTCTTCTTTAAAGTTGGATTTAAAAGTCTCTATATCATATTTAAGATTACTTAAGTTTAATTTTTCTCTTTTTTCTCCTAATTTAATTTTCTCTTCTATATAGTTTATACTTTCTTCTTGACTATTAAATATTCCTAACGCTGTAATAAATAAATTCTCATTTAAATTATCATAGATAATAATATTATCATAAAAATTAAAATAAGCATCAGGAATAAAAACATCTTCAACAGCATTTTCAGGAAGGTCTTCTATTTGACGTCCTAAATCATAAGAAAAATATCCTATAGCCCCTGATATAAATGGAAGATTTGTATTGTTTTCTATTTTATATTCACTTAATATTTTATTTAATTCTGCAAAACTATCGCCTTCAAAACTTTTATCATTTATAGTACATAAATTATTCTTGCTTTTAAACTTTAAATATGGATTTAAACCTATTATTGAATACTGTCCCAAGTTATTNNTCTTTAGCACTATCTAAAAAAATAATATCTTTTTCATCTTTAAATAATGAAAATATTTCGAAGCAATTTAAATCAGTTTCTACAGTTTTAATTTTTACTCTCATAACTACTCCTTGATGTACTTTTATTATATTCTCTTGCAATATTAATAAAATTTATTAGCAATTCATGTCCAAACTCTGTAAGTTCTGCTTCTGGATGAAATTGCACTCCTTCAATAGGATAATTACAATGTCTTACTCCCATTATAACTCCATCTTCTGTTTCAGAAGTTACTTCAAGGCATTTAGGTAATGTTCTTCTATCAATGACTAAAGAATGATATCTAGTTACTTTAAAAGGGTTCTCTAAGCTTTTAAATACACCCTTATTATCATGAGTTATACTACTAACTTTTCCATGTACAGGATAAGCCCCTTTTACAATACTCCCTCCAAAAGCATGTCCAATAGCTTGATGTCCAAGACAAATTCCTAATATAGGGATTTTACCTTTAAACTCCTCAATAACCTCTAAAATTATTCCTGATTTATCTGGTGACTTAGGACCAGGCGAAATAATTATTGCTTCTGGATTTAAATCATAAATTTCCTTAATAGTTATTTTATCATTTCTAAATACTTTAATTTCTTCCTTTATCTCTTCTAAATATCTGACTAAATTATAAACAAAGGAATCATAGTTATCAATCATTAAAAACATTGTATACTCCTTTAGTAAAATAATATTTGTTTAAATAAATGGTATAATAAACTTAAATGAATGAAAAATTAAGAATGNNTTTATAGAAAATTTATTTTCCAGAGTATATATTAAGTTTTTACATTGTATCCCTATAATTATCATTGAAATCAATTCTTTACGAATTGTTTTCTTTAACAGACATTATTATGTTAATATGTTTAATATTTCTTAGTTATATCTATATTATATCAAAAAAATCAGAGATTAACTTTGAAAATTCAACAAGAATCTTTTAAATTATAGAATTATATATGAGGTGATGATATGAAAATAGATTTACATAGCCATACCACTGCATCTGATGGCAGATATTCTCCAAGTGAACTAGTTGATTATGCCATAAAAAAGAAATTAAATATATTGTCTATTACAGATCATGATACTACTGATGGCGTAGAAGAGGCTTTAATTTATAGCAAGAAACTTCCTATAACACTTCTACCAGGTATTGAACTCTCTACAATTTATAATGAAGAAAGTATACATATATTAGGTTATTTTAGAGATGATAGCTATAAAGCTCTATCTCTTCAAAACTTTTTGAAAGAAATGAAGGACTTTAGAGCAGAAAGAGGCAAAAAAATTATAGAAAATCTTAAAAAGTATTTTAATATAATAATAGATTATAATCAAATATCAAATAATCCCATAATAGCCCGCCCTCATATTGCAAAGGCAATCATGGATTCAGGATATAATTATAGCTTTGATGAAGTTTTTAAAAAATTTTTATCTAAAGATAGCCCTGCTTATGTAGAAAATAAAAAAGTCTCCCTAGATGAAGGAATACAGCTATTGAAAGATCATAATGCTTTTGTATCTTTAGCTCACCCTGTTCTTATAAAAAAATCAAAAGTTGAAGACTTAATTTCTCATGACTTTGATGGAATAGAAGCCTATTATTCTCTCAATTCTGAATATGATACTGCTAAATTTATCAATTTAGCGCATAAATATAATAAAATTTTAACCTGTGGCTCTGATTTTCATGGAATATACAATGATTCCTCTCACGGAGATTTAGGAGGTTGTTATTTTGATAATAAAAGATGTGAAATTTTCTTAAAATCCTTAGAAATTAAAAAATAATCAAAGTGAAAAATATAAATAGGACTATTCATAACATGGATAATATTTCCGCTATTATGAATAGCCTATTTTTATAACTTTTTTACCTATTCTAAATTTTCTTTTGCTTCAATATGATTTTCAGCGTTTTTATTAAAATTTGAGATAATAATTATTCCATTTATCTTTATTTTTTATTTTTAAAATATAAATTATAATTGCCATTAATAAAGTTTATAAAACCTATATTGATATAGTATTCATATAAGTTCTTAAGTTTTCCAGTGCTTTATTTTTAGTTTTATTTACAGCTTGTCTAGAAATATTAAGTTTATTTGCAATTTCTATATCCGAATAGTTCTTAATATATCTTTCTTCTAAAATTATTCTTTGCATTCTAGATAAAGTTCTTAAAAGATCTTCAACATAAATATTATCTTCAATTTCATAAGTATATTTACTCTCTATTATCTCTAAATTTAGTTCAGTTTCTCTTTTAAACATTCTTAAATATTTTCTCATAAGGTCTATATATTTAAATTTTATTGAGTTATATAGATAATTTACTAGGGTACCTTCATTTTCTAAGTTTATGTCAGTAAGTTTTAGTTCTTTAATGGTTTTTATAAAGCTTATTATAAGGTCAGTATCAGCACCATCGTAGCCTAACTTTCTGCTAAATTTTTTTATTGAAGGACTAAACTTTTCAATTATCAGCAAAAGTGATATCTTGTCTCCTTTTTGAGAATTTTCAATCAATTGAAATAATGATTCATTCATAATCTTTCCCCCTCAAAGAAGTTTTTAATTTATCAATGAAGGACGAAGTAATACTTAAATATGTAAACCTTTATAAAAAATGGAAAATAATAATTTAAAAAATGCTTTTGATATGAAAATTTAATTAAAAAATGCAAAAAATCCCCAGAAGTGATAATATTTCAACTCCAAAGGGATTACATAGGATTTAAGTTCATTATAAATAAGATAAATAAGTTGGATTTCAAAATTGAAAATAAGAGAATCAATATAAAAAAACAAATTAAATCTTACATAGCAAATAAATTCAACCCTAACCATTATATGCTCATTTTAGTAGATACTAAAAATATTGGATTATGCAAAATAGATAATAAATAGACATAAATATGGTATTTAAAGGGCTTGTAATATGATTCATAATTTAGAAAAACTTCAAAAGCATTAATGAAAAGATAATTAAAATTTTTTATAAAATAGATAATGAAATAATTAAGAATAACCAAATTACAGCCGTTAGAGATACAATATGATAAAAGGAAGTTAGATAAAAGGTATAAGTTCGGCAAACTAGATGAATTTAGAACAATTCTAAAATGTAGCGTAGAATGAAGGACTATAGAAGTAATAGTATAATCATCAAATTATTTAAGTATAAAACTTTATTCAAAATACAACTCTGTTACTTTAAAATAAGAATTTGATAGATACAGAATTCATATATTCAAAACATAAAATATATCGTAGCATAGATATACATAGCAGTAAAATATCATATAACCAATATGGAATACCCTAATAAGGGTATTCCATAGCTTACAACAGCAGAAAAACTCATTATACAAAACAGCTCTATAGTAAATTACCTTTAATAATTACATATAATTTAACATTTATTGAATTATTTTCGCCACTTATTTCATGAACCTCTTATTAAAAGAGTGATTTTACCAAATAAAATAAAAACCTTCTTAATACTAGTTTTAAAAAACTTCGATATAATATACATTATTATTTAAATCCACCACTGTAATAATAAAACTATGACCAATTTGCTTTAAAATAAAATTATAACATTAACCTAACTTTCTTCAGGTTTGAAACTAAAACAGACTTTGTTTTATCATATATTGAATATTACTAATTAATATTTTAATTTAGATTAAGTACCTCTTCAATTTTAAGTATATTTTCATAGTAAATTTAATACTCAACTATTTATTAGTATTAACAATTATACCAACTACGTTTACCTTTATTTTATAAAAATTTTCCCTATTTTCTTCCCTTCTGTAATTGTTAAAATATATAACTTCACTTATTATTCCATTTCTCACCTTACTTTAAGGGTAATGTTATTATAATTAAGCTTAAAATTATTGTATCTTTAAGTTTATTACTTATTATTACTTCCTCTATCATTCTATTCTTCTTTATATTATATTTTTTACTTATTTTTACTTAATCGACATATTATTGGAATATATTATTCTATATTATATTCAAAAATCCTCTATATTAATTTAAAAAAATTAATTCCAGAGAGAATTTTCTAATATATATTAAATTAAAACTAAAATTCATTTTAAATGAATAATGCTAGTATCTATGTTATGTAGAAAAATAATTATTATAATGAACTTTCAGATAAGCCACAATATATTTAATAAAAATTAACAAAATATTTTTAGAATTCAAAAAACGTTAATATAATATGTGCGTCAAAAATCTGAAAAAGACCTGCAGTAATTATACTGCTGGTCTCAGACTGTAGACAAAAG
>NZ_DKLM01000119.1 GCF_002455975.1 Clostridium sp. UBA6640
AATTGTATTGCTAGTAAAAAATCTATTTTAGTCATCCTCTAAAATAGATATTATTATTTAAATCAATATAATCTGTTAACACCATATAATATAAAAACATCTTATTTTAAATACTCAATAACCTTATCAACAAATAATATGCCATCTAAATGATCAATTTCATGACATAAACATTTTGCTAAATCTCTTGTACCTGTTATTGTAATTCTTTCACCATTTTCATCTAATGCTTCTACAGTTACCTTATATGGTCTTAAAACATAGCCCCATTTATTAGGAATGCTTAAGCATCCCTCAATAACTTTTCGGGAGCCTTCCTCCTTAATTATTTTAGGATTGACTAGCTTTATAAGACCTTTCCCCATGTCAATTACTACAAGTTTCTTAAGAATTCCAACTTGACAGGCAGCTAATCCACCGCCATTTTCTGTATTATACATAGTATCAGCCATATCATTAAGTATTTGTCTTATCCTATCATCTACTACTTCAACTTCTTTACACTTTTTTCTTAAGATGTCATCCCCTAACTGTCTAATATTTCTCAAGGCCATTTCCCTAACCTCCTTTATTGTATGCTTTATGATTTCCTTTCACTTTGTTCAAAAAGAAATATATCCTCGATAGAGCTATCATACAATTTTGCAATATCATAAGCTAACCAAATAGATGGCTCAAATTTTTCTGTTTCAATTGCATTAATAGCTTGCCTTGATACCCCTACAAGTTTTCCTAATTGCTCCTGAGTAAGCCCGAGAGCTTCTCTAAATTCTCTTACTCGATTTTTCATTTTTCACTTCTCCTATGTAATGTTAACCTTACATCGCAACTATATATCTATGCAATTTCCCTGTTAAGTAAACCTTACATAATAATATATATGATTTTAATTTCCATAAAAAAATTCTTTTCTATAAATGAAAAATTAAGAATGGAGGATAGAAATTGTGGACATTTCTCAACTGTAGCGGAGAACAGCGTTCTCCATAAGACCCCAATCCATTCTCATTGCCAAATATTGAACATATAGAAAATAGCGAACAGTGTTCGCCATAATCACTAGCAATTTTATATTGCTAGTTAAAAATATGTTTTAGGAAATTATTTTTCTAAAAAAATAATTTCTTCCTTAATTGTGCATTGTGAATTGTGCACTAATCTAAGTTATGCATTGTGAATTAAAATACAATAAAGATATATACTCTCATGTATTTGTATAAATAATATATAAAATTTTTCTATTGGAAAACCCAATTAGACTGTGTATAATGCCCATGCTATAATTTGTGTGAGTTTAGAATAAATTTAAGCAAAAGGGGTTAATTTTTATGGTAGAGAAAATAAGTATTAAAAAAGTAAAAGCAGATGCTGAAGAGCATTTTTCTAAAGGAGAATTCTACTGCTCAGAAGCAATAGTATCTTCTATTAAAAACAACTTTCAAATTGATATGCCAGATGAAATGATTGCTATGGCATCAGGTTTTCCAGTAGGTATTGGTAAATCAAAATGTACTTGTGGAGCAGTTACTGGAGCTGTATTATGTCTTGGATATTTCTTTGGAAGAACTAAAGGAAGCAATCCTAAAGATCCTAGAAGTGTAAAAGCATTAGAATTAGCTTATGAACTTCAAGATTCTTTTAGACAAAAACATAAATGCTTATGCTGTAGTGTTCAAACAAAAGGAATGGACATGGCGTCTGGTGAGCATAAAGCTCAATGCATACAATTCACAGGTGAAATGGCAGAAAAAGCTGCTGAAATTATAGTTAGAGAATTAAATATTGAAAATATTGATGAATAAGGTGGGATAACTCTATGGCTCAATTTATAAAAAAAATTCCACTGCCTATGGCTGGAGTCATGTTGTCTTTAGCAGCGCTAGGAAATCTTTTAGCTTCCTATGGACCTGTATATAAAAATCTTCTTGGAGTATTATCTGCAATAATTTTGCTGTTAATAACTCTTAAAATTTTATTTTATAGTAAAGCTGTAATAGAAGATTTGAATAATCCTGTAATCGCCAGTGTAATACCTACTTATTCTATGGGAATTATGCTATTATCTGTATACATTAAAGATATGTCTTTTAATGTTGGACGTGCTATATGGATTATTGGTGTTTTAATTCATATTGGACTTATACTATTCTATACAATAAAAATTGCATCAAGTTTTAACATAAAAAAATTATTTCCAAGCACCTTTATTGTATACGTAGGAATAGGTGCAGCTGGAATAACCGCTCCAGCATTTAAGCTAGCTAATATAGGACAGTTTTTCTTCTGGTTTGCCTTTATATCTTTTATTATTTTACTGCCTATTTTAATTTATAGAACAGTACTTATTAAAGGGATTCCTGAACCAGCACTTCCTACTATAGCAATTTTTGCTGCTCCTGCTAGCCTTTGCCTAGCAGCATATTTAAATTCTTTTACTGATAAAAATATGTTCATTGTTGGAATTTTAGCTATACTGTCATTTATATTATATCTAGCAGTATTAATAAGTCTTCCGAAGCTTTTAAAACTAAAGTTTTATCCAAGCTTTGCTGCCTTCACATTCCCAATGGTAATTAGTGGAGTAGCGCTAAAAGGTACTAATGTATTTTTAATGAAAGCAGAAAGTGGAATCGGATTCTTAAAATATATTATAAAGTTTCAGGAAATAGTAGCGGTATTAATTGTATTTTACGTATTGATAAAATACATAGGATTCTTAACACAAAAGAAATCAGTTCAAGCTAATACAAGTGTTTCAAAATAAAACTAAGTACCCAAAATAATATTTTTGGGTACTTTTTTATTTAGTAATATAATTGCTCACTTTTTCCCACCTCTGGAGAACTTAATCAGTGCACAATGCACAGTTCACAATTAAGGAGGAAATTATTTTTTAGGAAAATAATTTCTTTAAATAGTTTTTCCACCTCTGGGGAACAGTAGTGAAGCCCGTTAGGGTTCCCCTGAGGTGCAGTATAGTTCGGAACAACAGCAGTAAATTTAGCTAATATTATGGAGAGGCTACATTTGCTAGTTTTTATTGTAGCGGCGAACAGTGTTCGCCAGTTTCTTTTGGGATATGTTAAATTATAAGTTACAGTATTATAGCTATATTAAAATTATCTACCATAATAATACTAATCTATTTCCAATGCGTTGTAACGGTAATCGTTTGGATTTTGTGGAGAACACTGTTCTCCGCTACAATTAATCAATTCTAAATTTCTCAGTTTCTGCTGAGAAATATCCACAATTCTTCATTCTTCATTATTAATTCTTAATTAACAAGATATGCATTATATCTATATACTTCTGATTTCACAGTGCATATGATCTTCAGCTTTATGGCCTTCCACCACATAACCTTGTCCTTTAGAACAAAATATAGAGTTAGAGGTATAGTCACTATCCCTATCTTTGTTGTATGCTATTTTCTTAACTACTTCTTCAATATTATGGCATATGTCATACCCCTCAAAAATAAAACTATAACTGCCTTTTCCTTTAGTTATAGCTACAAATTCTAAAGGATAATCCATAAAGGTAGATACTGGCCCTCTTCCTTTTATTATAGCTCTTTCATTGATGCTTTCTGGACCACTGAAAGTACCATGTAATCTTTGTATGTCTGATATAACTTTTCCTACCTCATCTAAATTAATCTCAAACTTAAAATTATAATAAGGCTCTAAAAGTATATTTTCTGCTTTTTCTAGCCCCTGTCTTAAAGCTCTATATGTAGCTTCTCTAAAATCTCCTCCACTGGTATGTTTGTTATGGGCTTTTCCTGTTAACAGTGTGATTTTTAAATCAGTTATTGGAGAACCTGTAAGCACTCCATTATGATCTCTTTCAAATATATGAGATGAAACAAGATTTTGATGCCCTAATGATAGTTCATCCACATGACATAAATTTTCAAAAACTATACCACTATTCCTCTCTCCTGGTTCTAGTTTAAGATGTACTTCTGCATAGTGTCCTAGAGGCTCAAAATGCCCACAGCCTATAACTTCATTATCTATAGTTTCCTTATAGAGAATTTCACATGGACCAAAGTCTATTTCCATTTTAAATCTATCTTCTACATTCTTTTTTAGAATTTCTAATTGAATAGTTCCCATAATATGAATATGTATCTCTTTTAGTTTTTCATGCCATATAACATTTAAAGCTGGGTCTTCTTCCTCTAACATCCTAAAACATTGTAATACTTCTTTTACATTTAATTTTTCAGAAAACATTACCTTAGACTTTAATGTTGGTAAGATTTTATAGCTTGTCTTTGTTTTCAACTCTCCAAGTCCTTCTCCAACTTTAGCCTTTGTTAATCCCGTTACTGCAAAAATCTCCCCTGCATGTACCTCTTCTACTGACTTAAATTTATTTCCATTATACTTTCTTAACTGACTAACCTTCTCACTAATTTTATAGTCCTCATTTTCATAACACACTTCATCCCTTACCTTTAGAACTCCCTTTAAAGCTTTGATATAAGTGATTCTCACACCTTTTTCATCATGACGTATTTTATATACAATACCACTAAATTTTTCTTCACTTTCATATTCTGTATAAGTGAGAGTATGTAGATTCTCTATAAAGTCTTCTATTCCAACATCTAAAAGTGCAGAACCACTAAAGCAAGTAAATATTTCACTTTGTTTTATTAAATCCCTCATAGTATTTAACCATAAATTAGGATCATATCCTGCTTCTAAATATATATTAAAAAGCTTCTCATCTCTTTCAGCAATAAATTCAATAAGCTCTTCTTTCATATCTCTATCAGCTAAGGATTCATCAATAAAACATGTTTCCATTGATAGCTTTTCTTTTATTTCATTTACTACTCTCTCAACACTTGCCCCTTGTCTATCCGTTTTATTTATAAAAAAGAAAGTAGGTACTTTATATTTTCTAAGAAGCTGCCAAACCGTTTCTGTATGTCCTTGTACCCCCTCCACTGCACTTATTACTATAACTGCATAGTCCATAACTCCTATGGCTCTTTCCATCTCACAAGAAAAATCTATGTGACCAGGAGTATCAACTAAAAAATAATTATTATCTTTATATGTAAAACTTCCCTCATCTGAAAATATAGTTATGCCTCTTTCCCTTTCTATATCATGGCTATCTAAAAAAGCATTTTTATGGTCTACTCTTCCTCTTTCTTTTATACTGTGAGTATGATAAAGTATCTGCTCTGAAAATGTAGTTTTTCCTGCATCTACATGAGCTAATATTCCAATGGTCTTATTCATAAAAACCTCCAATCTAAAAATCTACAGTTTTACTTCTATTAATCTAATATTATTTAATCTCTTATAAGTTTCCATACAGCATAGATTATTAACTGAACTATTGTAATATACAACATAAAATAAAAAAACTCCGATGAAAATACAGAAAACATTTGTTTTATGGTATCAAAAGGATAAAAAATTAAGTCAAGTGTATGCAATCTTAAAAATCTTCCAATATAAATAGCATAACTTGATAAAATAGCTACTACTACAATAAACATATCACTGCTTATTTTTTTAGTTATCTCTCTAATAGATCTATATACAAATTTTAAAGATAATAATCCCATGCCTACACCAAATATAATACCTGTAGAAAGATAACAGAAATGTTTCCATACATAAGGATCTGATGTAAATATATGATCTCTCATAGTATCAATATAGTCTAATCTTGCTAAATGAAAAAAATCAGTAATCAGATATGGAGCATTAGGATAAAAGAATAACCACAATAAAAATACTACCCAATATAGTAATCTATTGCTCTTTTTTTCTTTATACTTTATGTTACCGATTATTACTGAAAGCTCAAATGGTATGTATGCTAGTGATAAATTTAAAATCATAAAATTAAATCTATCAATAAATAAAAGACTGATTAGTATATATCCCCAAAATAACACTCTAAAGGCATATATATTGAGTTTCTCTCTATTCTTTGTTTTAAGATTCTTTAATATTTCCATAGATATTCTCCTAATTAAATTTATTTAAAAATTTTAGTTTTTTATTTATTTTCATTATTTTAGCTAAATAATTACAAAATCATTTTTCCATTTATTATTATATTAACATTTTATTTCTAAACTGTATAATATTATTCTCCAATTAATGTTATCTTAAATATTAAATATCTTAACTAAATTCTTATATAAAAAAATTCACCATATTTCTATGATGAATTTTTCTTCTATAAATCCTATGCTTTTTAAAACATAAAAACTACATATTCTTTAATTTCATTACCTCTTCTTCTGTAAGATTACGCCATTTACCAATATCTATTCCATCAATTTTTATATTAATAATTCGGATACGTTCCAGACGTACAACTGTATATCCAAAAGTTTTGGTCATTCTGCGAATTTGCTTATTAAGACCTTGTGTAAGAATAATACGGAAAGTATCTTCTGTAATTCTACTCACTTTACAGGGCCTTGTTTTAACTCCACAAATTTCAACCCCTTCAGACATTCCTTTTATGAAAAAATCATCAAAAGCTTTATCAACAGTTACTATGTATTCTTTCTCATGTTCATTTTCTGATTCTAAAATTTTATTTGCAAGCTCTCCATCATTTGTCATTAATATCAGCCCTTGAGATGCTTTATCCAGTCTGCCCACAGGAAAAATATATTCTTTATAATTCATAAAATCAATTATATTATCCTTAACTTCCTTTGCTGCGGTACAGGTTATTCCTACTGGTTTGTTTAAGACAATATATACTTTATCCTTTACTGGAATAGGTTCATTATCAATGAAGATAGTATCCTCTTCTTCCACCCACTGACCTGGCTTGCAAAGCTGGCCATTTACTACTATTCTATTTTCTTCAATAAGTCTATTAGCTTCTCTTCTTGAGCAAATGCCATAATTGCTAAGAAGTTTATTTATTCTCATTTTTAAATCATTATCCTTTCACTTTTGCTTATTACATGAACTCTAATTTTTTCTTTAGCTCATATCATTTTTTATAATACATTTATAAAGATACCTTATATTCACTTAGTTCACAATGAAATAATATTACCATTTAATTGCCTATTAATCTATTTATAATCAATTAATTTTCCGCCTATTTTCTTTAAAATAGGTATTAAAATCAATAATAATATCCCAACTACAATGGTAGATATAATTACTTCATTTAAATTAATAATACTGCTATTTAATGAAGAAATTATAATTAAAATATTAAATGGCATTATAAGAGAAACTCCTGTAATTAATCCTGGAGAATACTTTTTTAATATAATAGTTAAACTCAAATGAGGAAAAACAACATTAAATATCATTGCTCCCATAAAGCCAAAGAAAAAATATTTTAATATTAAAACTTCAGGAAAAAATATAAATAAGCCTGTTGCTAAATATGCTAATATTGTAATTACCAATACAGCAAAATGAAATTCGTCATTGCTAACTTGCTTATAAAACTTTTGTGTATATCTTGACCACCGTGGTATCCAGAGTGCTTCTTCCATATTATGCAATGTTATTGAGAAAAGAAAAAGTAAATATATACTTGGTGTATTCATTATGCTTTATACTCCTTTAATCCATATTTACATAAATTATAACATATTTTACATTTAATTCATATTAGTTATCACAATGCTTTTTATTATTTTATTACCTATTTATTTTAATCACTATGACAACATTTTTAAATATTATTTATTAAAAATTTTATATCAATATTTAATACGTCACCATGGCTTTTTTCCTTCAAGCCAGCCTTGCTCTTCCCAATGGTTCCTATCAGTCTCATTCCAACTACTCTTTTTCTGCATACCTTTCATAGCTGTAAATATAACTTTTGTGAACAATCTAGGCTTCAAAGTATTTGATTTTGCCACAGTTTTAGAAATTTTGTCAGCAAGAATTCTAAGTTCCTTTATAATTTGATCTTTAGTTTTACTATTTATCCCTTCCCAGCTCATAGCTCCAACGTTCTTCCTAAATGAAAAAACTCTTTTTGCTCCCCAAAAATCAAGGGATTTTTTCATAGTTTTATTAGTGTGTGAGGTGCCAGCACCTGCTGCTGTTGATAAAACTAATCCTATTTTGCTGAACATTAAGGATTCAGGTCTATGAGACATCCATATATAGCCAAAGTGATCTAACAAAGCTTTCATTTGACCACTAACATCGCATACATACACTGGTGATGCCAAAATAATTAAATTTGCTTCAAGCATTGATTGTTTAATATTATTAACTTGATTATAATGAGGGCAAGTATTTTCTCCTTTTAAAAAACAAGAAAAGCAGCCATTGCAAAAATGCGGCATATCCTTTGGTAAAAAGAATTCCGTTACCTGTACATCTGTAAAATTCTTTAAAAGTTCCTGAACACAATGATATGTACTCCCTTTATGCATTGCTCCATAAATCACAGTTATTTTCATCATATTATCCCCCTTATTTTATTTTCTTTCTCCATTATTTTTCTATATTCTTCATTATAAAAATCATTCCTTTTAAGATTTAAACTACTACCTTAATAAATTAATATATATTCTAATAACTAAATATTCTTAGTTATATATAAAAACTACAATAAGGTTTATTTCCACAAATTTTGCTATAGTATCGTTGCCATTATAAGATTTATATTTAGATTATGTTATAATATTATAATAATGTAATTTAATTATAACGAAAGAAGGGGTATGTTATGAAAATATATAAATGTACTATTTGTGGTTATATCTATGATGAATCAAATAATAAAAAATCATTTGCAGAATTAGATGAAAGCTGGACATGTCCGTTATGTACTGCTCCAAAGAGTATGTTTGAACAAATTAATAATGATAAAGCTGAAGAAAGCACATCTATTGAAAATGAAAAGAAAATAGATTCATTAGATTATTTGGGGGAATATACAAGAAATAGTGATGATGTAGAAACACATATGGCTATTATACATGAGATGGCTAAAACGGGGAAATCAGTTATCTCTCCTATGAGAACACAATTACCTATTGTTTCTTGGGATGATATTTTAATCTTAGGGGCACAATTAAATCCGTTTCCTTTAAATGAACATGACTTTGTAAACACACAAACTATTATAGGTAAAAAAGCAAAGAGACCTATGGTAATTGAAAGTCCTATTTATATTACACATATGTCTTTTGGTGCATTATCTAAAGAACTAAAAATAGCATTAGCAAAAGGTTCAGCAGAAAATAAAACTGCTATGTGTAGTGGCGAAGGTGGTATTTTACCTGAAGAAATAGATGCTTCTTATAAATACATATTTGAATATGTACCTAATAAATATAGCGTTACAGCAGAAAATCTAAAAAGAGCAGATGCTATAGAAATAAAAATCGGACAAGGAACTAAACCAGGAATGGGTGGACATCTTCCTGGAGAAAAAGTGACAGAAGAAATTGCCAAAATCAGAAATAAGCCTATGGGAGAAGATATAATAAGTCCTTCTCGCTTTGAAGAGATTAATTCAAAAAAAGACTTAAAAAAATTAGTAGATGATTTAAGAGAGTTATCTGATGGAAGACCAATTGGAATAAAGATTGCGGCAGGTCATATTGAAAGAGATATGGAATTCATAGCTTATGCAAAACCAGATTTTATAACAATTGATGGACGTGGAGGAGCAACAGGAGCTAGTCCTAAATTACTTAGAGATGCAACTTCAGTACCGACTATTTTTGCATTATATAGAGCTAAAAAATATATAGACAAGCATAACCTTGATATAGATTTAGTAATCACAGGAGGACTTAGAGTTTCCTCAGATTTTGCAAAAGCAATTGCAATGGGAGCTGATGCTGTAGCAATTGGTAGTTCTGCTATGATGGCAGCTGCTTGTCAACAATATCGTATTTGTAATGGTGGAAAATGTCCAGTAGGATGTGCAACTCAAGATGAAAAATTAAGAAGTAGATTTAAAATAGAAAAAAGTGCTAAACGTGTAGCTAATTTCTTAGATGCAAGCTTAGAAGAATTAAAAACATTTGCTAGAATATCTGGTCATAGTGATATTCATGATTTAAGCGTAGAAGATTTATGTACAGCTAATTCAGAAATATCAAAATATACAAATATTCCTCATGTTTAATACTGAATATAGGATTCCTTAATGGAGATTTAATTTATGCACGATTTTAATTTGCATAATAAAATTTTTACAATGAATTAAAAATGAAGAATGAAGAATGAAGAAT
Organism: Clostridium sp. UBA6640; assembly: GCF_002455975.1. Taxonomy (GTDB): domain Bacteria; phylum Bacillota; class Clostridia; order Clostridiales; family Clostridiaceae; genus Clostridium_J. Next base: position 10,235 of record NZ_DKLM01000119.1, read on the forward strand.
TATGGTTAAAACTCCACCATCAAAGCCTTTGGAGTTTCTTAAAACAAACTTGATTTTAGAAATTCACTACAGTGAATTTCATCCTAAATTTTTCATTTTTAATTATTAATCCTTAATTTCTAAAGGATTAATCTGTTTTATACGAAATTTATTTTTCAAGGCATATATTGTGTTTTCACATTGTATCCTTATAAAACAAGCCCTATGAAAATCATTAATTACATAGATTTTCATAGGGTTTTAATTCTAATATATATTTAATTAATAATTTTTAGCTTCCATTGCAAAATAAGCTTGTGGATGAGCGCATACAGGACACATTTGTGGAGCTTCTACGCCTTCATAAATAAATCCGCAATTTGAACATTTCCATATAGCTTTTTCTTCTTTTTTAAATACTTTTCCTTCTTCTAAATTTTTAAGAAGTGCAAGATATCTTGCCTCATGCTCTTTTTCTATTTTACCAACTTCTTCGAAAAGAAACGCTATTTTATCAAAGCCTTCTTCTTTAGCGTCCTTTGCAAAATTAGCATACATATCTGTCCATTCATAATTTTCTCCAGCAGCAGCATCTTTTAAATTTGCAGCTGTATCTCCAATACCATCATGTAACAGCTTGTACCATATCTTAGCATGCTCTTTCTCATTTCTAGCAGTTTCTTCAAATATCTCTGCTATTTGAACATATCCTTCTTTTTTTGCTTTTGAAGCATAATAAGTATATTTATTTCTTGCTTGTGACTCCCCTGCAAATGCTTCCATCAAATTTTTCTCTGTCTTTGTTCCTTTTAAGTTACTCATAAGTGTACTACCTCCTACCATCTTTTAATACATTTGTATAGTAAAATTTTCCTTTACATAGATTATAACAAATATATGTTTTGGCTACAATGATATACAAAGGAAATTATGAGGTTATATTTAAAGATAAAAAGATTTAAGTTTATCTTTATCAATCTAAAGGTTCTTTTAACACTTTCTTCTGAGTTTTTCTCATTAGTGGACAAAACTCTTCTCTCATTCTACAATTGCATATATAAATTTATTAGACTTGGAAAGTTATGGCCATCATCAATAAAAAACTGTAGATATTCATTATATTTTTCATAATTTTCCCTATAAACTTCTAATATATCTATCAAAGTCTTTCTAGCTTCCTTTAACTCATAACAATTCAAATTTAAGATCTCTATTGTACAGATTGCTCTCATATATTCATTGCTATGTTCATCATTACTTTTTGGTATTATTTCTCCATTAGCAATATTATAACTAAAATAAATCTCTGGATTATCTATAACTGGATTTATAAATTCTTGATCATACTTATTTTTTTTATAAATTCCACAACTATTTTTCTGATTGCATGAAACTAAAAGGTTATTATAATTTTGAAACTCTTTTGGATAGTTATCTCTTGGCCTAATGTGCTCTATATGCCCATCATTATTATCGTATATCCTCTTTTCACAATAAGGGCAATATTCATTTTGTTCTATGATTAAAATATTTTCCTTAATCTTAGTCTTTATATCATCCTTATTGTAATCATTCCATGATTTAGGAGAGTGCTTTTTCTTATATTCTAATAAAAAATTTGGCTCTTGTTCTTTATTAATTTTTAGCATTTTTCTTGTTCCTAACAGATATATCAAGCCTTATTCTCATAATGTCTTTATCCAAATCTCCTAAATACTTTCTTATATAATTAAATGTTTCTTTAAATTCTTTTGTATCATATAAATTTTTATTTAATAATTCATAGACTTTATTTAATTTAATTGTAATATCCTCATTTCTTAAGCTATCTACTTTCATAGTTGTACTTAATATATCACTTATATTTTTTCCATAAGTTTCATTTAATTCATTATTATCAACAAGCTTAATACCATCTTTATCTTTCTTCATAACACGCAATTGTTTTGATTCTATATTACCAATAATATGTGGTGAATGAGTTGCTATAATAAATTGATTATTTTCACCTATACTTTCATAAACGTCAATTATCTTTCTTTGCCACTCTGGATGCAATGATATTTCTGGCTCATCAATTAAAATCACAGAATTATTTACTTCTAAAAATTTTAAAGATAATGCTCTTAAAAATAATTGTTTTTCTCCTGAAGATAATCCAGTAATATCAAATTCTTTTCCTAAACTATTTCTGAATATAGGCTTTGTTTCACTAGTTTCAGAAAGACCTACCAACTTAACCTCTAAATCCATAACACTAAATATGCTATTTATATCATCACAAACTTTATCTATAACTTCACCTATGGTTTTATTTCTATTTTTAAATATTTCTTTATTTATTTTAGTTGCTATAAATGATGGTATGTTTTGAGTCATATTTTGATCAATCACATTTTGAAAATCTGGTGTGAAATTCAATGTGTTATCCACTTTGCTAACTTTTTCAAAATTAATTTCTGCTGGCATGTATACAATCTTAGGATCATCTTTATCAAAATTAAAACAATGTCCATCAGGATCTAATATACCACATTCATTATCTCTTAACTTTACAGTTACTGTATATAACGCTGGTGTTAACTCTACGTTATTGTTTCTCACTACTTTATATCCTCGTTCATCTATGTCAAAAGCGTCATAAATACTTTTTAATAATGTAGTTTTTCCAGAGCCATTTTCACCAATAATAACAATAGTATTTAATATATTTTCATTTAAATCTTTAAAATCTATCTCTAAATTATTAAATAGTTCATGATCATTGTATTTTATTTTTTCTATCTTCACTCTCATACAGCTCCTTTCCTTAAGACTATTATACCTCAACATATTCTTTATCAACCATAAGAAAAATTTAAACTTTAAATTTAACCCATCTTGCCTCCTCCCAAAATACCACTTATAATTAAACCATACTAATTTTTAGGAGGTACTCAAATGAAAATCTACGACAAACTAGTAAGAGATAACATCCCTGGAATAATAGAAAATACGGGCAAAAAATTTGATATACATTATGCTAAAGAAGAAGAGTTTCTCTCACTACTTGAAGCAAAATTACAAGAAGAAGCCTTAGAATTTTCCCAAGATAAAAATTTAGAAGAACTTGCAGATTTAATGGAAGTTATATTTGGGCTTTCCTCTGCTTTAGGATATTCTGAAGAAGATCTTTTAAAGAAAAGAGAAGAAAAAAAGCTTGAAAGAGGCGGATTTAAAGAAGGCATTGTTCTTGAGAGAGTTTATGAGGATTAATAATAAACAACAAAGCACATGATATCTTTTCCTAAATTGTAGGAATTAGATACATGTGCTTTTATAGTATAATTATATTTCTGAATAATATTTTTATCTAAATTGAATATTTTTACTTATATTAAAACTACATTCTATACTTTAGCCCTATTCCTTTTTGTCTAATCTCTCTTTATAAAATCTACTAGTTCTATAATCTATAACATCCTTAAAATGTTCTATGAATGCTTTATTATTTTCAAATTTCTTTAATTCTTCGCTTATTGAATAACTGCCCTCATTATCTTTAAAGAATTCCCCTGCGGAGCTTACAAAGGCATCTCTTGGATTTCTAGCTATTTTTAAATACTCTTTTTTGCCCCAAGTCTTATAATCCTTACCGGACTTGTCCTTTAGTAAATCTACACTATTTGAGGGCTTGCTATAAAACTCTTTGAAGCTTATGTATATTTCATCTTCTGTTATAGTACGTTTAAAATCTCCTTCATTATAAAATGCTAGAAGTAAAGGCATTTTATAAGTTTTACTCATATAGGTACTTTCAATTTTCTTTATAAATTCATAAGCTGAAGTGTTTATAAGCCCCTTTTCATCTTCAGTAAGCTCATTTATGCTATTTAAGAATCCTAAGTAATTATTGAAAATATTTATTTTAGCATTCGAACGTATATTGTCATAAATATCATCATCCATGTATTTATACATTTGAAGCCTCGTTGGTCTTTCCCCTACTTCAAATTTTACTCTATAGAATTCTTCTATTATTCTATCTGTTATCTTCTTTTGTTCCTCTTCCATCTTCTTAAATAAATCTGCTAACCTAAAATCAAAATTTACAATACAATCTTCTGGATATTCTTCTGCTCCTTGAATATGCCTATGCTTACTTTTGGGGTCTATATTTTTTATATCTCCACTTAGAAAAAATGGTATTAAATTAGCTTTTTTATAGTTGCCTATAAAGTCTAACACATTGACATATGTCTTATCCTTATGTCTTCTAAGTCCCCTACCAAGCTGCTGCAAAAATATTGTAGGAGACTCAGTCGGCCTTAAAAACATAACCATATCTATAGAGGTAATATCTAATCCCTCATTAAACATGTCTACAGAAAATAGAACTTTTATTTCTCCACTTTTAAATTTGTTTATAGCTTCTTCTCTTTCCATAGAATATTCCATTTTTTCTCCACTAAGTACAGCATATGCCTCTACTCCATTTTCGGAGAAATACTTGGCCATATAATTTGCATGATTTCTGCTAGAACAAAAACCTAAAGCTCTTTTGCTACTATATCTTTTATAATGATTTAATATTAAATCTGCTCTTTTCTCTATCATTAAAGCTTTTTCTAACTCTGAACCATCATACTTACCATTTTTAAAATTTATCTTTTTATAATCTGTTTCATCATAAATACCATAATATCTAAAAGGTACTAGCCAACCCTTATTGATTGCCTCTTTAAGCCTTACTTCATAAACTACTTCATGATTGCATATCTCAAATACGTCTCTATTATCCATTCTCTCTGGAGTGGCTGTTAATCCAAGTAAAAATTTTGGTGTAAAATACTCTAATATATTGCTATAGTTTTTAGATACAGCATGGTGAAATTCATCTATAATTATGTAATCAAAATAATCTCTTTTAAAGTATTCCTCACTTAAATATTCCTTACGCCCCAAAGTTTGTACCGTAGCAAATAGAATATTTACATCCTTACTCTTTTCCTCACCCGTAAAAAATCCCATACTGGTATTAGGTCTAACACAAGCAAAGGATTCCTTAGCCTGTTTTAATATTTCTTCTCTATGTGCTACAAATAATACCTTTGAATAATCTTTCGAATCAAAGGCTGCTAAATAAGTCTTTCCGATACCTGTAGCTGCTACAACTAACCCTCTGTCAAAGCCTTCTTTCCTAAACTTTTTCAGTTTATATAATGCTTCTATTTGACCTCCTTTAGGGACAGGATAGTTTATTATTTTATTTTCTTCCTCATTATCTTCAACTTTTTCTAAATCTAAAAACAACTTTGGTCTTTTCCACTTCTTTGAATATCTATCTAATTCATTATCATCTACTATAATAGAATAGTTATTAAAAAGATTTTCAAAGGTATCTTTATATTTCTGAAAATCTCTCTCATTACTATCCTTAGAAATTCTATAGTTCCACTCTATACCACTTGTTAACGCAGATTTTGAAATATTTGAAGATCCAATAAATATATCTCCATTCTCTTCATATTCAAATATATAAGCCTTAGGATGAAAGGATCTATTAGGTACATTGTAAAATCTTAAATCCACTTTGTCAGAAAGTGCATCTTTTAAAAGAAAAAGCGCCTGAGGCTGAGTTATGTTAAGGTAGTTTCCTGTAAGTATTCTTATACTCGCACCTCTTTCTATAGCTTCTTTTAAATCTTCTGCTATAAGCTTTACTCCTGATTCCATCAAAAAAGCAACTATTATATCAATATATTTAGCTTTTTTAAAAGCCTCCTTAAGTCTTGGTAAAAGAAAATCATTATCTCCAGTAATACAATTGCTTAAAGTATCTATTTCTTTATGCGCTACACTCTCTAAATTAATCCTATTCTCTTTCACATGTTCCTTAATATAAGTTTTTTCACTGCTTTTTTCTTCTATTTTATCTATCCCCATAACTTTATCCTCTATTTAGCAAATTTATAATCATCACTTACTTAATGTTAATTTTATAGTTATTTAATCATCTAAGCTTCTTAATATCTACTTTGCTAATCAATCTTTTTATTCTTTTAATTCAGATTATTACTACTATTTTACCATAAATAGATAATACTTCATATATTATCATGTTCTAGAATTGATATCCTATTTTAAGTTTGCTTTTAGAAATTTCTTCTAGAAAAAGTAAAAATAAATTTAATGAAGTTGTAGCCCTACCCTGTATCAGATGACTCAAGCATCATAGGTATAAAATAAAAAATTCACCATATTTCTATGATGAATTTTTATTTTACTATTCACATATCTAACTAAAATATTTATTCTTTAACTTTTATATTCTATAGAAATTAAAGAACTTCTCTTTCTTTTCTAGTAATTCTTGGAGGTTTCCACTTTCAACTATTTGTCCATTTTCCATATATATTATCTCATCATATAAGCTTAATAATTCTTCACTCATTTTATGAGTAATTGTGATTAATGTTAGATCTTTTATATTTAAAAGTTTACTTTCTATGTCATAGGCTGTTTGCATATCTATAGCTGAGGTACCTTCGTCTAGTACAAGTATTGGTGTTTGTTGAATTAGAGCTCTGGCGATTGCGATTCTTTGTCTTTGTCCTCCTGAAAGATTACTGCCATTCTCACCAACCAAATAATTTAGCCCATTGGTTGTTTCTTCTATAAACTTATTTGCACCGCTTAATTTTAAAACATCATTTATTTGTTCTTCCGAGAATTCTTTATATAAGCAAATATTATCTTTTATAGTTTTATCAAACATATAGACATTTTGATGTATAATAGAAATCATTTTATTTAACTGTTCTATATTTAAATTCTTAATGCTATTTCCATCAAATTTTATATTTCCGCTGAAATCAGAATAATATCCTAGCATTAGCTTTATTAAAGTAGACTTACCGCATCCGCTTTCCCCTACTATTGCATATTTCTTGTTTTTATCTATCTTTAGACTTATATCATTAATAATAGATTTTCCATTACCATAGCTAAAAGACAGGTTTGATATCTCTAAATTATTATTAAAATTTGGTTTATCCTTACCTGTAAAGTCATTATCTTTATAGGTAGAAAATTCATCCATCCTTTCAATTATAGGTTTAACGCTATTAAGCTTAGGAAGATTGCTCATTATCATTATTACAGGTTGCACAAAAGTACCTGAAAGCTGAACAATAGCAATAAGCATTCCCATGGTTAAGTTCCCCTTTATAACTAAATATGCTGATAGAAATATAGCTACAAATTGTGTTCCCATACCTAGTGATTGAGATAGAGATTCATTTATTACAAATATTTTATCAGCTGCAAATTTTGCATTAGCTAAATTGACATTTTCTTCTTCAAATTCTTTACCTATACTATCTTTTAAATTATATGACCTAATAGCATCATATCCAGAAAATATATCCTTAAGTTTAGAGGTAAAGAATGATAGTCTATTTGAAAGTTCCAATTGTTTCTTTTCTAATGCTTTTCCAAAAAGACTTGGTACTATAAAAATTAATAGCATACTTATGAATATTCCTAATGTAACCAATGGACTTAAATATAATAAGAGAATAACTGTCACAATAAACATAACACCATATTGAAAAATTAAGAGTAATGGAACAATATAATTCTCTTCTATTAATTTCATATCATTTGTTAATACTGAAATATAATCCGCTGTATTTTTAGAATTGAAATCCTTATAGTTTCTTCTGAGTATACCAAAGAATGTCTTGTTTCTTAGCATCTTTAATAAGTTTCTAATAAATATTTTACTTAAAATATCATATATAAAATATAGTAATCCTATAAGAATACCATATCCTACTGAATATATTAATATCCTTCTAAAACCTTCCATATTTCCAGCAGCAACATAATCTATAGTAGTTTGGATAAATAATGATAATCCTACCAAAGCTGCTGATGATATTACGCTAAATATGACTGTTAATAATAATAGCAGCTTGTTTTTCTTAATACATTCTCTCATAACACTTCTCCTAATTTAAATAATTTTAATTAAATAGCTATCTAATTAATTAGATGATTATTAAATTCACATTATTATCATATTAACAAATTAGATATTTGTCAAATAAATTATATAAATATCTAATTTATTTTAGGAATTAAAGCTGTGTTAATGAACTCTGTTGATATTTGATAAAACAAAGAAATATTCTATAATAAGAGAAAGAATACTTGTTTGGAGATATCTATATGCCGTTAAGAGAATTACTAACAGAAATTAATAAATTAAATTTATTAGACCTACATTATTTTAAAAATTTTTATCAATTCACTTTCGTCATTTTCAGCTAAGAAAAATAATTATTCAAAGTTATTTACTTTCAACTAATGAAACTTTTACTTATTAAAACATACCAATTTTAATAAACCTATTATTAACTGACATTGAAAACTTTACTGAAGAATATATTACTAACATTAAGAAACATAGAATTTATAAAAAAGTGAGGTGAAACATTTGGCTTTACATTATCAAGAATACGGTGATAAGAGTGCTTCTTTGATGCTATTCTTACATGGTGGCGGAGTAAGTGATTGGATGTGGGATAAACAAATTCAATATTTCACTCATTATCATTGCATTGTTCCGATCTTACCTGAACATGGATTAAACAATTGTGAAATTAATTTTTCTATAAAAGGTAGTGCAGAAGAATTAATTAAATTAATCGAAGAAAAAGCAAGGGGAAAGAAAGTAATTCTAGTTGGTTTTTCATTGGGTTCTCAAGTAATTATCCAAATATTAAGTATGAAACCAGATTTAATCGATTTTGCAATAATAAATAGTGCTTTGGTCAGACCAATTTTATTCACCAAAAAATTAATAAAACCTACTATTAGATTATCCTTTCCATTAATTAAAAATAGATGGTTTTCCAAACTACAAGCAAAAACATTGTATGTAGGTGAAGACTACTTTGAAAAATATTATAAAGAAAGTTGCCAAATAAAGCTTGACACACTTATTAGAGTACTGGAAGAGAATATGTCCTTTGAAATACCTAAAGATTTTAGAAAAGCAAACGGAAAGATATTGGTTACTGTAGGTGAAAAAGAAAAAGCTATTATGAAAAATTCTGCAAAAGATATTGTAGAAGCTAATTCAAATTGTATAGGCATGATTATACCTAAAATTGGACATGGAGTTTCTTTAGCAATGCCTGATTTCTTTAATCATATGATAGAAGCGTGGATGCATGAAGATAGTTTACCAAAAGAGTGTAAAGTGATAAATTGATATTTACTGTTATTACTGATATGAGTTTTAATTGAATCAAAAAATAGAAGGACTTCATAATTGTGAGTCCTTTTATTTTAAGTGGAAATCAACAATATTATTTAATATAGCCAAAATAAAAAATCTCCCAGCTATACTGAGAGATTCTACTATAATAATGTACTATTAAGTTCATCTATAAAATTTTTTAATCCAATTTTGTTTAAATTGTAATATACCTTACCTTGTTTCTTTTCAACAACAACCATACCACATTCTAATAATGATCCCATATGATATGAAACTGTAGCTGGAGTAAGATTCAAAGCTTCAGCTATCTCTAAACTATATTTAGGTTCAGCTTTTAAAAGAGATATTATTTCTAATTTACTTTTATCACTTAAGGCTTTTAATTTTAAAACAAGTTCTCCTTTGTTTCCCATAGAATTAACATACTCGTTGTATGTAATCTCATATAATATTCCCACAAAATATGTATCTTTAAATTCAAATAATGAAGTTCCAAATGATAACGTAGGAATTATATTAATTTTACTAGTATCATTTTTTACAATATTATTTAATACCTCACATTTATCTGAATTAACATATTTAATATAATTACTTATTAATTTAGATAATGACTTCTCAACAGCTTTATAAGCTTCATTATAAGCATTTCCATTCTCTTCTATTGTTTTAATTAATGATTTATAATACTTCTTAGGATCATTTAAAATAATCATTAACTTCCATTTAGTATCTTCTTTAATCTCTAATTCTTTTATAAATTCTATTATATTATTTAATGTACTAATAGAATCTATAGTTCTCTCTTGTTCAAATTGCTCATTATAAACATCTAAAATTATAGCTTTAATCTCTTCATTTGTCATATTATCTATGGAATTTATTAAATCTTCATTATTGATTAGAGTAAATGCAATTACTAAAAAAATAGCTGTATCATCTTCATCAAAAAAGAATACTTCACTTTCATTAACAACCTTATATTTATTAAATGTCTTTATATATTTATCAAGAATCTTAAGATTTTTTTTGAAAAATAGTTCTCCATTAATTCCATTATTATTAAGTTCTTCTATTAATAAATTAACAACTTCATCATAGTTCTGGCTCATATAAATCAATCCAAATATTTCACAAATGGGATCTAATTTATCAAGTATTTTAATTCCCATATTAATCACTCCCATAAATTAGTTTACTAGAATATCCATATTATATCACAAAAGCTAATTTAATATATCTATCCATAATATTTATAAAATTGGCCCATGTAATACAAATTCTATAATAATCAAATACTCTAATGATTTAAAAATAAACAAAACTAGTATCAGAATAGCTATGCATAAAGTCCTTATACAGCTAAGCCAATTAGTTAATTATGTAATAGCCCCTTTTTCCATTATTTATGGTGTATAATAAGCTTTGGGGTTATTTTTTACTACATATGGATGCATGCTTAAATCTTAACTTATTAACCTAATAATTGAAAATTAAGAATTGGGTATTGAAAATTAGAAATAGATTTTTAGTTTCTAACTAATTATGTAGTTTGCGAAGTTGCTTCCAATACTTAATACTTAGAGTTCAATTGAAACTGTATAGTTATAGAAGAACTGGCTAGCACTGTTCACTCCTGCAATAGAACACTATCAAATGTAATGTTAGTTAAATTTATTAGTGTTGTTCCGAACTATACTGCACCNNGAGGTGGAAAACTAGCAATTGTGTTGATAGTTAAAAATTCATTAAAGAAATTATTTTGATTAGAAATAATTTCAACATTAATTGTGCATTTTGCATTGTGAATTGTGAATTAAAATTCTGAGACGTACACATTAAGTTTCAAGATAGTTTATCTATATATTTAAGTATGCCTAGGTTAACCTCTATAATATGTCTTTAGGAGGTAGGTATGAAACGCAATAATGATTTTACTAAAGGAAGTGTGCCCAAAAGCATACTAAGCTTAGCATTACCAATGACTTTAGCTCAATTGATCAATATACTTTATAACATAGTGGATCGTATGTATATTGGTAGAATTCCAAATGCATCAACTTTGGCTCTTACCGGTATTGGAGTTACATTTCCTATTATTACAATTATAATGGCATTTGCTAATCTCTTTGGTATGGGTGGAGCACCGCTTTGTTCTATTGCTAGAGGTAAAGGAGATAATGAAGAAGCTGAAAAAATTATGGGCAATTCCTTTGCTCTTTTGATTATATCTGGCATAGTACTTACAGTATTAGGATTAATTTTTAAAAAACCACTACTTTTTCTTTTTGGTGCTAGTAATGCTACGTTTTCCTATGCTAATGACTATATTGGTATTTATCTGCTAGGAACTATCTTTGTTATGATTAGTCTTGGAATGAATAGCTTTATTAACTCTCAAGGTTTTGGCAGAATGGGTATGATGACTATTCTTTTAGGTGCTATTGTAAATATTGTCTTAGATCCTATTTTTATCTTTGCATTTAATATGGAAGTTAAGGGCGCAGCATTTGCTACTGTAATATCACAGTTTTTATCATCACTTTGGGTATTAAAGTTTTTAACGGGAAAAAATACAATATTAAAGCTTAAATTTAAAAACTTTAAAATAGACTTATCCATATTGAAAAGAATTGTTTCTCTTGGATTATCTACCTTTATTATGGCACTTACTAACAGCGCTGTTCAAATTATTTGTAATATTACTTTACAATCTTACGGTGGAGACTTATATGTAGGTATTATGACAGTTATTAATTCAATTCGTGAAATTATTATGATGCCAGTAAGTGGTATTACTAATGGCTCACAACCTGTCTTAGGATTTAATTACGGTGCAAAAGAATATAAAAGAGTACAAAGTGGAATTAAATTTATGTCTATAGTTTGTATTCTATATACAACTTTAATTTGGCTTATTTTAAGAATGTTTCCAGAATTCTTTATACGAATATTCAATAGCGAACCTGAACTAATTCAAAATGGTATTCCTTCAATGAATATTTATTTCTTTGGTTTCTTTGCTATGTCATTACAATTTGCAGGACAATCTACCTATGTCGCCTTAGGTAGATCTAAACAAGCAGTATTCTTTTCACTACTTCGTAAAATAATTATTGTAGTTCCTCTTACTTTAATTTTGCCAAGAATGTTCAATTTGGGAACTACAGGAGTATTTTTAGCAGAACCAATTTCAAACTTCTTAGGAGGAACAGCTTGTTACGTAACAATGCTATTTACAGTTTGGCCATCTCTAAAAGAAGAAAAAAGTAATTGTATAAATTTATAAGAAAATTTTCATTTAAGTAGGTAATTTGAAATATATTATAAAAAAAGTCATAAGCTTTAAGTTTATGACTTTTTTATATGATATATATCAGTTGTAATATTTAATATATCTGCAAGAATAATTGCTTCTTTCTAGCATTATAATTAGAACTGCGAATATTTCTCATAAGAAGCTGAGAAATTTAAAATTGATTCTTTTAAAATTATGAAGTAACTTTCTATGAAAAACTACCAATTGTAGTATCTCCATAGTATTAGCTGAATTTATTAATGTTGTTCCAAACTATACTGCACCTCAGGGGAACCCTAAAGGGCTTCACTACTGTTCCCCAAATGTGAAAAAGCTAGCAATTGTATTGCTAGCAAAAAATCTACTAAAGAAATTAGTTTTGATCAAAACTAAT
>NZ_DKLM01000055.1 GCF_002455975.1 Clostridium sp. UBA6640
CTATCCATTACATCAACACCCCCTGGTATAAAAGATCATCAACTGCTCCTTTAAAAGTTTTCCATTCTACTTCTTTTTCTTTTAAAAGTTTAATTCCAGCTTTAGTAATTTTATAATATTTTCTTTTTCTTCCTTCTTCACTTTCAACCCAATAAGCCTCAACTGCATTTTCCCCCTCTAAACTATGGAGTATAGGATATAAGGTACCTTCTTTAAAAGTAAAAATTCCACTGGACTTTTCTTCAATTTCCTTAATCATCTCATAACCATACATAGGTTTTTCTTTTAAAAGACTTAAAATTAAAATTACCGTGCTCCCTTTTAATAGTTCTTTACTAATTTTCATAATTCCACCTCCAATACATAGATTTACTATGCATAGTAAATCTATGTATATAGTAAACCATATATTTCATGAGGTCAAGTGAAATATCACCTTCTTAAGATAAATATTTTATAATTTCATGTAATCGAAAATAAAAATTTCACCCAATAAAAAAGAAGAAATCGATACTTGATTTCTTCTTAAAACTGTCATAACTTCTTACATTAAAAAACTAGCAATTTTATTACTAGTTTTAAATTTTAAAATTGCTTTTTATGCATTAATTTTTAGTATCTAGCTTACTTAATTATTTCTGTTTCCTGATGACTTTAATGTTATAACCACAATTTCTGGTCTATTAAATATGCGTTGAGGGAATAAACTATTGCCTAGCCCTCTATTTACTATCATATAAGAATCCTTTTCTTTATAGAGTCCTTTAGTATATTTAGGGAAAACTCCTTGCATTGGAGCAAATAATCCACCTACTAGCGGAAGTCTAATTTGCCCTCCATGCGCATGACCAGTTAAAGCTAAATCAATATTTAAACTACTATATATATTAAATTTTTCTGGCCTATGACTTAAAAGCAGTTTAAAATTCTTCCCTTCTTTTGTTAAAGGCATAAGATAATTTTCTACAATATTGACTTCAGTATCTTTCCCATAACTACTTAACGGATCTTCTATTCCTATAATTTCTATACTTTGATTATTTATCTTTATTAGCTCCTTATGATTTCTTAAAACCTTTACTCCTAAAGTTTCTAATTCATTTTGTAGATAATCTACATTACCGTATCTCCATTCATGGTTTCCAGTTACATAATAGACTGGTGAAATCTTAACTAATTCTTTCATTAATTCTAAGCTAGGTATTTCATTATATCTTCTACTATCTATTAAGTCACCTGTAAATGCTATAATATCTGGCCTCTCTTTTTTAATTTTATTTATAATATATTTTTGATTTTCACCAAAGCTCTTACAATGCAAATCAGATAAATGTATTATTTTAATTTTATTATTATCTTCCATTTTACTATGTTCAATTTCTATATAACTTTTAACAATCGAATTATTTTCTAGGTATAAGAAAATCAACATAAGTAAAGTAACTACTACTATCTTCTTTAAAGTTTTCATAATTATTTTCTCCTTAGAATTCTTTTATCAAAATTTATTCAACAATATATGAAGAATTCCTCTAAAATTACTTTATAGATAAACTGCCTTAAAATTTAATGTATATCTCTATAGCATTTTATTGTAGATGTGAACGGTGTTCGTCAGCCTTTTTAATACGTCTTATAGTTTAACACTTATTCAATAATATATGGCGAACACTATTCACCGCTACAGTTAATCAATTCTGAATTTCTCAGTTAATACTGAGAAATATCCGAAATTGCGAATTATGAACCGTGAATTTTGATTTTAGTGGTTTTAGCTGCAATACTAATAAATGTTAATTATTTCGGAGATAGATTAAATTTAGGAGTGATATATCTATAATATATGCTACAAGGTCAATGAAAATATTTCTTTATTATGTAATAAAAGCAGTAATACGTTTAATATAATTTAAAGTAGTGTTATATAAATAAATTTTCTAATAAAAGTTGATTTTCAATATGATATTTTATACAATATTAGTGATTTTAAGACAAATTTAGATAATTATACTTATTTTAAAATAAATTATTTGAAATTTAAAATATTTATGATATACTAAAAGCAATTGAATATTTTAAGTTTATGGTACTATTATTAGTATAATAGGGAAAGTGGTTAAAATCCACTACAGCCCCCGCTACTGTAACGAGGACGAATCTCGACCACTGAGCTTGTGCTTGGGAAGGTGAGAGGAGATTGATGCGTGAGTCAGGAGACCTGCCATAAACAACTTACTGTACCTTCGGTGGGAAGGAAAGTGGCGTTGATACTTAAATAAACTATTATGATTTAGTATACAAACTCACTTATTGTGAGTTTTTTTATTTGCGTAATATTTGTGTAAATATACTAGGTAAGGGTACATAAGCTAGGAGATGATTAATGGATGATTCAACTAATAGGGCTAAATAAAGAAGTTGATATAGAAACACGAGGTTGCTTTAGCATTGCTAGCAATGTATTAGAAGAAAATCTATTAAAACTGAGAGGAATTTGTGATGAAGTAGTTATACTTTCTACTTGTAATAGAACAGAAGTTTATTTTACTTCTGAAAATGTAGACGAAAACATTATAAATAATATTTTTACAATATTAAGTTGGGACATAGATAATAAAAAACATATATTCCACTCAACAGGTGAAGCTGCTATAAAGCACTTAATGGAGTTATGTTGTGGCTTTCATTCTAAAATTTTAGGTGAAGATCAAATATTAGGTCAGGTTAAAGATGCTTATTTTGCTGCTGTTAAAGCAAATAGTTTAAAGGGGATTTTAGAAAGACTTTTTACTAATGCTATAGCTTGTGGCAAGGAATTTAAAACTGCTACAACTCTATATAAAATTCCTGTTTCTGCATCTTCAATTGCTGTGAAAGAAGCTATAAAAAGAAATAAAAGAAATTATATGATTCTAGGCTTTGGGGTAATGGGAAAGCTTTGTTATAAAACACTAATAGGAAATGATAATAATTTTGATAACATATACATTGTAGGAAGAAATGTAGAAAAGATTAAAAAAGATGAATTATTAACCTGCAATGATAAAGTAAAAATAATTTCTGTGGAATGTAGGAAGCAATATTATGATTTAGTTGATACCATAATAAGCTGTACTTCATCACCTGATGCTATTATAACCAAAGATGAAATTCCAAGTGATAAAGAATTATTAATATTTGATTTGGCAGTTCCTAAGGATGTTGAAAAAGATGTAGAATTACTTAAAAATGTCACAGTATATGATATAGATAAAATCCATATAATTGATGAGGAAAATAAAAAATTAAGAAAAACTATAATGGATAATCATCAATATATAATTGAAAAATACATAGAAGAATATAATGAATGGAGAACTCTTAGGAGCTTGTCCCCTCATATCATTAGTATGATAAATAAAGGTAATTCTATTTATAAGAATAGATTTAAAACCTATACTCAAAAAAAATACACAAAAGATAATGATAAGTTGGTTGAAACTTTAATTAAAAGCACTAGTAATGCTTATATAAATAGAGCCATTGAAGTTTTAAAAGAGGAAACTTTAAAAGGTAATGGAGATGAAACATTAAAATTAATACAAAAAATCTTTTGTGATATAAATTAAAATAAGGAGGAAGAAAATGAATTCAGAAAAAAGTTTTAAAATTTTTGAAGAATCGAAAAAATACATACCAGGTGGAGTTAATAGCCCTGTTAGAGCTTTAAAAGATATGGGTATAACACCTCCTGTGATAAAAAAAGGTGATGGTGCATATATATTCGACGAAGATGGAAACAAGTATATTGATTTCATCGGTGCTTGGGGTCCTATGATATTAGGACATAATGACGCTGATGTTATCAATGCAATAAAAGAAACTTGTGAAGAATCTATAGCCTTTGGCGCACCAACAGACTTAGAATTACAACTTGCAAAACATCTATGTGAAACTTTAGATAACATAGATTTGATAAGAATGGTTAACTCTGGTACAGAGGCTACTATGAGCGCAGTAAAACTAGCAAGAGGATATACTAATAAAAATAAAATAATAAAATTTGCTGGATGTTATCATGGACATTTTGATGGATTTTTAGTAAGTGCTGGTTCAGGAGTAATGACAGAAGGTATTCCTGGCAGTGCTGGTGTACCTCAAGAAAGTATAAAAAATACATTAATAGCTTCTTACAATGATATTGACAACATAAAAAGCATCTTTGAAAAATATGGTGATGATATAGCTGGTGTTATTATAGAACCTATTGCTGGTAATATGGGTGTAATAAAAGCTACTAAAGAATTTATGAAAGAATTGGAATCTCTATGTAGAAAATATAGTGCTTTATTAATATTTGATGAAGTTATGTGTGGCTTTAGAGTTGCCTATAAAGGAGCTCAAAGTCTTTATGATGTAACACCTGATATAGTTACTTACGCTAAAATAATGGGTGGTGGACTTCCTTGTGGCGCCTATGGCGGCAAAAGAGAAATAATGGAAAACCTTTCACCTATGGGACCTGTTTATCAAGCAGGAACTATGTCTGGAAATCCTATAGTTATGGCTGCAGGACTTGCAACTGTACAAAAACTACATTCTCATCCAGAATACTATGAACACCTTGAAAAGTTAGGTAAAAAGCTTCAGGATGGACTGGTTAAAATAGCTAGTGAAAAAAACATTCCTATAACTATAAATAGATGCGGAGCTATGATGACTATATTCTTTACAGATTTAAAAGAAGTGAAGAACTATGAAGATGCTAAAACTTGTGATACAAAATTATTTTCAAAATTTTATATGCATATGCTCAAAAATGGTATCTATATTGCCCCATCTCAATTTGAGGCATTATTCTTATCAATAATTCATACTGAAGAAAACATAGACAAATTCTTAGATGTTTTCAAAAACTTTGATTCCAATCAATAGTCTGATCAGCTATTGATTTATATAGATTTTTAAAGGCCTTTAATCTATTTTATTACAATTTGTAGCAGTGCTTTAAAACTTATTAAATTTATAATTATATACTAACGTAATTATATTTATATTTTACTGTGATTAAATTTTAACTAATTTCTTTAAAGCATTGCTATTATAAAAGATGGAGGGTTTAATATGAAAAAAAGAAATATTTTATTGTTAGGTTTCATACTTTCAATAGTTATGCCTTATAGCGCTTTTGCAATGCATATTGCAGAAGGATTCCTAAGTCCACTTTGGTGTATAGTTTACTTTGTTTTATCCGCACCATTCTTCTTCTTAGGGGTTAGAGCAATTAATAAAAGAACATATAATAATCAAGATTTAAAGATGCTTTTAGCACTTACCGCTGCCTTTTGCTTTGTTTTATCTGCATTAAAACTACCTTCTGTATCTGGAAGTAGTTCACATGCTACTGGTACTGCCCTTGGAGCAATTTTATTTGGACCTTTTGCAATGACAGTAATAGCATCCCTAGTGCTACTATTTCAAGCTCTGTTATTAGCTCATGGTGGTTTAACAACATTAGGTGCAAATGTATTTTCTATGGGTATTGTTGGACCAATAGTTGCATTTTCAACATATAAATTATTTAAAAATAAGAATAAAAAAATAGCTATTTTTTTAGCAGCAGTTTTAGGTGATTTATCCACTTATGTTATTACTTCAGTACAGATGGGACTTGCTCACTCTGGAGGAAATTTTATAAATGCTTTCACAAAATTCATTTCAATATTTGCAATAACTCAATTACCACTAGCTATAATTGAAGGTATTATTACTGTATTAATATTTGAATTTGTTGAGAAGAATTCTAAGAATGAACTATTAGCTTTGGAGGAGATGGTATAAATGAAAAGAAAAAATATTATACTTGTATTGATTTGTATTTTTCTTGTAATCGCTCCCCTTGCCTACTATGGTTCTACTAGTGAGTTTGTAGGCGGAGATGATCAAATGGAAGAAGTAATTTCAGAAATAAATGAAGATTATGAGCCTTGGTTTAGTAGTATTTGGGAACCACCTTCTTCTGAAATAGAAAGTTTACTATTCTCTGTTCAAGCAGCAATAGGTGCAGGATTTGTAGGCTTCTATATAGGCAAGAAAAAATCGTGCTCAAAAATATAATAGCTTATTCTAAAATAAGTAGTCAAATACATAGGCATCCTTTTGAAAAGCTATGCCTATGTATTTTTCCCATTATTATCTTAGGATTTTCCGATACTATAATCCCAATTATATTAAACATAATAATCTTTATTTTTCTGCATAAAAAAGTCAGCAATCCAATGAATATAGTTTCAAAGTTTTCCTTTGGAGCTTTTATATTTGCTTTGATGTCATCAATAACTTTTATATTTACTTATGATTTTAATTATATTTTATTAATATTATTAAAAAGTTTTTCTGGTGGACTTTGTATTGCATACCTTTCTTTAACTACACCATTAGACCATATTTTATATCTATTCTCCAAAAGTAAGAATCTTAGAGAAGTTTGTGATATAGCTAAAAATATGGAAAGATACATATTATTGATTGATGATGAAGCAAAATTACTATACAATGCCATGAAATCTAGAAGCGGTTTTACAACCTTTAAATTAAAAGTTGTAAATACAGGAAAAATGCTAGGTTTACTATTTTTTAATACCATGAAAAGATGGGATGAAATAAAAGAAGGCTTAAACTCTAGATGTTATAGAGGAGCTCACTATTATAGTAGTTTCGATTTTACTATAACTGTTAAAAATTATGGATACATTTTTATTTATAATATTATTTTAATAATGATGATTCTAATCTTATAAGAGTATTGCAACTAAGGTTGAAATGCTCTTTTTTTATTTTTGTTTAAGATTATCTTTATAATATATTGCTGAAATCAATAATAAAATTAAAATTTAATAAAAACAATTATTAACATTTTTTTACTATTTAAAAACCTTTAAAGATTTCAAAGGCTTTTTTAAAATAATATGATATTTCGTTATTTGTTTAACATTTTTTCTAGTAATATTGATTTTATAATTGCAAATATTTTTAATTCTTTAATATTTTTATAATAAAAATATTAATTCTAATATAGAAATTCAAAAAATCATATATAGGCATAATAGCAATTTGAAACTTTTTTTGCCTTATAAAGTTACTTATTAAATAATTATACTGCATAACGTGAATTTTTCATGTATATTACCTATTTTTTTGCACTAAATGATTGTAATAAATTATTAATAGTTAATTTTTTAATTATTCTTAAATTTAATTGAAAACTTACCATTTATAATGTAAAATATTAACAATATATTGAAAGAGGAGGATTAACATGAGTAATGAAATAAGAAAACCTAAACTTTTTGAAGCGTTATTGCCAATTATTTTTTTAGCGGTATGCCTCTCTGTTGGAATAATATTATATGAATCAAGTCCTCATATTCCTTTAATTATCGGCTCAATAGTTGCGTCTTTGGTTGCACTTAGATTAGGATTTAAATGGAAAGACTTAGAGGATGCATTTATAAACTCTATTCAAATGTCTATGCAGGCAATAATTATTTTGATGATAATTGGAATTATTATTGGTTCTTGGATTCTTAGTGGAACAGTTCCTACTATGATATATTATGGACTTAAGATTATTTCTCCTAGCATATTCCTACTTGCCTCCTGTATTATGTGCTCAATAGTTTCCCTAGCTACAGGTAGTTCTTGGACTACTGCCGGAACTGTTGGTATAGCACTCCTAGGAATTGGCCAGGGTCTTGGTATTCCAGCTCCTATGATTGCCGGCGCTATTA
>NZ_DKLM01000146.1 GCF_002455975.1 Clostridium sp. UBA6640
GGGGTGTTGATGTAATGGATAGGGTTAACTATTACTTAGAAGAAATTTGTAGCGTTATTAAATGTAAAGAAGTACATGGTGAAATAAAAGAAGAGATGAAAAGTCATATTGAAGAGCTGTCCTTAGAATACATAGACAATGGATATGAAAAAGATGAAGCCTACAAATTAGCTATAAGAGATATGGGAGATTCAGGTGAAATAGGCTTTAAGCTTAATAAGGTATATGAGAAAAAAATAGAATATAAAACTTTGATTATAGGAATCTTATTAGCATTATTTGGTATAGTAGTTAATTTTTTAATAACTAGCAATTTAATACAGGGTTATGAGAATCAGACAGTTAAAAGTATAGTACATTTTCTACTTGGAATAGGTGTATTTTTAGGCATATATTATTTTGATTATAGAAAGCTAGAAAAATATTCATATCATATTTATGGGATAGCAACTGTAGTAGGGCTAATTTCAGCTATTATAATTGGAAGTGAGATTATGTTAGGACCATTAATCATGCTCCTTTATTTAATCTCAATAAGTGGAATTATAAATAATATGAATTTTAAATATAAAAAGAATATATTTAAGCTTATTGGAATATTTATTTTATCTAATTATATTTTATTTTTAGAAATGAATAAGATATATGCCGTAATATTTACTTTTGTATTTATAGTGCTAACAATTAAAAATTGTAAAAATAAAAGAATACCAGCGATTTTTATTTTTTCGCTAGTTTTAGGAGGTTTATTTTATTGTTTTAGGGAGCCTTATCGCTTAGCAAGACTAATAAGTTTCATAAATTCTAGAGATATTCATAGTGATTTAGGTTATATAAACAATACAATATCTAAAATTATGTATTCTTCTCAATTTATAGGGGGAACATTAAATCAAGAGCTAATCAATATGATATCTTTTGCTGCTAACGACTTTATATTTGCTCTAATATTATGTTATTTTGGATGGGCTGCTGCACTTTCTATAATAGTATTATCTATTATTTTTATAATATCTTTATTTAGAAATATGAAATTAATAAAAAATAATTACGGAAAAAATATAATTTTAGGAATTATAATCTCTTTTTTTATTCAGTTTACAATTAGTATTATGATGTGCCTTAATCTTGCGCCAATAATTGGAGTTGTGTTACCTTTTATTGGATATGGAGGTACATCAATGATTATTAATATGGCTATGTTAGGGCTCATATCCAGCATATATTCAAGAAAAAATCTTAAAAAATTCTTAATAAAATAAATTTATCTTATTAAGAATTGTGACTATAAAAGTTTTATTCTTTAAAGTTTTCGATGTCATAAGTGGCTATAGGAATACAATGTAAAAACTTAAAGCATGCTCTGAAAAATAAGTTTTCTATAAAANNAGATAAATTTCTTAAAATAAAAATTATTTTAAAATTACTTATAGAATTAAATTAAAATATTAGCTTAAAATAAGATAATATTAGTGCTATATTAATTAGAGAAGGAACAAAGTCTTCTCTAATTTTTTTAATAATGTTTTGAATATTCGTAAATTTTACAACTGATGGCTATATTATTATAATTAGATAGGGTTTATATTACATAGGACATAGTTTAGGAGGAAGAATATGGGTTTTAAAAACGAAGGAACAAGGAGGAAATATAAGTTATCTACTATTTTTGCAGTTATAGCTATTATAATTCTTGTAATTGGTGGAAAGCTTTATGCAACAGAGTCTGGATTTGTAAGAGATTTAAACGATTTTAAAAAGTATTTTACTGAAAACAATCAAGTAGAAGCACATAAGATCTATGACGAAACAAAAAAGGAAAAGCATAAAGAAAAAATAGATACATATTTATTAGATCAATTAGACGCTTTAAAATTTAGTTTAGAAAATAATACTATTGAAAATGAAAAAGCAGAAGAGTCTATAGTTAATTTTAAATATTATGGAGATAAATCAGAAAAAATTAAAGTAGAATATGATAAAATGCTTAATTATATACAAGATGATAAGCATTATAAAAATGGAATAAAATATTTTGAAGATAAAGAATTTGTTAAGGCAAAGGAAGAGTTTGCTCTAGTTAGGGAAAATTATAAGTTCTATGCTCAGGCACAAGACACACTAAAAATTATACCTGAGAGAGCTAAAGAGTTTGCACTAAAAAGATTGGATAGCTTTATTAAAAATGGCGATTTCCAGAAAGCATTATCAAAAATTGATGAAGCTTTACAGTTAAATAATAATGATAAAGATTTATTAGCAGAAAAAGACAAGATACAAAAAGCAAAAATAGAGTATTTAAAAAATACAAAAGAAGTAAAGGTTGCTCTTGAGAAAATTAATAAACTAGAATGGCTTAAAGATATAAAAAATGTATATGTAGAAGAGATTACTTATAATAATGAACCATATTATAAAGTAATAGAAAAAGACAACAAAGGAAATAATCTATGGCAATATGACCTATATGTTCACAGTGAAAAAGATGAAGTTTTACTAGTAAAGGGAAAAGAAGTTAAAGATATTAACAAATTTTTAGAAGAACATTTAGAAGAACATTTAGAAGAAAATAAAGAATCTTAAACTTGTGGATTTTAAATTTACATAATAATTTGTTTTAATATAATAGTTATAAACATAAAGTTGAATTAGATATTTAGAAAAGAAAATTTTATATGCTGATTTATAAAGAATCTTTTAAGATGAGAAATTATTATCTTAAAGGATTCTTTTTCTTATATCAATTTTTATTAATATAAGAAGTTTTAAAGTAAAAGCATTACATAAATTTAAACTGATTTAATGGGATTAGAATTTAAAAATAAATTATTAAAAGGATTTAGAGCGTAATGTATAAAATAACCATGCTTAAAGAATATATAAAGAAAGACGTTTAAAATGATTAATAATTAAGAAGGAGTTAATGAAAGAAAAATAGAAATTATTTATAAAGTAGAAGAATCTGTTAAGTAGTTATG
>NZ_DKLM01000167.1:0-45755 GCF_002455975.1 Clostridium sp. UBA6640
CGTGGAGTTTTAACCATAATTCGTATCCTTCATTCTTAATTTTTCATTCGTAGAAAAGAATTCTTGTTATGGAAATTAAAATCATGCATAAGTTAAATTTTCATTAAGGAACCCTATATACAATTGTATTATTAATAGCTAAATGTCAATTCTAATAAAATCTTAAACTAAAGTCTATGTATAAAAATAATTAGTAAAGGATGGTTATAAATTATGTCTAAAAATAAAAAGTTCGTTGAAGCCATAACCTCAATGGATGAAGACTTTGCAAAATGGTACACAGATATAGTTAAAAAAGCAGAACTTGTTGACTATTCTAGTGTTAAGGGATGCATGATAATTCGTCCATATGGATATGCCATATGGGAAAACATTCAAAAAATTCTAGATGAAAAACTTAAAGCTACAGGACATGAAAATGTATATATGCCTATGTTTATCCCTGAAAGCTTGCTTCAAAAAGAGAAGGATCATGTTGAAGGATTTGCGCCTGAGGTTGCCTGGGTAACTCATGGTGGCTCAGAAGAATTAACTGAAAGACTTTGTGTTCGTCCTACTTCAGAAACTCTATTTTGTGAGCACTATGCTAAAATAGTTCAATCATACAATGATTTACCTAAACTTTATAACCAATGGTGTTCTGTTGTTAGGTGGGAAAAAACAACCCGTCCTTTCTTAAGAACTACAGAATTTTTATGGCAAGAAGGTCATACAATACATGCTACTTATGAAGAAGCTGAAGAAGAAACAATAAATATACTAAATCTTTATGCAGATTTTTGTGAGCAAGTGCTTGCTATACCTGTTATAAAAGGAAAGAAAACTGATAAAGAGAAATTTGCAGGTGCTAGATCCACCTACACAATAGAAAGTTTAATGCATGATGGTAAAGCACTTCAAAGTGGTACATCTCATAATTTTGGGGATAATTTTGCTAAAGCTTTTGATATTAAATATAGCGATAAAAATGGAAATCTACAATATGTACACGAAACTTCTTGGGGAATTACTACTAGATTAATAGGCGCATTAATTATGGTTCATGGAGACGATAGTGGCTTAGTGCTACCACCTAAAATAGCTCCAAATCAAATAGTTATAGTTCCTATTGCTCAACATAAAGAAGGAGTTTTAGATAAAGCTAAAGAACTTAAAAAAAGAATCTCTAATAGCTTTAGAGTTAAACTTGACGCTAGTGATAAAATGCCTGGATGGAAATTTAATGAATATGAAATGAAAGGAGTACCTATAAGACTTGAAATAGGTCCTAAGGATATTGAAAATAATCAAGTTGTTCTAGTTAGAAGAGATACAAGAGAAAAACTTGTAGCTTCTATTGATGAACTTGAAAATGAACTTTCTAAACTCCTTGATGCAATTCAGATAGATTTACTTGAAAAGGCAAAAAATCATAGAGAATCAAAAACTTTCAATGCATTAACTTTAGAAGAATTTAAAAATATTGCTGAAAATAAACCTGGGTTTATAAAAGCAATGTGGTGTGGAGATAAAGCTTGCGAAGATAAATTAAAAGAAGAAGCAGGAGTAACCGCTAGATGTATGCCATTTAAACAAGAATCTATTTCTAATAATTGTGTATGTTGCGGAAAACAAGCAGTTTCTCTAGTATATTGGGGAAAAGCTTATTAGAAGAGCTAACTCAAAAACCGTGACTAAGTTGCGGTTTTTTTATTAGTTATTAATACTTCCATATTGATAATACTCTATTATTTAATTTTATCTTCGAAGCATAATGCAAGAAATTCCCTATATATTTTTTTATGAAATTTCTCTATAATAATAATTATATTTATTATAGGAGGTATTCTATGCTTAAAGAATTTAAAGAGTTTGCACTTAAGGGCAATGTTATGGATTTAGCAATAGGAGTTATTATCGGTGGCGCCTTTGGTAAAATTGTTACTTCCTTAGTAAATGATATAATAATGCCTATAATAGGATTGTTACTTGGTGGAGTTAACTTCACATCTTTAAAATATACAATTAGACCTGAAAAGGATGGCTTGGCAGCACTTACTCTAAACTATGGAATGTTTATTCAAACTGTCATAGATTTCTTAATAATTTCTCTTTCTATTTTTCTATTTATAAAATTTATATCTAAATTTAAACATAAAGAAGAAGTAGAGGACAAACTAGCTGTAACTGAAATAAGCAAAGAAGAAGAGTTACTTACTGAAATTCGTGACATATTAAAAGAGAAATAAAAAAAGCGTGAAATAAATCACGCTTTTTTATTCTAAGGCATCTGAAAGAAAATAATAGATCAAAGATGTTAGTATATTTTAAGCATATGAAATAAAATAGCTAGTTATTTTTTTGAATATGCCTCATATCATACAAGGATTTAGGTTCTGCTCATAGTGGAGCTATGGGCAGGTTCTGATGACGCAGTATGATGGAAAATAGGCTAATATACTGATCTAGTATTTTTTTCAAGATGCCTAATTAAGGTGTTATTCTAGTTCTATCTCTTGGGAATAAAGAAGCTTCCCTTACATTTTTAAGTCCTATAAGTTGAGCTGTTAATCTTTCAAGACCTATAGCTAAACCACCATGAGGCGGCATACCAAATTTAAATAATTCCATATAATTATGAAAATTTTCTGGATTTAGTCCTTTTAATATCATATTTTCCATAAGCATTTCGTAATTATGAATTCTTTGGCCTCCTGTAGTTATTTCAAGTCCCCTAAACAACAAATCGAAACTATGAGTTAAATTATCTCCTTTAGGCATAGTATACATTGGCCTTTTTTCTTTAGGATAATCTGTTAAAAATATAAATTCAGAGTTTAACTTTTCCCTAGCATATTGGCAAATGAGCCTTTCTCCTTCTGGGTCCAAATCTCCTTCTAAGTCAGTCTTATTATACTCCTTTTTTAGTATCTCTATTGCTTCATTAAGTGGTAAAGAAGGTATTTCTTCTCCTATAAAAGGTACTTCTATATTTAATATTTTTAAATATTCTTCACCTTCTGTTTTTAGCTTATTTAGCATATATCTCAAAAGTTCTGTTTCCAATTTCATAATCTCTTTTTCATCTTCAATAAATCCCATTTCAAGGTCCATACTCACATATTCATTTAAATGTCTATTGGTATTATGCTCTTCTGCTCTATAAACACTGCCTACTTCAAAGACTCTCTCATAACCTGCCCCGACCATCATTTGTTTATAAAACTGAGGACTTTGAGTTAAATATGCTTTTTTTTCAAAATATTTAATCTCAAAAATTGCAGTTCCTCCTTCTGCACCTTCCGCTACAATTTTAGGAGTAAAAGCCTCAATGAATTCTTCTTTTATAAGATACTCTCTAAAGCCTTGAGCCAATAATGCCTGTATTTTAAAAATTGTATTTAACTCTACATTCCTTAAGCTTAAAGCTCTATTATTTAATATAGTATCTAAATTTCCATTAATTCTATCTAAATTTACTTCTATAGGTAAATCTTCCTTTACCTCTGATATAATTTGAACATTATTTACTTGTATCTCTATAGGTGAAATCTTATTGTTGCTTTTTACCACTAATCCCTCTATAGAAACTACTGCTTCTAACTTAATATCTTTCAAAAGTTCATTATTATCTATAATTACCTGCACCATACCAGCTCTATCTCTTATTACTAGAAATGCAATCTTGCTAAGTTTCCTTATTCTATGAACCCAGCCTTTTATAGATACAATTTGATTTTCATAATTTAATAATTCATTTATCATAATTCTTTTCATATAAATCTCTCCTTTAAAATAAATCTTCATTTTAAACTTTAAATTATCTACAATTAAAGCCAATTTCTTTACTAAGTTAAAGAAATTTAATTTACCTTGAGAAATCAATAATTTATCATAAATGTCCCTAATTATTGATGCTTATAAAGTCTATTTAAAAAACTAGTTTTTTATAATTAATCTAATTTACAATTATTTATTCTTAATTTTGATATATTAGTTTACTTGATGAAAGCTTTCTTTTAAAAATTAAAATCCCTTGAGATAAATCTCAAGGGACGAAAAATTCGCGGTACCACCCTAATTAACCTTAATATATAATTAAATTTTAAGCAGCACATTATGAAAATTAAAAAACTCTCACTCATTGTGCATGAGTGAGAGTATAAACTTCACGGTACCATCCTGCTTAACTTCAATTAAAAATTAAAGCCATCTCTAATCCTGTAACGTAGGAATACGTTTTATCCTATTAACTAAAATAGCGTTCAGATAAACTTCTCTGGAATGTCATTCAGCATTGTTTTTCTCACGAGGCTTCCACCATCCCTCATTCGCTTTAGATACTAACCCAATACCTACTCTTTCCTTCATAGAATTTAATAAGATTCTACTACTAAATATTCAATTTGTCAATATAGTTTTAATATTTAAAAAATAATTATTTATTTTCTCCTAAAACTTTTTAATTTTATTCCATTTACTTTAACTCATTATACAAATTACATTCCATATAAAATCTATGAATTCTATAATAGTGAACTACTACCACTTGCTTCGTTGAATATGAGAACTTCTGCTAGTTAGGTTAAAATTATAATTTTCATAATGCACCTATTTCAAAATATCATATTTAAACAATTTACTTTATATTTCCATTATAACTAAAAAACAAGAAAAGAACTTTCTATTGATGGTAATTATATAGATATACTTTTCAAATTAATATTTATAAATTTATATCTATATTTTTCTTAATCCCGAACTTTCTAAACTCTTATTCTAAAAGTTATTTGTATTGTTATAGCTTTTTAAATACTAACATATAATAATCATACATAAGTACTTATAAAACTACTATTAAAGGAGGTATTTTATGACAGAAAAAGAAAAAATGATTGAAGGTCATCCTTATATAGCAAATGATCCTGAATTAGTAAAAGAGAGAATGAAAGCTCGAAAATTAACTAGGCTTTTTAATAATTCCACTGAAGATGAAATAGATGAACGTATTTCTATATTAAAAGAACTCTTTGGATCTACGGGAGAATCTCTTTATATAGAACCTACTTTTCATTGTGATTATGGATATAACATACATGTAGGAGAAAATTTCTATGCTAATTTTAACTGTGTTATGCTAGATGTTTGTGAAATACGTATAGGATGTAATTGTTTTATAGCTCCTGCTGTACATATATATACAGCTTCTCACCCAATTGATCCTATAGAAAGACTTAAAACTGAGCTTGGAAAACCAGTAACCATAGGAGATAACGTTTGGATAGGTGGCAATTCTACTATAAATCCTGGCGTAACTATAGGTGATAACGTAGTTGTTGCTTCTGGCTCTGTTATAGTAAAAGATATACCTAGCAATGTAGTTGTTGGTGGCAATCCTGCTAAGATAATAAAAACTATAAAATAATAACTTTTATAAATACATACGTATTTATAAATATAACCTAATAGTATAGTTCTATTAGGTTATATTTTTTTAATCTATAAAGTTTTTTGTCTTAAAAGTTCCTGCTGTA
Organism: Clostridium sp. UBA6640; assembly: GCF_002455975.1. GTDB lineage: Bacteria > Bacillota > Clostridia > Clostridiales > Clostridiaceae > Clostridium_J. Next base: position 5,514 of record NZ_DKLM01000167.1, read on the forward strand.
AATAAAGCTAATGCAAATAATACTACTATAAATGATAGCCAAACATTTCCTGTATCGATTGATTGTAGTGCCCAATATTGTGGAGTAAATTTTGAAAATACTCTTATACCTTTAGGTAAAATCTCTATAGGCATAAAACTTCCTCCAACAAAGCATGTAAGGGATATTATTATTTGTGATACTATAGCTATAAGATTTTCATTTTTAATTATTCTTGTAATAAATACCCCTAAGCTAAGTGCAAGTAATACTAAAAACACTATATTTAATATTATAATAGGTGCTTTATTTAGGTAGTTGTTTGAATTTATAAATGAATTTAATAAAAATATTCCGCTATATCCTAGTGAAGATATTAAAAATAATGCTGCTAGAACTCCTCCAATTATAGTCTTAGGTTTATTTGATGTAGCAAAGCTTCTTTTTAAGATATTTTGTCTTTTAAGTTCAAATAGCTCCATAGAAATTCCTATAGACCCAAATAGAATAAAGCTTATAATCATATTTAAAATTATGATGTCACCCATTGCTTTTTTATCTTTGCTTATTACATTTATATTGTGTTCTTCATAACTTAGAGCTTCTAATGAAATATTTTTTCCATTATTTTTAAGTTCTTCTCTCAAAATCATCTTATTTATCAAAGAATTTGCGCTAAGCTGAAAGTTTCCTGGCTCTATACCACTTTCTATTTTATGAGAAATAATTTGAGGCTTTTCACCTTTAGATATTAACTCTGAAAATTCTTCTGGAATCTCATAACATAAAGACATTCTTTTCTTCTTAACTCTTTCTATTCCCTCATCTTTTTGATAAACCTTAAGCTTATTATTTTTTTCAACCCCCTTTATAAATTCTTCCCCATAAACACCTTTATCACTATTTATAATTGCATATTCATTATCTGTACCAGTAATTCTATTAAATACAAATCCAAGAGTTAAAATAATTATAGCTGGCACTAGAAAGTTTGCAATAAGAATCTTTTTACTTTTAGCGATTCTTTTCAAATTACTGTTTAAAACAATTAAGAATTTCATCATTACTCCTCCCAACTAACTTTAACTCTAATAAAACTTACAATTAAAAGTATTAGCGATAATATCATCATAATTATTATCTGATTTTTAGCTCCATAAATTTCTTGAGCTATAGACAAATTTTTATATGAATTTAATATTAATGAATTTGGTGAGATATTTGAAAAAAACTTTAAAATCTTAATTTCTATTAAATCAGAGTAAAAGAATACTCCACCAATTATAGCTGGTATGAATACAATGATATTCATAATAGAATTTGCTATTCTCTCACTTTTTATAAAAGAAATTATCATTCCTACCACAGCTGTTTGAAGTAAGCTTTGAAGTATTATAATTATAGTATTCCCTATAAAATTATCTAAGAATGCTATTCCTAATATTATATTTATAGCTACATAAATAATATTTATAAATAATGCTAATATAAAACAAGAGCTTAAATATCCTAAAAGATAACTTATCTTACTATTTGGCGTAGAAAAGCTTCTTCTAATTACTCCTTGTTTCTTCTCCTTATAGAATCCTTTTATTAAAACTACAACAAGCATTATTGACGTAAAACTAAACATTGAAATTGTATAATACTCTCTAGCCCCCAAACTTTTATAGCCTTCTACCAACTGTTCTTTTATTAATGGTTCTCTATTATTTTCTTGTAATTTAAATAGTATCTTATTTATTAATTCCTCTTTTTCTACAGAGGTTAAACTTAATTTATTTATATTATCTACCACTGTATTATATTGATTTATATTTTCATTAAAGGTTTCCATAAATCTCTTCACCATGTCTACTTGAGTATCTGATCCCTTTAATTTTTCAATATCTATGGTTCTAAAATCATCACTTATGGTTACTTTACATTGAGGTTCTTCATCTTCCACAACAGCTATAAAACTTTCCGTCTGTTTGTCCTCTAGTATTGCTTTTAAAACTTCTCCTTCTTTTGAAGATTTATTATAATTAAAAATAGTTTTTATTGGTTCAAAATGACTTTTTCCTTGAAACATATCCTCTTGCATTGTGCCGTATATATAAGCCATTATCATTGGAAAAATTAAAAAACAAATAANNCTTTTTAATCTGAGGAAATATTTGCATTTTTATTCCTCCTTATCTCTTAATTTTTTACCAGTTAAAGTTAAGAAAACTTCTTCTAAATTTGGTTCTTCTATACCTATATTTTTCACTTCTACTTTATGTTTTGAAATTTCATTAAATAATTCATTAAGGGTTATCTTTTCATTTGCTATTATTTTAAGCTCTTCCCCTTTTATTTCTACTCCTCTTATGGCAGAAAGTTTCTTTATATCAAACATAAGTTTTTCTAGCTCTCCTTGAGCTTTTATTTTTATTACCTTATCGCTTATAACCATTCTTTTTAATTCTTCTTTACTCCCATAAGCAACTTCTTTTCCTAAATCAAGAATAAATATATTGTCACAGAGTGTTTCTATCTCCTCCATATAGTGGGAAGTGTATATTATTGTTGAATTATATTCTTTATTCATTTTCTTAACCACTTCAAAAATATGATTTCTTGATTGAGGATCTACTCCTACTGTAGGCTCGTCCATAATTAAAACCTCTGGATGATGCATCATAGCTGCAGCTATATTAAGTCTTCTTTTCATTCCTCCAGAATATTTTTTTACAGGCTTTTTTATATGTTCCTGTAAAGCTGCTATTTCTAAAGCTTCATTTATTCTCTCTCTTAACATAGCTCCCCTTAATCCATAAAGTCCTCCCCAATATTCTAGATTTTCTTTAGCATTTAAGTTTTCGAAAAGAGCTATTTCTTGTGGAACTAGTCCTATTTTTTCCTTTGCCTTTAAAGGTTCCTTTGATATATTGTACCCCCCTATAACTACTTCTCCTCTATCTATTTTTAAAAGTCCAACTATCAAATTAATTAAAGTAGATTTACCAGCTCCATTAGGACCAAGTAATCCAAAAATTTCACCCTTTTCTATTCCTAAAGAAACATTATCTATAACAAGCTTATCATTAAATCTTTTTGTTAAGTTTTTAGTTTCTATAAACTTCATACTACTTACCTCCATTAACCTTATAAGTCAATTATAAATTAATTTTGTCATTCTACCTATTAGCCTAGGTCATCACATTAAATGACTTAAGTCATTTAATGTAGTGCTAAAAGCAAAGAGGCTGATATAATCAACCTCTTTGAGCGTAAATGTCTTATGAATTATTTCACTTCTTAATTTAATATTTATTTTTGCTGCCAATTATTTAAAATTTGAATATTAACCTAAAAATTATTACATTATAATATTACTGAGCCAAGTTATTTTTAAAAGCAAATATAGCTATCTGAGTTCTATCTCTGAGGGAAAGCTTTGAAAGTATGGTGGTTATATTGTTTTTTATAGTTCCTTCAGTTAAAAACATGTTTTCTCCTATTTCCTTATTTGATAATCCTTTAGCTATTTCCTTAATTATAGTTAACTCTCTTTCCGTTAACCCTGTTTCTTTTTTTATACACTCTGTTTTTAACTGTTCACACTCTGTTTCTTCTTTCACCATAAGCTTTGTAATAATTTCTGGGTGAACTACTACATTACCTCCATGAACTGCTTTAATTCCACCGTATATTAAATCATAAGAACTATCTTTAAGAAGATATCCTGAAGCCCCATTTTTAAGTGCCTCTTCAATATACTCTCCATCTTTAAAGGTAGTTAAAACTAAAACTTTCGTATTAGGTGTAGTTTCCTTAATTAGCTTTGTTCCAAGCACCCCATCACATTCTTCCATCCTTATATCCATCAAAACTACATCAACAGTATTTTCTCTGCAAAATTCAAAGGCAACTCTTCCATTTTCACATATAGACAAAACCTCAATATCTTCATAGGTGGAAAGTATTATTTTTAACCCTTCTCTAATTAATTTTTCATCATCAACTATTATTATTTTTATTTTTTCCATTTATTTCGCTCTCCTATAATAAAAATTATACTCCATCTAAACTTAGCTTCACTTTATCCATTGTTACTACAAGCTCAAAGCCTTGCCCTTCTTTAGTAAAATACTCTATATTACCTCCCCAAGTTGCAACTCTTTCTTTTATGCTTTGAAGTCCAATTCCTGGTACAACCTTAGAACATCCTACTCCATTATCTTTTAAATGAATTCTCAAATGAGTTTCTAAAAAATTCAAGAATATTTTTACCTCTGTTGACTTACCATGCCTTACAGCATTAGATAAAAATTCTTGGATTATTCTATATATAACCATAGTCTGATCTGAATTTAATTTCCAAACACTATCTGATACCCTCAATTTTACCTCTACCCCTGTAAGCTTCTGAAAGTTCTTTATCATTTCCGATACAGCTATTACACCTTCATATTCCTCAAGCTCTCTAGGCTTCATAGCCCTCACAGCTCCTCTAACTCTTTCCATGCTTTCTTTCGCAAAATCTCCTAAATTCTTAGCCATTATTGAAGCTGCTTCTCCATCACTTTTACATATTTTTTCAATAGCTCCTAATTGTATTATTATCGTAGATAATGCATGTCCAACATTATCATGTATTTCCCTTGATATTCTGTTTCTTTCTCTTAAAATAGTGATTTCTTCTATCGTATTAGCGTAAACCTCCAATTCTTTATTTACTCTTTTTAGCTCTTCATCTTTTTCTCTTAATTTATCATATAAGTCTTGAGCCTCTAACTTTCTTCCTTCTTCATCTTTTACTTTTACTAATAATAAAAATATAGGTAAAACTGCTATAATCCAACTTATCAATAGCTCTAAGTTCTTTTGTGTAATTATTAATATTGTTATTCCCAATATATATATTAGTGTGTACACTTTTTTAAACATATAAATAACATCTATTAATGACAAGATAAATATTAATCCACCAAAATTTCCAGCTAAAGTATATAAGTTATAACCTAACAATAATTCAAGTATCAGTGACGGCACTATATAAATATTTTCCTCAGGTAATATAAAATATCTTAACTGATTATTTATAATATAAGTTAGGAAAATTATAACTTCTAATGAACCTATATTTTTATATTCTTTCCCGAAAGATAGCAGAAAAAGTAATATATATCCATACCTTAAAAATATCATATACTTTTGTTGTTGTACTTTTCTAAACATAATTCCTCCTTAACAGATTTGTTTAATTCATACCTTACTAGGTATATAGATTTATTTCTACTCATTATTCTACAATAATAATCTAATACTTCAAATAAAAAGAATTACTTTTTATTTGAAGTTGTATATTGCTTTTTATAGGTGAAACTCCAAATTTACGATTTACTAGTACTTGTATTATATTGAACACTTATAATATTATTTAAGAAATGTTTATGTTTCAATTTTATTATGTAATGTAAGGGTAATTTGTATTAACTCTCAAAAAAATTAAGGAAAGCAAATAAACTTTCCTTAATTTTTTATATAATTTCAACCCTGTTCTAAACAAATTTAATCTTAATATCATTGAAGAATATACTCAAGTACTGGATCCACATTGTTTATATAATCTTCTATAGTTAATTCTATATTTTTATCTGGCACAAAAGTATCCATATCTTTATCGTAATTTTTAAAATATTTACTTGAATACCTTACAGTTATCTTATTATTAGGAAGTTCAAAACTTTTTACCTCACCATAATGATTTGGTTTTCCACCTGTAGGTTCTCCAACAAAAATAGCATCAGTATTATTATTTAATTCTATAGCATTTAATATAGCCGATGAAAAAGTTCTCCTACCTATAATAACAAATAATTTGCCTTTCTTATTTAACTCACTTTTTCCTATTTCATTAATTAAATTTTCCAGTATCATTGAGTTTCCTCCGCCATTATTTCTAATGTCTATAATAAGCTTTTCTACACCTTTAGTATTAATTACATTCATAAGCTCTGCAGAAAATTCTTTAAAAGGTTTCTCTTTCATCTCCATACATTGACTATAATTAAAATANNAATATACTGCTTTTTTGTCTTCTAAATGTTTAAACCAATAATACTTGTCTTTGTTTTGCATATATAAAGGAATATTTTCGCCCTCTCTACCTTTCCCAAATATATTCTCAAATACTTCTTCTCCATCTAACGCTTTAACATTAATACTTTTTTCACTATTACCCTCAAAAGTAAAAGTTGCACTCTCAACATTTTCAATAATATTTAACCCTTTAAGTAACTCAGGCAGAGCTATCCTAATAGGAATTTGTGATTTTAAAATAGCTTCATTTTCATGAGAAACTACGGAAGATATTCTTTCAATTATTTCGTTGATATCTTTATTATCAATTTTTTCAAGTTTTTTATATTTAAAATCCTTATAATCCTCTAAAGTGTTTATAAGATAAATTCCATCATTGAACCAGTAAAATTCTAATGGAAAGATTTTTTCTTCACTAAAGTTAATTGAAGTATGAGCATCTCCAATTGAAGCAACTATTTGAGATAAATTAGCTTTAATTTCAGCATCATTCATTTGATTCAATTGTCCTTTTAATTCATTTATTTCATTTTTAAACTCTTCTTCATTTAATTTAAAAAACATATTTTTGTGCTTTTTAGGAAGTTTATCTGCAATATAATTAATGTCCTTTTCCCATTTATCTATTCTATCGCTATTTCCAGAAATATACTTTGCATCACTATTTACAGCAAAAATACATATAACCCCTATTATTAAAATTAATGAAATAATTTTCTTCATTATATAATTCACCCCTATTTTTATTAAGCCAAACTATTATTTGTTTTGACATTTCCTTTAGAAATCCCTATTTTATAATTTCTTCATATATTGTTATGGTCATTTTATCATATACGTATCTTTGATAAATAATATAATTATGTTCTTATTTAACTTCACTTTCTTCTACTTCTCCATAAATAACAACTCTACCATTATCAGGACATTTCATTTGAAATTTTTTCTCTTTATAATTACCATAGTCTAATGTAGCACCATTTAGAAGAGCGTATACACTTGGATATATACTATTCCAAAGTTCATGGCAAATAGGTGGACATATATCTTCAACAATAAAACTATCACCACTTTTATAATATCCACATCTGCATTTACTTTCTTTTATAGTTAACTTCACTTTTGGCATAATTTTTTTACTCCTTAAATCTAAAATGATTAGCCTATATCCTTTAAAAAGCATATTATTCTATTAACTTCCGTATATCCTATTTTTTTATGAAAGTTATAGCTCTCTACATTGTTAAATTCAACATCGGATCCCATTTGTGTACATCCTCTTGATTTTGCCCATTCTTCACTACTTCTAACTAATATTTTAGCAATACCTTTTCCTCTATGGTTTTCTTTTACAAATATACCTTCTATAAATCCAACAGGACTAGAATCTGATCCCTCCACATAATCATGCCTTATAGCAACATGATTAAATCCAATAAACTCATTTTCTAGCTTGTATAGAAGTATTTCTTCTTTTTCATTATTTAAAATTTCTGTTAGCTCTTCTTTAAGTCCCTCATAAGTATTATCAGGCCATAATTGTAAAGCCATAAGTAAGATATCATCTATATTTTCTAAGCTTGCAAATACAATATTTTTATCCATAAATCCCCCTCATTTCGCTAAACCTTCAATTAATTATAACATTAAACTGGATTATTTTTACATAAAATTAAAATAAAAATACTATCGAAACTTATATAACATTCAATAGTATTTTTGCTCTTTTATATTTTTATATCACTTACTTTTCACTTGGCCAGAAATATCCAATTTCTTCTCTATCTAAATTATTTTTAAAATCTCGTTTCACTTCTAATAGGTACTCTAAATCGTTTAGAAATTGAAATAATATTGCCCTGCTCTCAAACTCTTCTCTAGTCTTTGGTAACTCTTGAATACGACAGGCTTCTAATACAACCTTAAATTCTTTTAATAGTTCTTCTGCACTGTTATATTCATGGAGCTCTAGAGCAATTTTTTCTGCAAAACTTGCCACAATCTCCGTTTGAGTTGGCGTCATTTCAAACTTAACAATATGTTTACGCATATGTTCTAATATTGTAAATTGAGTAGTTCTCATTTCCATATATTGTACATAGTATTTCACTTCATGCATAATATAATTATCTAAATGCTGCCTTGCACGCTCATTTGCTTCTTTTAATCGTTTCTCTAAATCTTGAAATGTCTGTTCTTCATCTATATAAATAGAGTGACTTCTTAAAGTATGAGCCATATTTAACAGTATTTTTCGTATACTCTCTTCAATATAACGCTGATCTTCTTTTATCTCACCTTCAATTTTAGGCATATAAGCATTTAGTAAAATTCCAATTCCTGCTCCTACTGTCATAAGTAATATCTCATTTTTCATCCAGTAAAGCGAAATAGACTTTTCAACTAATAAATGAGTTACTAGTACTGAGCTGACTACTATACCGTCTGTCAAATTAAACTTCACCGTAAATGGAATAAAAATAAGTAAAAATACTCCAAATGATACAGCATTATAGCCAAATGCAGTAAATAAAATAGCTGCTATTACTAAGGCCATTACTGTAGAGCCGAATCTTTGAAAGGCTAAAGCAATTGATTTTTTCTTTGTATTTTGAATAGTTAAAATAGTAATAACCCCAGCTGATACAGCATATTGTAATCCTATTGCCTTAGCTAAGATAATGGCAAGTGTTGCTCCAATAGCAGTTTTTAATACTCTAAGTCCAATAAATCTCCCCATAAACTCCTCCTTTATCTATAATGCTACTATTTTCTTTAATTCATATACTATATATAGTATCGTAAAATTTCACCATTTTATATATAATTTTATCAATCTCATAAAAAATAAAGTAAGCTATGATAAGCTTTATATTATAACTTTTTATACAGATTAAAACCCCAGTGAAAGTTCCTTTCTCTGGGGTTTTAACAAAATTAATAAAAATTGATTTCAATTAAAACAATTTTTTAAAACTTTAATTTTGATAAAGCATCTGCTAATGCAGAATTTATAGGTTCATTATTTTCTTTTTGTTGCTTTCTTAAATATTTATTTACTTCTTGTTTAGTAACTTTTTTGTTACCCTCTTGCTTTCTATTTTTAAACTCAGACATTTTTTCTCTATAGCTACAGTTTGGACATACAAATATCTGCCCTTCTCCTTGTCCTCTTAACTCTAGCTTTTTGTGACATTCTGGACATCTTGAATTAGTTACTCTTGCTATTCCTTTTCTATATCCACAGGCTCTATCTTGACATACAAGTATCTTTCCTTTTTTGCCATTTACCTCTAGTAGATATTTGCCACAATCAGGACATTTTTCTCTAGTCATGTTATCATGAACATATTTTGTACTACTACCTGCTACTGTTTTAACAAGCTCTGCAGAATATCTTCTCATTTCCTCTACAAAATCTTTAGGATTTGAGCTTCCTTTGCTTATTAAGTTTAAAGTTTGTTCCCATTTTGCTGTAAGCTTAGGTGATTTCAAATCTTCTGGCGCTAAGTCTATAAGCTGAATTCCTTTAGAAGTTGGATGTATTTCCTTACCTTTTCTCTCTACATAAAATGTAGAAAACAATTTTTCAATAATATCTGCTCTTGTAGCTGGAGTTCCTAGTCCCCCTGCTTCATTTATAGCTTCTTTTAAGGCTTTATTGTCTTCCATAAACTTTTGAGGATTTTCCATAGCTGAAAGTAATGTAGCTTCTGTGTATCTTGCTGGTGGTTTAGTTTGTAGAGTTCTTAAGGAAACTCCTTCTACTTTTAATTTATCCCCAGCATTAATACTTGGTAGATTTTGTTCTTTTTCATCCTCATCTTCTTTATCATTAACTACATTTCCACTGATTTCTTTCCATCCTAAGGATTTAACAACTTTTCCCCTAGCTCTTACAATATGATTATTGCATTCTCCCTTAACTGTAATTTGTTCATATTCAAAAGCTGGAGATAAAACCTCTAAAAATCTTTTAACAACTAAGTCATATATATTTCTCTCCTCAAAACTTAGTGAAGATAAATTAACATGCTGTTCAGTAGGAATAATAGCATGGTGATCTGATACCTTAGAGTTATCAACTAACCTTTTAGTAGCGTTAATTTTTCCTCTTAATATTTTTCTTACAGCTTCACTATAAGGCCCTACATTCACTGCTTTAAGTCTATCACTTAAGGTAGATACCATATCACTAGTTAAATATCTTGAATCTGTTCTAGGATAAGTTAATAACTTATGATTTTCATATAATCTTTGCATAAGCTGAAGAGTTTGCTTTGCAGAATAACCATATCTTCTATTAGCGTCCCTTTGAAGTTCTGTTAAATCATAAGCTAATGGTGGAAGCTCCTTTTTATTCTCACTTTTAACCTCGCTAATTGTTATAGTGCCATTTTTAAAATCGCTTGCTATAATATCAGCCTTTTTCTTGTCAAAAATTCTATTATTATTATTTTTATCCACATAACTTAAATTAAAACCTTTAGTTTTCACATCTATACTGTAATAATCCACAGGTTTAAATTTTTTAATTTCCTCTTCTCTTTTTACTATCATATAAAGGGTTGGTGTTTGCACACGTCCTGCTGATAATTGTGCATTATATTTACTTGCCAGTGCTCTAGTTACGTTTAAACCTACAAGCCAATCTGCCTCAGCTCTACATTGTGCTGCCTTATATAAATTATCATAAGCCCTTCCATCTTTTAAATTATTAAATCCATCTTTTATAGCTTTTTCTGTTTGAGAAGAAATCCAAAGTCTTTTAAAAGGCTTTCTAAAATTAGCTTTTTCCATAATCCATCTCGCTACAAGCTCTCCTTCTCTTCCAGCATCTGTAGCTATAATAAGACTTGCAACATCCTCTCGTTTCATAAGATTTTTAACAACACTAAACTGTTTTCCACCTTGTTTAATTACCACAAGTTCCATCTTTTTAGGAAGCATAGGTAAATTTTCTAAACTCCAAACCTTATATTTATTATCGTAAGCTTCTGGGTCAGCCAATGTAACTAAATGTCCAAGTGCCCAAGTAACTATATATTTATTTCCTTCTAAATATCCATTATTAACTTTATTACAACCTAAAACCTTCCCTAACTCTTTACCAACAGAAGGCTTTTCAGCTAAAACCAATATTTTTGACATCTCATATCTCCAATCTAAATTTATATAGTAATATTTATTATACCACTAAAAAGAAAAATCGCGATAAAATCACTATTCCTAATGAAAAATTTATATTCTACTTATTATTTATATCAATATATTTATTCACTTAATTCTTTATAAAAAATTCTTATTAAATTTAGATTTTATATCATCATGCTAATTATTTAATATTCTACATAAAACAACAATATAATTCATTAATTTTACATAAGTATAATTTTATGCTATAATTTTCATAAATAAGTTGTATTTAATTAATTTTATATAGATATAACTTTATACTATAATTTTATTGGAGGGTTAAATTATGATAAGTAAAAAATTTAGATTAATCTGTGCTTCTTTAGCAGCTGTTTCTCTTCTTGCTTTTGTAGGATGTTCATCAGATAATACAAAAGCTGATGAAAATACAGATAAACCTGTAGTGGAAGAAAGTAAAAAAGAAGATAAAGAACTTAAGGTTGGAGATACTTTTGAACAAGATGGCCTTAAGGTTACTGTAAATAAAATTAGAGAAGTAAAACCTACAGATGATTTCATGAAACCTGATGAAGGAACTAAGTGGGTTGCAGCAGATGTTACAATTGAAAATATAGGAAATGAAGATGCAGCTATAAGTTCAGTCTTAAATTTCAAGCTACTTGATAAAGATGGAAGAAGCTTTGATATGGCTATTGTAACTGATTTAAAAGGTAGCTTAGATGGTGCACTTACAGCTGGAAGAAAAATGACTGGTGAAACTGCATTCTCTGTTCCTATGGACACTCAAGAAGTAGAATTAGAAGTTAACCTTAATTTAACTGGAAAACCAAATTACATAAAAGCAACTATTGAACAATAATAAAAATTAAATAAATAAGAACTTCTTCGTAAATATTTTTAAAATATCTTTAAAGAAGTTCTTATTTGCTTTTAAATTATACTATAATAGGCTATAATTTAAATTTATTTAAATCTGATTGTAGCTCAAATGCCATATTTGAAAGTTCTTCTGATGCATGTGAAACTTCTTGCATCAGAGCAGATTGTTCTTCACTTGAAGCCGCTACACTTTGCGAATTTAAAGCAGTCTGCTTTGGAATTTGAGCATTTTCATCTATAGATTTAACCATTACTTTAGTGCTTGATAAAACACTATCTATCACTCCTGAAACACTCTTCATATTATTAGAAACATTTTCGATTTCACTTAATATCTCCTTAAATGATTCTCCTGCATTTTCAACAAGATTCATTCCTTCATCAACTGCCTTATTCCCTTCATCCATTGAGGTTATAGCAAATGAAATTTCATTTTGAATTTCATTTATTATTGAAGAAATATTATTTGATGCATTGGCAGATTGCTCTGCTAATTTTCTTATTTCATCAGCAACAACTGCAAAGCCTTTTCCCTGTTCTCCAGCTCTTGCAGCTTCTATGGCTGCATTTAATGCAAGTAAATTAGTTCGTGAAGATATATCTGTTATTAAAGATATTATCTCTCCTATTTTACTTGATTTTTCTCCTAAAGAATTTATCATTTTAGATGAAGTATATACCTTAGAATTTATCTCATTCATTTGATTTATTGTTCCTATTATGACATCATTTCCATCGAAAGCTTTATTATAAGCAGTAATCGAAGAGTTTGTTGCAGTATTTATATCATTCGCTATTTTATCTACGCCTTTAAATACCTGCTCACTTTCCTCTGACATAATATCATATGATGATGACTGTAAGTCACTACCGTTAGCTATTTCTTGTATAGAAACAGCTATTTGATCTGCTGCTTCTCTAGTTTGTCCCGCACTAGCAGTTAATTCTTCCGAAGTAGCAACTACTTGTTCTAATCCGTCAGACACACTTTTTATTATATTCTTCAAATTATCATTCATCTTATTAAGATAAACTGCCATTACTCCTAATTCATCATTATTAGTAACTTCTATCCTGTTTGTTAAATCACCCGAAGCTATAGATTCTGCTAATTTATTAGCACCAGATATCCTATTTTTAATATTATTAACTATAAGTATTACAATTAAGATTATAACTATAATGGTACCTGTCATAGTTATTAATACCTTATTAGATAAACTTTCTAATGGAGATAACAGTTCTTTTTCTGGAATAGATAAAACTAATTTCCAATTCACATTTGGCACTTTAGAATAAAATATCATATTCTTTCCATTAGAATCATTAAAATAACCTACTCCACTTTCATTTTCTAATATTTCTTTACTTATAGATGATATACTTTCATTTGTATCATTTGAAATATTAACTTTCATATTTTTTTCTTCATCTATATCGGAAAGATATATTCCATCTTTATTTACCAAAAATGCTCTTCCACTTTCGCCCACTTTTATATTTCTTATCATTTCCTGTATCCTTGATAAGTCTATATCTGCTGTAGTAACACCTATAAAATTTTTTTTATCGTCTACTATAGGTACTGTCGTAGTTATCATAGTTACATTTGCAACCTCATCTTCATATGGTTCTGACCAGCTTAAATCCTTATCTATATTTTTACCTTGCTTATACCAATCACTAGATGTATAATCTACTTTACTGTACTCTTCTGTATAAGTCACTACACCATCTTTTTTATAACCATATGGTCCAAAAAATTTAACATCACTTTTGTATTTAAAAGGTTCATACCATACTCCAGATCCAAAAGTTTCATCATTAGACTCTGCATATGACTTTACTAAGTTTTCATAGTCTTTTTCACTTAAATTTTTTCCGCATATGCCTACTGTTTTTGCTAAGATTAAAGGAATTTTTGAATGCTTGTCTAAAGCTTTAGATATATTTTCGATGACTGAATTAGTTTGATATTTCATTTTTTCATTAATTTCACTATCTATTATTTGTTTTGCTGTAATATAAGATAGTGATGATAACATAAGCATTGATATTATAGTTACTGGTAATATCATAACTAACATTTTGCTTTTTATACTTTTAAACCTTAACTTTACCATGTTATCCTCCTTCTAAATGTAATAATTTTTTAAAAAATTTTAATTTATTACGATAAATTACATTAAATTATACAATTTATAGTCGTTAAAATCTAAGGAAACTTTAGTTTTTTTACCTGTTAACTATTTATTAATGAAGATATATTTCAGTGGATAATTTTATTATAAAGGTTAAAATCATGCATAAGCTAAACTTTCATTAAGGAACCCTATATAATAGCTTAGTAAATATTAATCTAATTTTATTTCAAAATATAAAGAAAAAAACTAAAAAAATCATGACAAAGTCATGATTTTCTTAATATGAGCTAAACTAATATTTTTATTTAGAAGTCTAAATAGATTGCAAATCATCTAAGACATTATTCTTCTGCCCTAATGCTATCCATTATGTTTATTTTATTCATCTTTCTTAAAGATATCATTGATGCTATAGTTACTATTACTATGGAACCTATAAATGCCATTACTGTTGAACTCCAAGGTATATTCCATTGATAAGCTCTCAATTCACTCATTAACGTATAAAGAATGTAGGATAATGGCATTCCTATCAATATTCCATCGAATGATGCAATAATAGCATAATATACACTTTCTAAAACTATCATCTTTTTAATTTGCTTTTCTGCCATACCTATAGATTTAAAGGTTGCCAATTCTCTTTTTCTAAGTAGTAAATTTGTATTTATAGTATTTATTATATTTATACAGCTAATCAAGGTAACTACTGTTATAAATCCATAAATAAATACCATTATTTGTATCATCATACTTTTATCTCTCTTTGCCGCTTCCACATTATCAAATATATACATATTATTTTCATTAGCAATAGTTTCTAGCTTTTCTTTAATTACCTTATGATCCACATCCTTTCCAGTCCTTATATTTAAATTGTTAAATCTCAGTTCTCCAAATATATCTTTATATACTTTTTCTGTACTTATAAATCTTAAGCTACCCCATTCCCAGCTATCTTCAAATACAGCATCTTCTTCAAGAATTCCTAAGACTTTAACCTTAATCTTTCCTACATGGTTTAATAAATTTTCATCTGTATCTCCAGCAATTGATGAGGGTATAATTGATATTTCATCTCCAACTTTATAATTAGTAACATTAATATTAGCCCTTTTTTTATCTTTAGTTTTGATATGAGCATTTTGGATTATTATAACTCCATTTTCTTCATTTAATTTTTTCTCATTTATTTCTCCTGCTATAATATTTTTCTTGCTCTTTTCAAAAGCTTTACTATTATAAGCATAAAATGGACTATAGGTAAAAGCATAATCTCCATCATCAAAATTATAAAAATTTGTTTCCGTTAAATCTTCATACTCTTTATTAAGCTTATCCTTTTCAATAGCTATAGCTGGGGACTCATGTATTTCTTTATACACTAAATCTATTCCCTGTATTTTCTCTATATCCTCGCAAAATTTTGATAGAGTGCTTTCTTCTAATTCATAATTGCTTAGCATAACTCTATATTCAGGTTCCGTCGCCATTGCAACTTTTTCTACTTTTTTTATGTCATAAGCAAAGGAGTTAAATACAATAAACAATACAATACTTATAACCATTGAAAAAATAGTTATCCTAAACCTTGTTTTATTTCTTCTTAAATTTTTATAAGCAACTTGTCCTTCTATACCAAAGATCTTTCCTGCCATAATTCCACTTTTAACCTTTTTAAGATCTTCCTTCTTTACACTTCCACTATTTTTAATAGCTTCTAATGGAGATACTTTAGCAGCTAATTTTGCTGGTCCCTTTGATGATATATATATAGTTATAAGACCTAAAACTGCACTTCCTAATAATATTATTGGATTTATAGTTATTTCAAAGCCTTCAAACATAGAGAAAGCAAGTGAACCTAATATCATAATTACAATTTTTAAAGCCACTAATCCTAAAACTAATCCAATTGGAATTGATATAATTGCTAAAATCATAGCTTCTTTCATTACAATTCTCTTTATTTGATTTTTAGATGCTCCTACAGAACGCAATATTCCAAATTGAGATACCCTTTCCATAACAGACATATGAAAAGAATTATAAATTACCGAAATAGTTGCTACAATAACTAAAATTATAAAAAATACTGCAATCAAACCTATTGCTCTATTTTCACTATCATCTAAGCTCTTTAACATAAGTCTTAAAAGCTCTTCATTATACCAAACACTGTCTTCCTCTAAATTTACTTCTTCTACAATTTGTTTACCTATAACTTCAGCTTGTTTTTTTAAATTTATATTGGCATAAATATTATACTCGCAATTTTTATTTAAAGAACTTTCTTCCGATAAATAACTTATTGCATTTCCATATGTTGATTCCTTTATTAATCCACATACGATATACTCCTTAGAGTTCTTCTCTTTAAACTTTATATCTTCATAATTGATTCCTTTACCATTACCTTCATCTTCTGGGTATATTATCTCACCTAATTTTAAAGTTATTTTATCTCCAACTTTAACGTTTAGCGCTTCCATAGCCCAAGGCTCAAGAATAATTTCATTTTCCTTTTGCGGAAGGCGTCCTTCACTTAATTTAATATTTTTTAATTCAAACATTCCTTTATTGTAAGACTCTACATAAAGGCCTACATTTCTACCACTTTTTTTATTTTTATCGATGATGCTCGCCCCATCATATCTAGTTATTCCCATTTTCTTTATATCCTTATGAGCTTCAAAATAAGGTATATGTCCACCATTTACATCTCTGAAGGATACATGGAAATCTCCTGAAAATTCCTTTACTTGTCTTATCCTATTATCTTGAAAGCTTTTAAACATTGTGGCAATAGAAGTTATAAGTGCTACTGAAAGTACTATCCCTATTATAGTCAGAATAGTCCTCTTTTTTTGTACCTTTAAATATCTTCCTGTAATTTCACTGTAGCTTTTCATCTTCTTATCACCTCATCACTTACCATCTTGCCATCCTCTAAAGTAATAACTCTATCTGCTTGAGAGGCAATATTTACGTCATGAGTAATCATTATAAGTGTTTGATTATATTTTTTAACTGAAAGTTTTAATAGTTCTAATATTTCTTTTGAGTTTTTAGAGTCCAAATTTCCTGTTGGCTCATCCGCTAATATTATAGACGGTTTATAGGCTAAAGCTCTTCCTATAGAAACTCTTTGTTGTTGTCCTCCTGAAAGCTCAGAGGGAAGATGATGTAATCTATCTTTTATACCTAAAATATTAATTAAATCATCAAGGTAATTTTTATCTTCTTTTTTATAATCTAAAAGAAGAGGAAGCTTTATATTTTCTTCTGCAGTAAGTACAGGTATTAAGTTATAAAACTGAAATATAAATCCTACTTTCCTTCTTCTAAATACTGCAAGCTGATTTTCATTTAAATTATACACATCTACATTATCAACAATGACATTTCCTGAGGTAGGTCTATCTACCCCTCCTAACAGATGTAATAATGTACTTTTCCCTGAACCACTTGCCCCTACTATTGCAACAAACTCACCTTGATTTATAGAAAGATTAATATTCTTTAATGCTTCAACTTTAATTTCTCCTTCACCATAACTTTTACAAAGAGAAAGGGTTTTTAATATCTCCATAGTATTTCCTCCTAGTTTCTTAATTTATATCTTAAGTATACTTTCCTATTCTTACTCTATAGTGAATTTTATTCTTACAAAATAGAAAGATTATAAAGCATTTAAAATCTTCTATAAGATTAACATTGCATTTTATACAATACTTTTCAAAAATGTTATAACGAACTCCGTTCCTTCTCCTTCTATACTTTTTACCGAAATACTGCCACCATTACTTTCAATTATGGATTTAGATAGTGTGAGACCTATTCCTATACTAATAGGCTTTACTTCATGCTTCCCTTTATAAAATCTTTCAAAAATATGTGGTAATTCTTCTTTTTTTATTCCATTACCATTATCTTTAATAATAATACTTACAAGCAGTGGAGATTCTTTTATTTCTATAGATATAGTTCCATATTCTTCTGTATGTTCAATAGCATTTTTTATTATATTTCCTATGGCTTCAGTCATCCAATCACTATCATGATTTAAATAAACGTCTCTTTTGTCTTCTATAATAATATTTTGTTTTTTAGTCTTAGCTTTTTCTTTTAATGGAGAAAATGCTTTATTTATGGTTATGATTAAAGGTTGATTTTTCATTTTATAATTAATAGCTCCAGCTTCTACTCTAGCTATCTTTAACAAATTAATTATGAGCCATTCCATACGAGTAAGTTGTTCGCTAGTTTTATTAAGAAACTTCACCTTTGTTTCTTCATCCATATCATCTTTACTAGTCATTAGCTCATTGAGCATGATTATAGATGATAGCGGAGTTTTTAGTTGATGAGAAATATCTGAAATAATATTCCTTAAGAATTCCTTCTCCTTCTTCAATTTTTCCATGTTTTCGATTAATCTATTTACTAGTAAGTTTAATTGATTATATAAAATAGAAAACTCTCCCTCTTCTCCTCCTTCAAGAGTCATATCATATTCTCCTTCTAAAACTCTTTCAACACTACTAGATACGATATTTATTTTAGATAGAATTTTTTTATAATCAAGCAAGACTATAAAAAAGATTGTAATAAAAAATATAATATTAACAGTTAAAACGTTAAATAACAAGCTCTTTGAAGCTTCTCTAATCAAAGGAATATCTACTGGTTTTAATGTTTCATTATAACTGTATTTTTCTAAAGTAGCTAATCCACTCTTAATTTGATCCTCTGATATTCCTTTAGTAAAATATCCTACTATATTTTTTTCTAATTCAGGATTTTCTTCTAATACTATACCTAATACTGCTGCATTTTGTCTTATTACTTTTTTATTTATATTATTTATACCTATATTCATAGTTACTAGAGTAAATATTAAAAATACAAAACAAAGTATCACAATTTTAATAGTGATACTTTTAATTTCTGGATTTCTATATAATTTTTCCATAGCTATTCCCTCGTTTCTTTATTCCATTTATATCCTACTGCTCTCATTGTAATTATGTATTCTGGTTTTGCTGGATCATCTTCAATCTTTTCTCTAAGCCTCCTTACATATACAGAAAGAGTATTATCATCGACGAATTCTCCACCTACATCCCATATTTTTTCTAGTATTTGACTTCTGCTAAGTACTACTTTAGGGTTTTGTATTAAGGATATAAGTAATTTATATTCTAATGATGTCAATATAATTTCTACATGGTTTTTCATAACCCTATTACTTAAAAGTTCAATAGTAATATCTCCTGAATGTAATTTATTACTTCTATAACCTGAATCCTTTTCATATCTTCTTAAAACTGCTTTAATTCTTGAAATTAATTCACCAATTCTAACAGGTTTAGAAATATAGTCATCACCGCCCATATCTAACCCCATAACTACATTGGCTTCCTCATCAGAGGCAGTTAAAAAAATTATAGGAGTATTGCTTTTTTTTCTTAATTCTCTACAAAGTTCATAACCACTTCCATCTGGTAACATTAAGTCTAGTAATACTAAATCTATATTATAATTTTCTATACCTTCTCTTGCTTCTTTTAAAGTTGATGTAACTGTAACATCAAAACCTTCATTTTTTAAAGTATATTCCATTCCCATAGCCAATGTGGCATCATCTTCAACTAATAAAACTTTAACCATATTTCCTCCTCTTTATCGATATTTTAATACTTAAATTCTATTATACAAATAATTTTTTATATATTAAATTCCTCATTTTTTACCTATTGAATAATATTTATAATACTTATTATAAAGTCATAATAAATAAAAGAAAATAACTATTCAAAGCTACAATTATACTTTCTATATAGATAAACTACCTTAAAAATTAATATATAACCAAATATAACTACGCCCTTGAGTATTTCAATTCACAATTCACAATGTAAAATTCACAATTATAGTTTAATATTCATTCAATAATATATGGCGAACACTGTTTGTTGCTACGTTTAGTGCAGCTAAATATATTATGGCATTAGTATTCTATCATTCTTTTTAGTTTAGCTGCTAGCATTAATTTTTCTAAAGTCCTGACCACTTTTTTCAATTATAACTATTTCTTCTTTTAGCATAGTATCTGAAAATCTAATATTTATTTTGGAACATGATTGCTAGAAATTTTATAAATCTATTATAAATATTTAATCTTATAGCTAAATGAATTTTAAGCTTACAAAATAGTAAGAGATAAATCACACTAAGATTTTATATGGTTCCACAATGAAAATTTAGCTTATGCATAATTTTAATTTCCATAATAAAATTTTTACCATGAATTAAAAATTAAGAATGAAGAATTATGGTTAAAACTTCACTGTCAAAGTCTTTGGAGTTTTTCAAAATAAATTCCATTTTAGAAATTCACTAGCAGTGAATTTCATCCTAAATTTTTCATTATTAATTATTAATTCTTAATTTATAAGAATTTAAACTATTTTTATAAAAAATTTATTTTCCACAATACATGTTAAGTTTTCACATTGTATCCCTATAATCTAAAAATACCCCTAGGATACTATCTAATTTAGGTAATATCCTAGAGGTATTTTATTTATTTAAGCTTATCCCTTTTGATATATATGTTATAAGTTTTTCAGTTAATTCATTTACATCATATTTATCTTCATTGATTATATCATATATAGCTAGAGTACATAGTCCTCCAAAGAAGGTATATGTTAAAAACTCAGAATCATTTTTTTCTATTACTCCAGCTTCTATAGCTTTTTTAATATGATTTGATAAATACTCTATGTGTTCTTTAATGGTAATTCTAAGATCACTTTGTCTTTCTTGATTTCCCCATAGTTCGCTTAACGCAACTCTAAAAAAATCTTTATACTCATGTACTAATTCTAATTGTATTTTAATTAATGCTCTTATCTTGTCAAGAGGCTCTTGTTCAAGAGATAATACACTTGAGCTTTTTTCTTCCATACTTTTTATGCCTTCATCTATAACATATTTAAAAAGCTCTTCTTTACTTTTAAAATGGTAATATAAAGTTCCTTTGGCTACTCCTCCAACAATGGCTACGTCATCCATTGTGGCTCCGTCATAACCTTTTGTCGAAAAAACTTTTATTGCAGAGTTTAAGATAGCTTCCTTTGTCTTACTCATATTCTCCTCCCAAAATCCCAATGGATAATTTAACATTAATTATACTACATAAATACTAATCCATTAAAGCTTCTTCAATTCCATCTTTTACTTTTTCACTTAATTTATCTTTAAAGATTATTGTTAGCAGAATAAATCCAATCAAAAATCCTCCTAAGATAAGCGAATCTTTAATAACTATACTCATATTTGGTCCTGCTAATACTTCTCTTAATAAATCAACAGCATAAGTGAATGGTACAAATGGATGTATTACTGAAAATACTTTTGGTAAAGTTTCAACAGCAAATGTTCCTGAACAACTTACCAATTGCATAACTAAGGCTACTATACCTAAAAATTTTCCTATATCTCCAAATGTAAATATTAAGAATTGAAGTGCTGACATAAATGTTAATGAAAGCAAGGCATTTAAAGAATAGTATAAGACTATATTATCTGGTTTTATTCCTAATACTAAAAGCATTGTACTGAGTATTATTGACTGTACTATACCTATTAAAGCATAAGACATAAACTTTCCTAAAACTATTGATACTTTGTTGGTATCCTTTAAGTCTTTATCCACTTTCTCTTTTACTAAGAAGAAACTAACTAACGCTCCTACCCATAATGATAATGGAATTAAATATGGCGCTAATCCTTCACCATAAGTTTCAACATTTCCTAAGAATATTTTCTCTACCTTTGCTGGTTCTTCCATAAATTTTGAAAGTTCTTTACTATTATGAATTAAAACCTTATCAGACTCTTTTACACCATCTTCTAACTCAGTAGCTAGTTTTTTAGATCCATCTTTAATTTTTATTGATCCATCATATAACTCAGATGTTCCTCCTGATAATTTATCTACACTTTCTAATGCTGAAGGAATCTTATTATACATTGATTCAACACCTGTTCTTAATTTATTAGATCCTTCACTAAACATATCAAGTTTTTCTGACAAGCTTGGTAATAAATCTAAGTATTCTTTACCTTGTTCCACTGCATGTTTTGCAGCTTGTATATTTCCTTGGTTCTTTTGAATATCTAATTTTATTTCATTAACTTGTGGTATTAAAGATTTTACAACTGTTAAATTACTCATATTTTCTGGCGATAACATTGGCGCTATAGCATTAAGCGAACCTTTAGCATTTACCAACGTATCATTTATTTTTTGTATATCTTGAGGATTGATGCTTAATCCATTAATTGTCTTTGAAATTGACTCTAGATTACCTGCTTCATTATTAACCGTACTAGTTACCATAACAGAACCCATAAGTAATTTTCCTTGTTCTTCTGTTATAGCTCCATTTGCTTGAAGTGATCCTATTAGCTTTAACAATCCATCTTTATTATTTGCTATTGCTGCTGTTTGATTTAGTATTCCTGAAGATTGTATTTGATTTAACTTTTCTCCTACTGAAGAAAGAGTTTGCATAGCATTAACAACTTCTGAACTGTTAGTTATAGCTAGAATCTTATCAATTTTATTATTCAATTCATTAATTTCGCCCTGTAACTCTTCTGGGTTACTTAATACTTTTTGAATCATTGGATTTGATAATGTAGCATTTATTTTTTCCATATCAATTTGTGCTAAACCATTTTCAAGTTGATGTGCATCATTTATTAATTTATCTAAACTTGCTTTATCTATTGAATCTAAATTCTCATTTAACATATGTTCTACATTTTTAAATTTCTTGTTTAGCATATCGATGTTGTCATCTATAAGAACTACACCATTATATAAATTTTCTACGCCTTCTTTTACTTCAGGAGCTTTTCCTGTTAAAAGATCTGTACCATCTTTTATCTTCTTAACTCCTTCATTAAGCCCTTCCATTCCCTTATTTAATTCTTTGCTGCCGTCAACTGCTTTTACCAATTTGTCTTTAGTGTCATATACTTTATCTACAACTCTAGCAGTAGCCTTAAGGGATACAGATTGATTCAAATTCTTTTGTACTGTGTCCATTGCCACATCTACTGTTTTATTTGAAACATATCCTTTTTTCTTATTAGAAGTAAAATATATTACTGGTTCCTTCACTTCTTTGCTGTCAATGGGAGTAAACATATCTTTTGAGAAGTTTTCAGGTATTTGAATCATAGCATAATATTTTTTATCTTCCATGCCTTTATTTGCTTCTTCTAAAGATACAAACTGCCAATCTAAATTTTTTTCTTCATTTAGCTTGTCAACTAAATCTTGTCCAAAATTATATCTTTTATCTTCCCTCATATAGCCATTGTCTTCATTTACTACAGCAACCTTCATTTTATCTAAATTATTATATGGATCCCACGATCCAGCTAAATAAGTAAATCCATAAATAACAGGAATAATACAAATTCCTAAGGCTACTAAAATCTTAAAGGCATTCTTTTTTATTTTATTAAGATCTCTTTTAGTTATCTCTGTAACTTTCATGCAATCACCTCTCTGTAGTTTATTGTACTGACCAGTCAGTATTGTATTATAATACACTCATATTTTTTAAAAATCAACCTTTTTTGACAAAAAAATATGTCGAATTTATATTTTTTTAAATAAAATTTTATGTAATTGTATACAATCAAAAAAATACAGATATTATCATTTTAATATATATAAATAATTGCATTTAATGTTAAAAAAAATCTAATAATATACTTTTTACATATCATTAAGCTTCATAATTTTATTAATATTCATATAAATTTGTAGTTTTAAAATTATAAACTCATATTTTTTCATTTTATATAATAATTTTAAAATTTTTAATATTTAATTCACATCTAATTTATTAATTTATAATATTATTTTAATATACCCGAAAACCCTTTTTAGCCTTAATACATAAAATAGTGATAGATTTTGATTAAAATCTATCACTATTTTTATACTTTTTAATTATAATTATTTGTTTTTAATCCTGTCCATTAACATAGATTTTTCCTTTAGAAGAACATTAAACTGCTCCTCAAGTTCTAAATATTTTTCATCTTTATTTACAATCAGACTTAACTTTCCTAACACTTCAGCAATTTTATTTTCAATTACCATAAGCTTTGATTTTAATTCATCATTAGTTAAACTATTATGGTTTTCCCTTAAATTTATATCTTTAATATTTTTCTCATATCTTTTAATCATTTTATTTTCAATTACTATCATCTTATTGCAAACTCTTTCCATCATATATCTATCATGAGAAACAATTATTACTGTACCTTCATAATTTATCAATGCTTCTTCTAATTGTTCTCTACTTGGTAGATCAATATGATTTTCTGGTTCATCTAAAATAATTAGTGGATAATTTTTCAATATGAATCCTGCTAGTTTTACTTTCATTTTCTCCCCAAAACTTAAATATTTTATTTTTGTATCTAAAATTCTACTACTTAAACCCATATTAAATAGCATAGTTCTTACCTTTCCCATATCTTCTCTAGGAAGTTCACCTATTAGCTCTAATGGAGTGATTTCACTATCTAAATCTACTACATTTTGGCTTAAATATGCAATTTCCAGTGAGTCGCTAATCCACATTTCTCCGTTATTTAACTTTTCTTCACCAAGTATTATTTTTATAAGAGTACTTTTACCAGTGCCATTTTCACCAAAAATCCCTATCTTTTCTCCTCTATTAATGTAAAAGCTAGAATTATTAAATAATACATTTTTCTCAAAAGCCTTGCTTACATTTTTAAATTCTAAAAGTCTTTTTCCTCCTTTTGTATTAGAGTTAAATTCAAAATATATTTTTTTATCTTCTTTAGGTTTTTTCACACCGTCTACTTTTAATTTTTCTAATTTTTTAATTTTAGATTTAACTTGCACATCTCTCTTTTTTGCTTTGGCTCTAAAATACTCTTTTCCTCCCATCTTATTTTCCGTTACAATTCTCCTTTTTGTAGATTCTCTATGAGCTTTTTCTGACCAATTCTTTAAATCTTTAATATCTTCCTGAATCTTTTCTCTATAATTTTGCTCTTTCTTATACTGATTAAGCTGAGATTTAAATCTACGCTCTTTTTCTTCCTTGTAGAAACTATAGTTCCCTTCAAAAATTATAGACTTTCCATCTTCTATCTCTAGAATTTCATCCACAGCCTTATCTAAAAAGTATCTATCATGGGATATGATAATTACCGCCCCATTAAATTTTTCAAGTTCACTTAAAAGCCAGTTAACTCCTTTAAAATCCATATTATTTGTAGGCTCATCTAAAATTAAAAGTTGTGGCTTAGAGTTCCAAATATTGGCTAGAGATACTTTAGTTCTCTCTCCCCCACTTAAATTGTCAAGCCTAACATCATCCCAAGTGTAAAATTTTTCAAGTCCTAATTCACTAGTATATTTAAGCATATTATGATTTAAAGTTATACCTTTATCTTTTCCGATATTTTCCTTACACAATATATTGAGCTCATAAGAACCATTCTGTCTAAGATAAGCTGCCTTAATTTCTGGCTGGTGAAAGATTATATTTCCTTCATCTCTTTCTGATAGTCCAAAAATAATATCAACTAGAGTGCTCTTCCCTGCACCGTTTCTTCCTACAATCCCTAATATTTTATTTTTCTTTATATCTAGATTAATGTCCTTTAATACTTCTACATTCTCAAAATCTTTTTTTATATTTTTAAAAGATAATAACATAAATATTCCTCCTCAAAGCTATACATCTTCAAAAGATGCTTTATCTTTGGTTATTAAGAACATCTTGTTTTTAATTCTAAATCTATAATTAATCCGTACTAAATAATAAACTTTTATCAAGTTAATTATTAATAAAAACCTTTCTTATCAAATATAGATATACTTTTTCTTCATTTAGAAATAAAAAAAGTCATAAATAGACACACGTCTACTTATGACTTATCATGCTTTAATAAATTTAAAATTTAGAGCATAATATTCTTAAAATCATTATAAACCTCTGTTCTTAACAACCTAATCTAAAAGAATACATACTAAATAAACCCTTATTTAAGGCATCTAAAAAAATACCCAAGGTAATTTTATAAATTATTCTTTTAGAAAATATTAAATTTGGTTAGTTAAAAACAGAAATTCTCATTTTAGATATTACCTCCGAAATTTCACAAATATTCACACTACTATTATATCATTAATTTGGGCATATTCAAGAAATAATATACCAGTATGTTAGCCTATTTTCCATCATACGACCTTGTCAGTTTCTGAACATAGCCCCACTGTGAGTAGAATATAAACTATACTAACATCTTTGATTTATTATTTTCTTTCATATGTCACATTTAATACTAAAGATTTTTCTTTTCAAAATCTAAAAGCCACTGTTTCCTCCAAAGTTCTCCACCATATCCAACTAAATTACCATTACTTCCAATTATTCTGTGGCATGGAACAATTATACTATGAGGATTTTTATTATTTGCTCCTCCTACAGCCCTTACTGCTTTAGAGTTATCTATTTTTTCTGCTATATCTTTATAGGAAGCAGTAGTTCCATAACTAACAGTAGTTAAAGCATTCCATACTTTTTTTTGAAATTCTGTACCATTAGTTATTAGTTTTAATTTAAAGTCCTTTCTTTTGCCACTAAAATATTCATCCAATTGAGTTAAACATTCTAACATTACTTCAGGTAAGTTTTCATCATCTTCTCTACTTTCATCTAAAAAGTTTATATATACTATACCTTCCTCATTTCCTTGAACTGATATAACTCCTATGGGAGATTGATAATATGCTGTATATAAAGTTTCCATCTTCTCCTCCATTAATTTAGAATCTTTAGGTTATCATTTTCTTTCATACGCCTAAAATTTATAATTATAACTATTTAGTGCTTTCTTTTTTCATTATGAAACTTTTTACTTGCCTTAGCCATATTTTTCTTATAATTTGATGCTTCAGATTTTTTTATCTTTCTGTCCATAAATTCAGCTTCTCTTTTTAATTTTAAATAATTATTAAATCTCTCAATAGTTAAGCTTCCATCCTCTAGAGCTCTTCTAATCTGGCATCCTGGCTCAGTATCATGATTACAGTCTGAAAATTTACACCTTGCTGCTAACTCCTCTATATCACTAAAGCTAGTACTAACCCCTTGAGAAGAATCATAGATTTGAAGCTCTCTCATTCCAGGGGTATCTATTACTACTCCTCCATCAGGAAGCAATATCAATTCTCTATGAGTTGTAGTATGCCTTCCTTTGTCATCACCTTCTCTAACATCACCAGTCTTTAGCTTTTCATCACCTAATAAGCTGTTTATCAAAGTAGACTTCCCTACTCCTGAAGAACCTAGAAAAGCAACAGTTTTACCTTTTTTAACGTACTTTTTAACCTCTTCTATTCCTAAATTTAAAATAGAACTTATAACTATAACATCTGCTCCAAAAGCTACAGATGATACTTCTAAAAGTTTTTCCTCTACATTATCACATAAATCTGCTTTCGTCAGTATAACCACTACTCCAGCACCACTATCATAGGCTACAGAAATATATCTTTCTAACTTTCTTATATTAAAATCATTATTAAGTGACATACAAATAAACACATAATCTATATTTACTGCTACTATTTGCTCTTCTATTTTTCTATCTGGAGCCTTCCTTGAAAATTTACTTTTTCGATTTAGTATATCATAAATAATGGCCTCTCCATTTTTATCACTATCTCTATCTAATACAACCCAATCTCCTACTGCTGGATAATCAGATTTTCCATTAGAGTTATAAATTAATTTTCCTAAAACTTTAGCTATAACTGTACTTTCTTCAGTTATAACCCTATATAATCCCTTACTTTCAAAAGCAACTCTTCCTATATAAAAATCACTATATTTTTCTTCTACCTCTTTTAATAATTCTTCATTTAGCCCTAAGTCATATAATCTTTTATAATTCATTTATTTCCTCCCAAATTTTAACTTTGGGTATAAAAATACCCTGAAATAGTGTTGTTAACTACCCCAGGGAACTATTCTAATTTATAATGTATAGCTAAATAATGTTGTAAATATCATATCACAACATAAGAATATTAAAATTTTTTAAATCCCTCAGTGATTCAAACTTTTAATATGCTAAGAAACCATACATACCTTGGAGTAGTTTTTATTAAAATTTAACTTTGCAAATAAAATTCTCTTTTTCATAAAACACCACTCCTTTCAAAATATTCTGTATTTATTTTATCATAATAAAGTTTCTAATTCAATAGTTTAATTACTCTTAAATAAAATAACTATTTAAAGATAGTATGTTAGTTAATTATTTTATAGCTATTCATAAGCATAATATGGTAAAAACGCTAGATTGTCATAATTATGTAACATTCATATAATATATTTATAATAAAATTACTATTAGTCCATAATGAAAACATTTAAGGAGCGATAGATTAATGTATAATGTTTTAATTTTAGGAGGTACAACCTTTGTAAGTAGCAACTTATGTAAACATTTAATATGCAGAGGTTATAATGTAGACATACTTACAAGAGGCCTTAGAAAAATAAACTATCATGGATATAAAAATCATTTAATTTGCGACAGAAAAAATATTGATGAATTGAGAAAAGTATTTTTAGGAAAAACCTATGATTATATATTAGATATAAGTGGATATACAAAAGAAGACGTAGAAAATGTAATAGAAACTATAGATAGTAGTAAACTAAAAAAATATATTTTTTGTTCCTCAGGCGCTGTTTATAAAGAAAATCAAGATTTGATTTTTGAAGATTTTCAAAGAGGAAAAAACAAAAATTTTGGTGATTATGGATTAAATAAAAAATTGGCAGAAGATTATTTGTTAGAAAAATCTAAAGAAAATAATTATCCTATTATAATTTTTAGACCTACCTATATTTACGGCGAAGAAAATAATTTATATAGAGAAGCTTATTTTTTTGATAAAATCCTAAATCAAGAACCTATTCCTATACCTCATGGCAATGCTAAAACTCAATTTATCCATATTGATGATTTGGTTAGAGCCTTTGAAAGTGCTATGAAGAGTAATGTAGTAGGAAAAGCTTATAATATTACTCATCCTAGAATAATAACCTTTAAAGAACTAGTAAAAACTTGTGGAAAAGTAATGAGAAAAACACCTATAATACGAGAAGTAAATACAGAAAAGTTTCCTTTTAGTCCTCGTTCATATTTTCCTTTTAGGAATATAAATTATATGCTTGATATTACTGAACTTATAAAAGATAATATATATATTCCTAAAATTGATTTAGAAGAAGGACTTAAAAAATCATTTTGTTGGTATTTAAATTCTACTGTAAAATTAGAGGATAACTCCATGGTTAATATAGATAAAGTAATTCTAGCTTAAAATATAAAATTTTAATATATATTTAAGAAATATATTAAAAAATCGTGACTTTTAGCCACGATTTTTTAATTTCATCTTATAACTATAATTAAATTAATAATTATTAAAATTCCTTTTGAATTTATTCCACAATCTATTATTCTAAAGTCTTCTTAAAGACTTTACCAATCATTATTTTTATAAAATAGCTTATTATTGTCGCAAAAAAAGATTCTAAAATAAAAGTTAACACAAAGCTTATTCTAAGATCTTGTGGATATAGTATCTTAAACCCATCTTTAGCAATTGCATAGGTAATTATGGATATAAATATTCCTATGATCATACTTTCCTTAAATAAGCTTAATTTTATCCTTTTAACTTCATTTATTTTTTTGCTTTTCATTATTATACCATTTTCCCATAACTTTATAGAAAGATATAACATTCCTATTGCAAGGGTAAAAAATGATATGGCAAACTCATAAAATGGCTTTTGTAATATAAAGAACTTATAAACTACATCTAAAAACAACCCTATTACTAATATAAAAATTGTATGCATTTCATAATTAGCAATTTCGCTTATAGTTTTTTCTTCTTCTTTAATATCCCTATTATCCATAAATATAATCCTCCGATGTAAGTCATATTTAAAAATTAGCTAGTGTAAGTATGCTTTCATTATAATATATTATCAGAACTTAATAGTTAAAAAATATTTTTTTTCTGACACAAAATACATTTGGCATTTTAAATTAGTTATTTTCTTCATATATTTAATAAGACTTAAGATAATATAATTGTAATATATTTCCTCAATTATTGTAACCCCATATAATAAAATTATAAACTAATTCATGGTTAATAAGGAGCATTTTCTGATTATCTTTATATTCAATTAAAGCTTATCGTTTATAAAATAAATACTTGTAAAATTTATAAATATAACTTTAGAGGCTGCAAAAATGACGTAAGCAATGCTCACGCCATTTAAACTAATCCATTTGGAAGAAATCTGAATATGGATTTTTCTCTTTTTTATCTACTAATCTTTCTCCATTATTAGAGTATACAATATATTCGTAAAAATTTGATCCAAATGATGTACTTTTAGTAACTATATCTTGAGAAGTACTCTCAAAATTTTCATCATCTGATATTTCACCATTCCAAAAAATCACTTCTGCTAAGTATTCTTCATTTTCAGGATTCTTATCCATAAATGCTCCAAATATATTTTCATTTTTAACATTTTTATCTGAAGTAAAGCCTTCTTTTGTAACTTTTTTATTTATTTTATTCTCTATTTTCTTATAAAAAGAGTTGCTCCATGAATTTCCTAATATTATTAAATTGCTATTTTTTATTGCATTATCATCAATTTTATTATCTTCTACAACTTCAAAATTCACATTCATCATTTCATATTGTAAAGTAAGTTTTTCAATTAATTTATTTTGTGCTATATTTTCTTTTTCTGAAACTCCTGTTGCTTTTACTAATGTGACTTTTTCTTCATTTAATCTTCTATGCATAATTCTAGCCAAAGAAAGCTCTGGAGTACTTTCCATCTGGAATAAACTGTCATATAATTCCTTTATACTTTTAGCTTGCAATTCTACCTGTCTTTCTGGTGATAATTTATATTCATCGCTTAAATCAAAATTAGGATCGTTTATTATATCATTAAAATGGTCTGCCATATCTTTACCACAAACTTCTTCTATTGTTTCTATTAATCCTTTTATAGTAGAGTTTTTAAACTTATATTTATTAAAATAAGTTTGCATAAGCTTATCAAATTTTTCTTCACCAACTTTTTTATAAAGCTCATATACTGCTGTTCTTCCTCTATCATAATAAACTTGGCTAAACATTCCATCAACTTCTTTATTAGTGGAAGTAATTTTTTTATTTGCTGGACCACTCTCATAAAGTAACATACTTTCAAAGCCATTTTCACTACCCTGAGTCTTATCTAAATAGTAGTATGTTGAAAAGTCTGCAAAGCCTTCATCTAAGAAAGATTCTGTCTCTGAATTATTTCCAATAATACCATGGAACCATTGGTGAGCTATTTCATGAATAAACACTGAATTCTCTTTAGGATTATTTCCGTCTACATTAAATCTTCCTAATTGTATTGCTCCTGTATATTCTATAGCAACGCCTTCAACATATGATTCAAATACATCAAATTCCTTATATGGATACTTACCAAATTTCTTACCAAAGAACTCAATAGCACTAAAACCCTCATCTATATATTCATTCATTAATTTATCTTTTTTCTCATCTCCACCTAAATAATGAATAGTCACAGTAATCCCATCTTTGGTCTTACTAGCTTTTTTGTAATCTTTACTAGCGAAGAAAACAAATTCTCTTGTATTTTCAGCCTTAGCTGAAACTATTTTTCTGTCTCCTTCTATTTTTTCCGTTTCAGCTCCTGTAATGCCCACATTAAACTCTTTAGGAACATTCAAATTCACTTCATAATTTGATGACTCGAAATAATCTGTCTCGAAATCTTTACTATAAGGAATCTCATTCCATCTCTTTTCTTTTTCATCATATACCGCAACTACTGGATACCAATGAACTGCTGAGAAAACATCATTGTAATATGATAATCTATTCATTCCAAAAGGAATTTTTACCTCAAACTCTATATCAAAAGAAATTTCTTCTGAATTTTTCAATACTTTTTCTAGTTCTACCTTTAATACTTGATTTTCTTTTGTGAACTTTAATTCTTTTCCATCACTGCTTTTAATAGATTTTATATCTATTCCTCCTAAAAAGTCTTCCGGCTTTTTATCTGGATTCTCCTTTGCTATCTTTTCATTACTATTTCTAAACATTTCAGTTTGTGTTTCTTTTTTATTATAAGCATCAGCAAAAACATTAAATGATATCTCTTTTAATTCATCTTTATATATATTTTTAAACTTAACATTTTGTTCTGCTGTTATAGTTTGATCTTTTTCATTTAAATTTGCATCTATTTTATAATTTATAAAACTGTTAGAATTATCAGCGCTACTTGCTGTAATATTTCCACATCCAACTAGCATTCCTGATATTATCATTGATGCTATTGCTAAAGATACAAGTTTTTTTATACTTTTCATTCCCATTACCTCCTAAAACACTTCCTCATATATATAAATTAAATTTACCCATCTGTATTCTACTATAATTTTATATTTATAGTACTTTTTAGTCCATTCATCAGACTTACATTTTTAAAGTCCAATCTTACAATATTGTAACAAAATAAATGGAATTAATTTCTCAGAATTAATTCCATTTATAATTTCTAATCTCTTAATAAATATTAACCATTAAAAATTAAGCTACACTTTATAATGCTCAATTAAATTTCTTAATTTTTCATACCATATTGGATAATAATTTAAGGCTTTACACTTTCTCTCTAGAAAAATAAAATATTTTATATCTATGTCCTTAAAGCTTTCATAATCATCTAGTGATATATACTTTATATCCTCTAATGTCCTTTCGGAAAATTCCAAGTCATCCTCTTCTTTAGAAATATAACCTAAAATCGGAATTTGATTTCCTATATCTATTAAATAAGTATTATCAACTATATTAAAAATGATTTTCCCTTCTACATTAGCTTCCTCCCTCAGTTCTCTAATTACAGCTTCTTCTGGGGTTTCTCCCTCATGCATTTTTCCACTAATAAAAAAGTGTCTAATTTGCCCATTAATTTTACCAATACCAAGTAACACGCTATCTTCTTCAATTATAACTGCTTGTGCTCTTTCCTTTGACATATTATCACCTATCTTTATTAATATATTTAGTAAAAATTACATTTTAAGAAGATACATTTAAAGCTATGTGAAATTTAAATTTGTTTCTTACTTTAATTAACTCTCACAATCAAACTTTACAATATAAAATAATTAAATATATATTATAAATTTTTCCATTATACATCAACTAAAATGTAAATTGCCTTTTATTATACCTTTTTATTATGTTTTGTCAAAATTTCATTAAATTTTAATTCATCAGCAACATATTTAAAGGTTTTTATCTCAAAAATCTATTCATCAAAAAATTTAGATAGATTCATTTCTGTTCTTTTTTCTATAGTGTCATTAAATATATCAAAATCTACTTTTTTCTTTAGATTTATTATAAATTCTTTAATAGAATTAAGTATATTATAAAGTACATGCAAGCTTCATAGAGAAATAGATATTGTATATATTGATTATTATTTTAAACTATAATTAGTAACTTTAGGTAATACCATATTATTTCCCTGCATTACACTTTTATACCCCTACTAATTAATATATTTTTATATAAATGACTATAAATTTATTTAATTTGTACTTAAATTATAATGAAAATATAATTAATAAAACTTACATTATATTTCTACAAACTTTTCAAATTTCCTCTATAATTCCTATAAATCCAAAAAATAGATGATTAGCCTACTAAATAAAATCTTATATTGAATTTATTTAAAATAAAATCCACAGCTTTAACCAATTTTTAGATAAAACTGTGGATTTTATAAGTTTGTTTGTATATCATGTACTAAAAAATATTATATATTTAAAGAAGATTGTTTGACCTATTTTCCTATGAGGCTATAGATAATACTTCTATAGCCTCGAATAGTTTTTTACCCTGACAAATGCTATTTACTATTTCTAGTTTTGCTTCATCAAAGTATTTAAAAGTTTGTAAGGCAGAGTCTCTATCATAATACACTTTCCAATATCCACAAAGTAAACATTCCTTATGTGGACTTTCTATAAATGTTTGTACATCATTTAGTGGAAATCCTAAAAATATTCCCATTTCGTGAGGACAAATTGAAATATCATATCTTTTTTTCAATACTTCTAGCTTTTCAGTTATAGACATATTTGGTTCATAGCCAAACTGTACTAAAAAATTTGTAACTCTTTTATCTTCTAATCTATTATTTAATAACTCTTCATTATAAAATAGTACTACTACTGCATTATTTGTTTCTTTTAACTCAAAGGCTTTTATCTTTAATCTATTTAATAATTCATGTTTATAACCCTTCCAGTTATTGCACATGTTTTTATCATGGTTACATAGGGTTACAGTGGTAGCAGCCTTAAGCCCTTTAATTGTAGGGGCAATGTTATAGGCTATCACATTAAACATATATTCTACATCATTTAAAGTATTTATTTTTTCCCTAAAAGCTTTAACTGCTAACTTCACTGTAATCACTCCCTTAATATTTTGATGATGTTAAAACTACTTTGCTAATTCTTTACCAAGCTCTAAACACTCTTGTTCTTTGCCTGAATCTGGTGTATAGTTAGCAATTAATCCTTCATTTATCACAATTGCACCATAACCAGTCATTCTTTCTTCCCAATCTCTCATCCATTTTCCATCTCCCCATCCGTACGAACCAAATAGGGCTATTTTTTTTCCTTTTACAGCGGTTTCTATTGATTCTATAAAAGGTTCCATTTCTGATTCCTCTAAAATTTCATCACCCATTGAAGGACATCCTAAAGCAGTCACGTCTGCACTATCTATATCACTAGTAGCTGCATCTGAGACAGCTTTTACTTCTACTTCTGCTCCTTCGCTTTTAGCGCCTTCTGCAATGAAGTTAGCCATAGTTTCTGTATTTCCTGTACCACTCCAATAAATTATTGAAACTTTACTCATAATAACACTTCCTTTACGAAAATCACTTTTAACTGAAATTGATTATCATTACCATCTATTTGTATTATATTTGTTATTTTTGGATTTGTCAACATCAAAAACCACATTTTTCATAAAAAAATGAAAAATGTGGTTTATCCAATAAATACACTCTTAGAAATTAACTATGACCCATACCGCTATATCCTCAAACCCTAAGTTTTTATATATGTTTTTTGCTTTAGGATTATCATAAAATAAGCAGGGGGTCCTTCCTTCATCTATAAGTTCCCTACATATCTTATAAACACAACTCATTGCATATCCCTTATTCCTATGGCTATTGTGAGTCATAACCGAAACTATCATTGCCAACTCTTTACTTTCTGCCGTAGTCGCTGCAGAAGCTAAAATTTTATTATTTTCTTTAATGCAATACACCCTTCCAAAGCCGCTATTAATTGCTGCTTTAATACTAGCAGGTGATGTTTTAAAATCATCAAACTCCTCTATTGTCTTTCTAAGACTATAAATTTCCTCTGCATCCTCCAGATTTGCCTTTATCACTGAAGCATTTTCTTTTATTAATAATAAATTATCTAAATATGCAAATTGATTAAATTTTACTTTATCATAAGTTAATACAGATAATAACTTAGTTATAGAAATAAGTTCTCCCCAAATCTGCTCTTTATCTTTATAACCATTTATAATCCTGCAAAATCCTTCTGTATCGTACTCTTCTATTATAGAGTGAAAATAAAATTGAGTATTATGTCTTAATAGTATAGCTCTGTAATTGTAATTTTCATCAAATTCAGCCCATATCTCTTGTAACCTATCATCAAAACCAAATTTCTCTAAACATCCTATAATACAAACATTAATTTCTTTATTTTTGTTTAGAAACTCTTCTAATTTCTCACTATGGCTTTCATTTAACTTTACAATCAAGTTGATTTCCTCCATAAAATTTCTAATATATAAATATATTCTATGAAATTAATATTTATGATTATAAAATTTATTTGAAAATAAGAATAATTAAGCCTTTATACTTCATATAATCTAACGATATCTCCATTTTGAAAGGAGCGTTTTTATGAAGTATTCTTTTAAACATATATTTCTATCTGTCATAAGTAAAAATAATACCGAAAAAACCTTAGACACTTTAAGGGAATATAATAAAATATTAGAAAATGCAAAAATTGAAACCTCTATTAAATTAAATAGATTTAAATATTTATGCTTGAACTGTAAATATATACATGAAATACTATGTAGTGATCTTTCTTATATTTCTTTAGAAGATATTGTGTCTAAAGATATTTTAGATAGTATTCATCTATCAAATATCAACTATCCTACCGAAGATACTATTATAGAACAATTATTTATAAGCAATAAAATAATTCAAAATATAGAAAGTAATTGTAAAAACTATAACAAATATATAAATGTAGTAAAGGATTTAAATAAATTTTTAAAGGATTGTAGGATTGATTACTCAAATGTAGAAAGACCGTATTTTCACTTCTCTAAAGATAAAAAGGGAAGTCCTATAGCCTTTTTTTGCCATATAAATTCGCCAGACTTTTCTTATACCGCAAATAATTTCAAAATTTATGGTTTTTATGGTGAGTATAAATCTTTATCGCAAAAAGGTAATTATATTCAAATGACTTTAGGATATAGCAATAATTTTACTTCTGTACTTGAGCTTAAAACTTTAGAAGTTGGAAAGGAAAAAGATTCAGACAGAGGTGCAACTGCACTTCAATATTTAATTAAAACTTTAATCCCTGAACTTAATCATATATTAGATAAAAAACTCAAAGAAGGAAATTTATCTTTAAGCAAGGAATTTAAAACTCAAATGCTTTATAGTAAAAGTAATTCTATTTCTGAAGGAGATATTAATGATGATAGAATACATTTTTATAAAAATAATGGCTTTACTATAAAAGGTAATAACTTTTATTTAAAACTCCAATAACTTTTATCTAATTCTATTAGAATATAAATATTTATAATATTATATTATTCATACAATTAAGCCCCTTTTACAGAGAAAGGATATGAATTTATCACATCCTTTCTTTTTGTTGATTATATAGTAATTTTTTCATTATATAACATTTTAACTATTTATTATATTTTCTAATTAATATCATATATCTATTCTTTTAATATATACATTATGAAATCAAGAAAATTATATTTTAATCTAGTTTTTTATTATATATTTTTTATTATATGCATATCTTTAATCACAATTTTTCATAATATGTATATATTATGAGTAGGAGTAATTATAAATGGACAAGCCATTCATAATTTTGACATTAAAGATAATAATTATAAATTAGTTGGGGGTAATTAATAATGTGTGATGGTTTATTTGGATTCTGTGATTTTGACGATCGCTGTGATAGAGACAGAAGATGTAGAAGAAAGTGCAGAAGAAGATGTGAAAGAAAATGCGAAAGAAGATGCGAAAGAAGACATTGTAGAAGAGACGATTGGAGTAATGATTGGGGCAATGAAGGCGATGACCTACTTTCTTTATTACTTCTTTTCTCCCTATTCTAATCTTGCTTCTATTAACTCACTATAGCGTTTGATACTAATTCTCTTAATGAGATTAAATAATAAAATTTTATATATTATAAATAATTTATAATTCTCTAGGATTGGTATTTAAATACCAATCCTTTTTAATATTTTATTGATTTTTAAAAAATATTTGCTAATAATTACTTAATTAATTACCTTTATCAACTAATAATCTTTATCCCTCCTGCAATTTAGTGTATAATTAAGATATAATTAAATACATACTAAAATAGATTAATAATATAAATATATAATTTTAGAGGTGATAACTATGGGTATTTATACAAAAGGTGGAGACAAAGGTTCAACTTCTAACCTAGCTGGAAACAGACTATTAAAATGCGACTTGTTAATTGATGTTCAAGGGCATATAGATGAATTAAATAGTCATGTAGGATATTTAAATTCTATGCTTTGTTTAAATCAAGGTATTAAACCTTCTGCTAGAAAAGAAATTTCAACTTTCTTAGAAGAAATTCAACATAAACTATATGTAACTGGTGTGGAAATCTCCTTAGAATTTAAAGAACCTAAAATTAAATCAGAGGATGTTACTGCTCTTGAAGAAGCTATTGATAAAATGACTAATTCAATGCCGGCACAAACTCACTTTATTTTATACAGTGGCTCTCCAGAAGGGACTTATGCACATGTAGCAAGGGCTATAACTAGAAGAGCCGAAAGAGCTTTCGTTGAATTAATTCATGAAAGAAATATAGATGTAGGGGCTAGCTATAAATATGTAAATAGATTATCTGACTATTTCTTTACACTATCTAGATATTTAAATCATCTACAGGGTAAAAAGGAAACTATAATGGAACTAAAATAAAATATACTCTATAGTATTAATAAAAATGAGATTAAAATTTATAATTAATTTTAATCTCATTTTTTATCCTCACTTCACAGTTAAATGTAATGTTAAACTATGAAGTGTTTTAATACTATAATCTATATTTCCATCTTAAGTGATTTATCATTAATTGCTCTTTGCACTGCTAGTATTCCATCTAAATGATCATATTCATGTTGTAATAGTTCTGATAAATCATCAGAAAGCAACATTTCACAATCATTCCATAATAAATCTTTATAAGAAATTTTACATTTTTTATATCTTAAAACTTTAACCTTTAGTTTTGGAAAGCTCATACAATCGTCCCAAAGTTCAAATTTTTCTTCATCAACAAACTGCAGCTTAGGGTTAATAAATACTACTGGTTTATCAATATACATGTAAATAATTCTTTTAAATACATCAATTTGTGGTGCTGCTATTGCTCTTCCACATTTATATTTTTTTCTAAATTCTATTAAAGTATCGTGCAAATCTTCAGCTATTTTTTTCACTTCTTCTAATTCTTCTTTTTTCACTTCACTTGATACTTGATATAATTTTTCATTACCTAATAATAAGATTTCTCTTATAGCCATATGTTCTTCCCCCTAAAACTATAATTTTCTTCATAAAGTTATGTTTTTTACAATAATTAAATAAACTTAGTTTCTTTAATTAAATATTTTTTATCTTAAAAATCCAAAATAATAGCTTTCACCTTTTTCAATTATTTCTTTATTATCTTTCAATGCTTTATTGCTAATAACAACTTTTATAACATCATTGACCATAGTTTCTTTTGCAATGCTAATTAAATAGGCTGGTCTACTAATCTTTCCTTTATCTTCATAGCATAAAAAATCTTCAACTTCTCTAAATGCCACTATTTTTTGTTCCACATCACCTATATAAATTTTTATATCTTCTTCACTTACTTCTGACCAAATATTATTGTTTTTATCCGATTCATCACTTACATATTTCATATTCTCTAATACTTTTGTTAAAGATATTGGAACAAAATGTATATTAACACTATGTTCACCATACCATCCGTGCAACCCATAAATTTCAAATTTATCTATTCTTACATCTAACTCTATATTTTCAATTAAATTAACATCATATAACCAGCATTCTAAGGCTTCTTTAGAATAATCTTTATTAAATATTGCTATATACTCCTCTTTCTCAGCTAAACATATTTCATAATATCCTTCTTCATTTCCTATAACTTTAATATCATTATTAGTTAAAGCTATTGGATTCTTTACTGGTGTCCCATCAAAGTAAGTAGTTCTTCCGCAAAGTCTCTTTAGCTGTACTGGAATATTGTACTCATCTCTATCTATAATTACCTTAATGTTAGTCATACTTTGGAATGTTTC